>CAYYMW010000019.1:0-34612 GCA_964472515.1 uncultured Verrucomicrobiota bacterium | reverse complement strand
ATTCGCCACATACGCGGTGGTCCCCACCACTTGCATGCCATACGCAGGCCAGCTGGTGGCGTAGCCGCCCAACCGCACGACGTGGGCCGGGTTGCTCACGTCCAAAATGACCATGCCACCCGTATCGGCCGCCACGTAAGCAAGACCGTTGGTGACGAAGGTGCTTTCCGCGGGCCCGCGTGGAAAGCCTGGCCATTGGCCCAGCAGTTTCGCCTCCTTCGTGTCCGCCTGCAGCCCCGCCGCCCCGGCGCCCAAACAAAGGCCTAGGATTACCGCCATTGAGTTCCACCACTTGAGCTTCCGCATCGCCCTCATACAGTCTGCCTTCCTTCTGAGCGCCTCGCCTCGTGCCGTGGTTCAAATCTGGCCGCAATTCCAATAGGGCACACCTGAGGCTGTTTGCTCCGATGGCCTGTTCGCCACCCGGTCTGATGTTTGCGCCTTGCTATGCTGGGCATGGTGACCGCCGCCGCCCGGAAGTCAAGCTGCGAGTCCTTGCTGCGAGTCCTTGCCCCAAGCCCGCGCACAGGATGAGGCAGCAGGCTATCGCCCCGGATGGCGCACCCGCACCGCGTAGAGCGAGGTCCGGGCCGGGATGAACAGGGTCCGTCCGTCCGGGCCGCCGAAGACCAGTTGCAGTGGCCGCTCCAGAACCTCAACGGTGTTGAATGGCTCCCTTGCGGCGCTGTGCCCCAACGCCCTGCCCTGCCGCGGAGGGGACTTGCGGTTGGCGGTCTTCATGGCGTCTTCAGGTGGCGGTCAAACCAGCCCAGCGTTCGCTGCCACATGTCGGGCAGGTACTCATGCCCTACCCCGGGGTAGATGCGGGATTCCAGTCGGTCGCCCGCATTGGAGAGGTCGTAGGCCCGACGTGCGACACCTTCGATGGCACGAATCCCCTCGACGGGCGAGCCATCGTCCTGGTCGCCGTTCATGAGCAACAGGGGACGCGGCGCAACGAGAGAAACCACCGCCTCGGTGTCGAAATGGGTGAGCATCCCCGGCACGTAGTAATAGATGCCGTGGTATTTCATTCCATCATGGCGGATGAGGTCCTGGTAGCGGGTCATGCAGGCCACGGCCACCCCCGCGCGGATGCGCTCATCCAGCGCCATGAGCCACCACGTCCGGGTCGCCCCCATGCTCATGCCGGTGGCGCCGATGCGATTGGGGTCCACCTCCGGCCGCGAGGCCAGGTAATCCAGGGCCATCAGGTCGTCGCGGAGGATCATCCCCCAAAGGGAGCGCCCGAGCCAGAGGTTGAACTTGCTGGCGGTGAGTTCACCGGCGCCATCGCGATCCTTGCCGCCCGCGGGTCCGAGGCCGTTGCGCTCGCCGAAGCCATAGGCATCGATGGCGAGGACGGCGTAACCGCGCCGCGCCAGGGTTGGACCGGGCTGCACGGGGGTGTGGTTGGTTTCGAACAGCTCGATCTTCCCCTTGCTGTATTCGCCGCCGTGCCAGTGGCAATAGAGGATCGCGGGTACGTTCCTGGCAGGCTGCTTGGGCAGCAGCAGGACGCCCGGAACGGTGGCGCCGGCGCCGTTGGCAAACTCGAACCGCTCCAGCCAGTAATCGCCCCGATCCTCACGGCTGCGGATCTTGACGGCAGGCAGTGCCGGCCGTTCGGGCAACCGCCCCAGGAGTCCGCGCAGGGTGTCGCGGGTCTGGACGCGCTGAGTATTCCATTCCGCTGCGGTGGCGGGAATCGAGAAGGACGGCACGGGAGGCATGTCGGCCGGGCCGGAGGTGGAGGCTGGGTCAGCGGCGATCATGATCGGGCAGAGCAGGAGTTGCAGGGTCAGGGTGAGCGGTGCCAGGCGAGAGCCGGGTGGGCGATGGGTTCGAGCTTTCATTTGTCGTTTCCATTGGACGGCGCGCTGAGGCAGCATAGCCGACGTGGCTACGTTTGTCATCGCGACTCGCAATCGACATAAGGTCGAGGAAATCAAAGAAGTCCTGGGCTCGGGGCACCGCTGGCTCTGCCTGGCGGACCTGCCCGGCGCGCCCGCCGTGGTGGAGGACGCCGACACCTTCGCCGGCAACGCCCGCAAGAAGGCCTCCACCATCGCCGGGTGGCTGGCTGCTCGGCCGGACGGTCAACCCATCGACCTGTCAGCGGCCCATGTGCTGGCGGACGACTCCGGGCTCGAAGTGGATGCGCTCAACGGCGCCCCGGGCTTGCATTCGGCGAGGTACGCGGCCATGGGCACGGCGACTGCGGGGAACTCGACCGACGCCGAGAACAACGCCAAGCTCCTGGCTGCGTTGAGTGCCGTTCCCCTGGAACGCCGCACCGCCCGCTTTCGTTGCGTGCTGGCGCTCGCGTCGGTCGCCCAGACCGTTGCGTCCCCCAACTCCATCCCGGTTTTCGATGGCGTTTGCGAGGGACGAATACTCTTCGCAGCCCGCGGCTCGCATGGCTTCGGGTACGATCCGCTCTTTCGTCCCGAAGGCCATGAGGCCACCTTTGCAGAACTCGGGGCGGAGACTAAAAACCGCATCAGCCACCGCGCGCGGGCACTGGCCGCCTTGAAAAGCTGGCTGAGCGGAGGAACCGGCTTCTAGACCGCGCCGCTCACTCGGGCTTCGGCTTGGACCAGCGCATGGGGGTCTTCTCCACCATGCGGGCCAGGACCTTGCCGGAGGGATCCACCAATTCGAGCTCGATCGTGTCCGCCTTGATGATGGCGTCCGCGGTCTTGGCGTCCGGCTTGACTTTGATCTCGACGATGGTGGAACCTTTTCCAGCCTTGATGGTCTCCTCGTCCATGGCGAAGAAGTCGGCGGAGGCGGGAGTGCTCGAATCGTAGATCTTGGCGCGCAAAGTGGCGCTGGGCGAGACGAGCTTGTACTTGACCTTGGCAAAGCCGCTGTAGAGGTCATTCTGGCGGAAGCTGTCCAGCGTGAGGCTGCTGCCGTCCGAAGCGATCGGGGCGCTTTCCCCGGCGGCACCTGGGGCCCGCCACGGCAAGACCATGGTGGCCGGGAAGAGGTTCGCCTGCGGAGCGGTGGCGTTTTCCGCCAAATAGACCAGCACTTGATCCGTCGAGAAGGAACTGGCCTTGCTGGCGGGGGCATCCGGTGGTGGTTGGAACTTGACAGGAAAGAGGAGCAAGGGCCGGCGGGACTTGCCCAACTCGGCGGGGGCGCTCACAAAGTAGCTTTGGCTGGATTGATCCGTGCTCCGGCGGACGTTCACCCCGAGGATCGCCTTCGGACCCAGGTTGTCCTTGTAATCGAACTCGACCACAAACGTGCGCTGGCTGCGGTCCAGGCTCGTGGCTACCACGTCGACGTTCACCACCTCGGTCTTGAGATTGCTGGCGAGCTTGATGGGCTCGGCAGCGCCTCCGGCTTGGGCAACATTCTTCGCCTCGGCCTCCGCTTTGGCCCGCGCCTCGGCCTCCGTCTTGGCCCGCGCTTCGGCTTCGGCCCGGGCAGCCTCGGCGGCAGCCGCCCGCTGCCGGGCAGCATCCAGCGCCCGAGCCTCTTCTTGCGCCCTGGTCTCGGCGGCGGCTTTCTCGGCGGCAAGCCGTTGCGCCTCGGCGGCGGCGGTGGCCCGTGCTCTTTCGCGTTCTTCCGCTTCCGCCCGGGCCTTCGTCTCCGCTTCTTGCTGGGCGCGAGCTTCCTCGGCGGCCTTCTGGCGGGCTTGTTCCACGGCCCGAGCCTCTTCCGCGGCCCGTTGTCGCGCGCGGTCGGCTTCCTCGGCTTCCGCCCGGGCCTTGGCCTCGGCTTCCTGGCGGAGCTTTTCCTCGGTTACCCGGCGTTCTTCGGCCAGCTTCCGCGCGAGCGCTTCGGTCCGGGCGCGATCTTCGGCCTGACGACGTTCCTCGGCCAGGCGCTGCTCTTCGGCCACGGCGGCGATGCGGGCCTTCTCCCGCTCCTCCGCCTCGGCCCTGGCGCGAGCCTCGGCGGCCGCCCGTTCCTGCGCATCGGCCGCCTTCTTCTCGTCCGCCAGACGGCGGGCCTCCGCCTCCTGCTTGAGTTTCTCGTCCGCCAGGCGTTTCTCCTCCGCCAAGCGCTTGGTTTCGGCCTCGGCCGCGAGGCGGGCCTGCTCCCGTTCCTCGGCCTCGGCCTTGGCTTTGGCCTCCGCCGCGGCCCGGCTCCTGACTTCATCCTCGGCCTTGCGGCGGGCCTCGTCACGCTGGCGGGCTTCCTGCTCGGCAGCCAGACGAGCCTGCTCGCGCAATTCCGCCTCGGCCTTGGCCCTGGCCTCCGTCTCCAGCCTGGCCTTTTCCTCGTTGGCACGCCTTTCCTCGGCGAGCCGGCGGCTCTCCGCGGTCTTGCGGGCCGCTGCTTCGGCTTGAAGCTTCGCCTCCGCCAGCCGTTGGGCCTCGGCCTCCGCCGCGAGGCGGGCCTGCTCGCGGGCGTCCGCTTGCGCCTTGGCCTTGGCCGCGCTCTCTTCGCGCGCTTTGGCCTCTGCCTCCGCGTTCTTCCGCGCCTCCTCACGAATCCGTGCCTCCTCGCGCGCCTTGGCTTCCGCTGCCGCCCGGGCCTTGGCCTCGGCCTCGGCTTTCGCCTTGGCTTGGGCCGCCTGTTCCGGGCTGAGGGCCGGCCTGAGCAGGGTGGTCAGGTCCTCCGCCAACACCGGCCTGGCGTCGGGGCTTCCCCATTTGATGGTCTTGGCGAACGGCGTCTCCTGAATGACCGAGGTCTTGGTCTCGTTCAGCAGCAACATCCTCACCCGGTCCGTGACCAACTCGGCCGGGACGCCGGGTTGGTCATTGAAGAAGCGGCACTTGATCGAGATGAGGCCCTTTCCTTTGGTGACCAACGCCATGTCGCTCCCGAACCAGCCGCTGACGCTCTTCTCGCCTTTCTCGCCTTTCTTCTCGCCTTTCTTCGCAAAAACCGGCACCGCGTACGCCGTTGGCCCCGCCAAGCCGTTGTAGGCGCACTCGACCGTGACAACCACTTCCCTGCCCTCGTCCGTGGGAGGAGAAACCCGCAGGTTGAACATCCCACTGCTTCCCCCCGTGTCGCGGTCGAAGCCAAAATCGGCCCCCTGGCGGCCGGGGGATTGGCCATCCAAAGTGAGCAGGCCGAACCACAGCGCGGCGACGGTCAATAGACGGGTATGCTTCATAGACGGCGACACAAAGTCCGTAGCATCAATAAAAGCCGGTTGCCGGAGTCTGTCAAAGCCCTTTTAGCTTCATCTTCAAGCGCTTGCGCCGGTGGCGCTTCGAGGCTGCTGACGGGATGCTTGCGCCTGGAGAGCACGGCCGATAGGCTCGTCCCGCCATGATTATCGCACCGTCATTGCTGGCTGCGAACTACACGCGCTTCGAGAGCGAGGTGCGCCGGGCCGTCCGCGCCGGCGCGGACTGGCTTCATCTCGACGTCATGGACGGGCACTTTGTCCCCAATCTGTCTTTCGGCCCGGGGTTGGTCCGCGCGCTTCGCCCCCTGACTCGCCTCCCCATTGACGCCCACCTGATGTGCAGCAAGCCGGCTATTCTGCTCGAACACTTTGCGCAAGCCGGAGCCAATTACATCACCGTCCACGTCGAACTCGGCGAACGCGTCACACCGCTGCTTTGGAAGATCAAGGCGCTCGGCTGTCGCACCGGGCTGGCGGTCAACCCCCCCACGGCCATCGAGCACGTCCAACCGTTCCTGAAGCAGGTCGACCTGGTGCTGATCATGACGGTAAATCCGGGCTTCGGCGGCCAGCCTTTCATTGAGGAGACCCTGCCGAAGATTCAGCAGGTGGCGGCTTGGCGTCGCGAAATGGGGCTTTCGTTCCGCATCCAGGTGGACGGCGGGATCAACGAAACCACCGTGCTCGAGTGCGCCCGGGCCGGGGCAGACACGTTCGTCAGTGGCACGGCGCTGTTTGGCCAGCATAACATGGGTGCCGCTGTCCGCCGCTGGCGCAAGCAGCTCGCCCCGATCGCCAAGTCGCTCCGCGCCGCCGCCTGAAGCAGTCCTGTCCGCTTAGCACCGGCCCAGCCGCCGAAAGGCCTCGCCGCAGGCACGGTAGTTCTCGGGCGGCATACCCATCACACCGTATTCCTCCACGTAGCCGATGAAGCCGCCTTGGGGCGTGCCCAGCAGGTCGTACAATCGCCGCGCCTCGGCATGGATCTCGGCCGGGGTGCCGCTGATGGAGACGGTTTGGTAGCTGATCGGCATGAGGAAGCACTGCCGACCCCGGAGTTGCCGGCCCACTGCCGCCACATCGACGACGTTGGGCTGTGAGATGTTCAGCACATCGGCGCCGATCTCGTGGAAATCCTCCATGATCGGCTCGAACCGCCCGCAGCAATGGTACCACACGTGCAACCCCAGTTGGTGGGCCAGCGCGAACTGCCGGGCGTAGCGGGGCTTGAACAAGCGCCGCCACATCGCGGGCGAGATGATTAATCCCGACTGTGTGCCCCAATCGTCCGCGAAGTGAATCCCGTGAAAACCATGCCGCGCTGCCGAACGCATCAGGTCTTCCTCGAACCCGATGATCCGATCCATGAGCGCGGCGAACCCTTCCGGATCGAGGACGAAATCCTGCATGGCGTTCTCGAAACCCCGCAGCAGCGTGTAGACGGTGAAGCCGCTCAGATCGAGGCTGGCGAGCCGGTAGCGATCACCGCAGGCGGTCTGGAACGCCGGTAACGCCGACATCCGTTCCGCCTCCCGCAGGGCCGGCACCCGCATCGCCTCGGGCCGGGGCATCTCGGGGTAGAAGGGCGCGGTCGGGTGCCCCATGGTTCCATCCCCCAGCGATTCCAACCGGTAGCCCCACTCGTTCTCGCACCAGTTCCAGGCGTTGGGCGTACCGTCCCCCGGCGCGCCAAGCGCCAGGTGGTACAGCAGCACATCCCCCTCCTGCTGGTCGCGGTT
Source organism: uncultured Verrucomicrobiota bacterium (assembly GCA_964472515.1). Classification (GTDB taxonomy): domain Bacteria; phylum Verrucomicrobiota; class Verrucomicrobiia; order Limisphaerales; family J093; genus CAYYMW01. The sequence goes on along the minus strand of CAYYMW010000019.1, from coordinate 27,766 downwards.
CCAGAACACAACCGGCACCCGCTCGGGCGACTGGAAGCGGATCGCCTGTTCCACCAACTCACTGCGGTTGAGGGTCATGGTTTCTATAGGTTATCCGACGAGACCTTGCCATGAGCCTCGCCGACTTGCGTTCCTCGGGTGGTCGCCTGTGGCGCGGCCGAAAAGTCCCGTGCGACGCCGCGCAGATGCTCGAGAAACGCGCTAGCCGCCCGGCCGGGGGGGCGATCGCGCAACCAAGCCACGGCGACCACCCGCTGCGGGCACGGAGGGGACAGCGATCGATACAGGGGCTGGGGACCACGCCCTTTGGGACAAGCCATGGCTGGGAGCAACGAGATGCCCATCCCCGCCTGGACCAGGGCGCGGACGGTCTCGATCTGCGCACTCCGGCAGGACACGTTCGGATGGAAGTCACGACGGGTGCAGAAATCCAGCACCTGGTCCCCAAGACAATGCCCCTCTTTCATCAGGATGAATCGTTCTGCCCCCAGGTCGGCGGGCCGAATCGACGCCTTGCGCAGCAGCCGGTGATGAGGCGGCAGCGCCAGCAACAACTCTTCCGTGAACAGCGCTTCCGACCGCACCTGCTCGCCGTGCAGGGGAAGGCTGGCGAGGGCCAGATCGATCTCGCACCCAGCGAGCAGACTCAGCAGCCGCGCGGTGGTATCCTCCTGCACGACGATCTCGATGCCCGGAAACTCCCGGCTGAACCCAGGGAGTACCTGCGGCAGCAGATACGGCGCGATGGTCGGCAGCACCCCCACGGCGACAAGGCCCGACTTAAGCGCCCGGGCTTCGGTAGCCTCCCGTTGGGCCGCTTCCACCTCCGCCAGGATGCGCACGGCGCGCTCATGCAGGGCCTCCCCCGCCGGCGTCAACCGGGCGCAGGTGCGCAAGCGGTCGAACAACCGCTCCCCCAGTTCATCTTCGAGTTTCTGGATTTGCTGGCTCAGCGAAGGTTGCGAAACGTGGCATTGCGTGGCGGCCCGGGAAAAATTGCCCGTGCGCGCCACCGCCACGACATAGCGGAGCTGGTGCAGTTCCATAGGCAGCGCCTATGGTGCGCCTAGGAAACAAGTATTTCAACTGCCTTGGCAGGCGAGCGTAGGTTGCGCCCGGCCACATCGCGTCCGATCAACCATGCACGGGCCGAGATGAACACGAAGCGACGCAACCGAGCGGACAAGCGACCGAAACCGTCCTGCTTGGGAGCGAATTTCCAAGTGGTTTGACCCACGACCGGTGCCAGATATTTATGAAAGAACAGAACCCATCCCCGCAAGACGCCGTCAAGGCGCTTCCCCAGAGCCTCAACCAAGTCCTCGCGGACTCTTACGCCCTGATGGCGCTGACCCACTTAGCGCACTGGAACGTCGAGGGGCCGGGCTTTTTCGCCCTGCACACCGCGTTTCAGACTCAATACGAGGAGCTGTTCACCGCGGTAGACGTCATTGCCGAGCGCATCCGCTCGCTGGGCGCCTACGCGATCGGCGGGCTGGGCAAGTTCGCCCAGACGGCGCAACTGACGGAGTTCGCCGCGCCGCTCGCCCAGGAGGCCTACGTAAGCGCACTCATCGACGCCAACGAGAAACTCGTGGCGGACGCCGTCCGCGCCCGCGACCTGGCCGGCCAGTCGAATGATGCCGAAAGCCAGGACCTAATGATCGAGCGCATCACCCTGCACCAGAAGACGATCTGGATGCTCAAGAGCTTCCTGAAAGCCTGAGACTGGACCTTAGGCGCGAGGACGTCACGGCTGCGCTCCGTGGCGTCCGTTGGGCACCCGGCGCAGGCCATGGCGGCGCCTCAGGCGGAGCAACGGCATGGAAGCGAGAGCGAAGAACGGCTTCCCCAACCAGCCCTGAGGGTGTATGCTAATGATAACGACCAACTTCGATCCGCACACCGCCATGAATACCTTCGTTGCCACCCCCCGCCGCCTACTGCGACCTCTGCTCGCGTGCGCCGTTCTGGCGCTGGCAGGGGCGCCCGCCACCGGCCAGGAAGACCCGAATCCCGAACGCCCCCTGGTCCGTGCCGCCCAACTTCAGGAGAAAGCCGGTGACCTCAAAGCACAAGGCCGCCACGAGGAGGCCATGAAGCTCCAGCGCGAGGCCGACGAATGGCGCGCGCGCGCCCCAGGCCCGATGCGTCCCGCCGGAGAGGAACTGGAGAACCGCCTTCGCGAGTTGCGGGAGCGCCGCGAACAACTGTTGAAGCATCTGAACGAGTTGCGCCGGTCGGAGCGGAACGACGAGGCCGCGAAGGCCAAGGAGGAAGCTCTCGGAGTCGAGCGGGAGATGGCCGAGCTCAAACGGCAAATCGCGGAGACGAGGAAAGGCCCGATGCGGGAACCGGAACGGTTTGAGCCGGGGGAGGATCAACGACTCCAGCACCTGCGGGTAGCAATCGACAACCTGCGCGCGGCGGGCCTGCCCAAACAGGCCGAACGGCTGGAGAAGGAGGCCGAAGGTCTGCGTCGCCAAGTGGCCGCACAGCGGGGCAGAGGAGACGAAGAGCTGAGACGCGAAATGCGCAAGTTGCGCGAGGAGGTAGACCGACTGCGCGAGCAACTCCGGAACCTTGAAGGCCGGATCGAGAAGAACCGTCCCCAGCAAAACAAACGTTAGGCGGACCAGCGAGAGCGGGCCGCTCGACCAAGCCTCCCGCCCGCCGATGGCTCGCTACCGGCCCCCGCCATGGCAGCGGGCGATGAGCGCGCAAAGGGCTTCAAGATAACGCTGATCGGTTTCATCAAAATCGGCCAACCGGTCGCTGTCGATGTCGAGCACCAGAAAGACGTTCCCGAGATGGTCAAAGGCTGGCACCACGATTTCCGAGCGCGAGGCCGCGCTGCAGGCGATATGGCCGGGAAACCGGGTCACGTCCGGCACCAGCACCGTGCGTGCCTGACCCCAGGCGGCGCCACAGACGCCCTTACCGCGCGGGATGCGCGTGCAAGCCACGGGACCTTGAAACGGCCCCAAGACCAAGTCCTCCCCTTTCACCAAGTAGACGCCGACCCACCAGAAGCCGAAAACGGTCTTGAGCGCGGCCATGACATTGGCCAGGTTCGCGATCAAATCGGTCTCCCCCTGGAGCAGGGCTTCCAACTGGGGCAGGAGGCTCTCGTAGCGCTCCGCACGAGTGATCCCATGAACATCAATTGTCTCGGCCATGACCCAGCCACCCTACCGTTGCCCACCTCCTCCTGCCAATCCGGAACGCTCCGAGGGAGGGGCAATCCGGCGCTAACCGTTCACCTTTGGTCAGGTCGGAGGAAGCCATGAACCGAACGGCTCATGGCTGGCATGCCCGGTAATAGCAGGCCGGGCCAGACTCTCGTTGGACGGACACCTCCGCCACACCCTGGGCGTTCAAGGTCACGGTTGCCACCGGCAGCCAATCGTGCAGGTCGCGAGATTGCTGCAGGACCCACTGGGTTCCCGGCGTGGCCAAAATCAGAACGCGAAGCCCTCCCGGCGCGGTCGTTTGGACCTGCAGCCGGGCAGCGACCGAAGCAGAGGGAGCGAACTGCGCGGTCACGGCCCAATCGCCATGCAGCATCACCTGCACACGGTTGGTGATGACGCCCGGCAGACCCGCCCAACCGACAAAGCGGTAGCCCGGCTCGGGAAGAGCGGTCAGGTGGATTGGGTTGCCCAGAAAATAACGGCCCTGCCAGCGGGCATGGTCGACGAAACCAAGCTCCAGAGAATTCAAACGCAGCCTGCCGCTGGCGGGTGGGTCCACCGAAAGGCTCAAGGCGGCATCACCGGGAAGCTTGAAGCAGGCCTGAAGGTGCTGCCGGCAGAAATCTGGTCGCCGCCGGGCGTACTCGCGGAGGTACTCGACCGCGTTCTGCCAGGCGGTCAGCGAGGCCGGAGCCAGCCAGCGCTGGCAGTGCTCCGCCATCTCCGGCGCCAACGCAGCGGCAAAGCCGTCAATGTGAGCCAGCGTGTTGGTGGGCAGGAGAACGGTGTTCAGCAAATCGGCAAAGCGGTTGAGGAAGTCGCGTTGGAAATCGGGATTCAACATCAGGCGTCGCAGGAGAAAGGTGGTGACCTCGTTGTTGTGGCCGTTCAACCGGCCATCGACACTCAGGTCGGCCGCGAGCATGTTGTAGGCCCAGGCGGGCTGTTCGGCCCAGAAGCCACCCCAGCCCACGTCGTTGTCGAACTGCAGCCAGCGCCAGCGCCCGTCCGGCGTGTGCGGACGCCAGAGCCGGTGGTTGCCGATGTCCCAACGATATTCGAAGATCTCGAACACCTTGTAGTCGATGTAATTGGGGACCTCCATCCAACTCTGGATTTGCGCGTAGTTGGCGGGCAGCGCGGGATCGTTGGCGGCCATGAATTGCACCATGGCATCATAGTGGCGGGTGTCGCCTGCCTTGGCGGCCGCGTAACCCTCGAGGTAATCGAGTGACTTCACCGGCGTCTTGCCGTAATAACTCACGAAATCCTCGTCTTCCTTCTCCTTCAGGTAGTGCAAACCCCAGTATTCGCCGTTCAGAAAGACCACGCACGGGCGTGCCGCCTGGCTTTCCGCCCCCGTCTCGGCGCCGAGCGATTGCATCATCTCGTCGCGCATGAAGGCCATGTAGTGGTCATGGCCGGATGGGCGCAGCAGGATGTGTTCGAATTCGGCGCGGTCGCGGTCGGGAAAAAACCGGTATCGGAAGGGTTGCCTGCCGGCGCCACCTGTGGCATCGAGATCCAAACCCTTGATCGGGAATCCCTGCGAGGTGTTCCCGTGAATCTTCACGTCGCCTTCCTGATCCAGAACCATCTGGCCGGTGGTCTCGTAGAGTTCCACGTGGACCGGGCGCTCCCACGCCGTACCCCGCTGGGAATAATTGCCTCCCGGGGCATTGCCCGGCACGTAGATGCCGATGTCCGGATCGAAGAAATTCCGGTGATCGGTCGATAGGGCCACCACGGGAAGGGAGTAACGGGCCGCGCCTCTTGAATCGATCCAGAAGGTGCGGGTGACCACGGGACTTGGCATGGCGTTCGGTTTGAACACCCGGGCACGCACCACCCACCCTTTGAATACCTCTCCGCTGGGGGGCTGTCCGCCGGGAACGGTGGGAATGGCGGAGAGGTTGTTCGGCGTGCCGATCCGGCTGCGGATGGCGATGGGTTTGAGATACAAGGCCGAGTTGGTGGCCGGTTCCGCGCCGTTAAGGGTCAGCCGGATCTCGCCACCTTCATTGGGATTCGTCAGGGCCAGTTCGAACTGATTCGAGAAGAAACCGCCCGGGTGGGAGAACTCGGGAGCCGCCAACCACTCCGTCGCACCGGGAGTATCGTTGGGCAAACCGGGAGTGGGCGTCGCAAAGAACCGCCATTGGCTGGGGTCCTCGGACGAGCGCCCGTAGGAGACGTCCTCTGGCACAGCGCCAAACTTCACCTGATCAAGCAAGGTTCCATCCGGACTGGTAAGAACCACCTCCTCACCGCTCGCGCTAAGCTGGAAATTCGTATGGCGGGGCAGCGGCAGCGTGATTCCATGCCGATCCGCAAGGTACCGGGCGACACCCCGGCGCTCGTCTTCAGTCAGGCTGCGACGATAGACGAGAACCTCCAGCAGATCGCCTTTGAACGCACCGTAAGCTCCAGCGCCCATCTCGACAGGCGCCCACACTTCCCGGCGGAGCGAGGCGACCCCGGTGCGAACCGCCAACCCTTGGATGTCGAGCGACGGCAGGTGGTTGTCGTAATTGACCGCCAGCACCTGCAGGTCACTCCCGATGGGCCGCTCATAGGTCAACAGCGCCGGCATGTAGCCGGAGCCGTGCTCATAGACCGAGATCCCATTCGTGCCGATCGAAACGCCGGCCCCGGCGTCGAAGTCGCCGCCGTGAGTGACGCCAAAGAGCCACCGTTGGCCGCTGACGCCCCCCACCCCGGCGTTGCTTTCCGGATCAACTTCGTGAGCTTGCGCCGTTCGGCAGACGGCAAAGAGACAGAAATCGTTGGTCCCGGCCGGGTTGGGCCAGCGCAGGAGATCATCCACGCCGTCAAAGCGCACCGTGGCCGGCGTGTCCGGGGTGGGAGCGATCCACTGGGGCGCTTGCCCCCCGGAAGCCGCGGCAGCGTGATTGCCTTGACCACTCGCATCCCGCCATTCCGTGAGGAAGACCGCCCCCTCGATGACTTGCACCTGGCCGGAATCAGCCGGATCAACGGCATCGGCGCGCAGCCAGACCGCCAACCCCGGCACGTTGGTTGGAGCCAATGTGCCGGCAGGGACGGGCTGCCGGTCTTTGCCGGAAGCGAAGACCACCATGCGTTCCCCGGCCCTTAGAACGGCGTTGGTGGCAAACACCCATTTGAAGGGGGAATGGGCGCTATCCGAGAGTCCACACCCGCTTAGATCGAACGGGGCGGCGCCGGGATTCCACAGTTCCACCCAATCGGTCGCATCGCCGTCCTCGTCCGCATAGGTGCGGCGATTGGAGGACTGGAGTTCGCTGATGAACGGATGCTCTGTAGCCTCAGCGGGCAGGCGCAGCAGCACAGCGGCTGCCAGCATCATCATGACGCGCAGGGTCCTCGCCCGCGCCGCGAGGCGTCGACTAGCCCAGTCCGAAAGCCCGGTCAGCATCATCACGAACGACCTTCTGATCAATCTCGGTTAGGTCACGGCGGCAAGCAAGGCTGCCGGCGCGGTTGCGGCGCGAGTTGCCAACCACGTTCGAGCCAACAAAAGCCCGGGTGCCAAGGCTTTGGACCAAGGCACCCGGGTTCGGTTCCGTTTGGGTCACGTGCGGCAGAGGCACCTCTACTTCACCAATCGGAAGAAGGTCTGACTCGCGGTTGCCTCGATTTGGACTTCCCAATTGCCACTGTTCTCCACGGCTGGGGCGGTCACGTCCGTCCATCCGGCGGCTTGCGCGGGCAGCGCGGCTGCCTGCTGCAGCCTGAAGCCGGTCGCGGTGGTCGGCCAGGCAATGACCACCTTCCCAGCGGACAGTTTGGCGGTGATGTTGACATCCGTGACGGGCGGCGCTTCCACCGTCAGCAATGCCGCACTGCCCGCGAAGCCCACGCCATCAGTGACGATCACGCTGTAGGTGCCGCTGTTGGCCACCTGGGCGTTGGCGATCGTGAGCGTGGCGGTCGTGGCGCCGCTGATGCCGTTGCCGTCGGCCAGGGTGACGCCGTCCGCGAGCCAGCGATAGGACAGGCCGGTTTCCTTCGGGGTGACCTTGAAGGTCACCGTCGCGCCGGAGGACACCGTTTGGTCCGCCAGACCAGCGGTGATGGACGGTGCTTGGCGCGCGCCGGGGAGGAGACGGACGCCGTCGAGGAGGTAGGTTTCATCAGCGGTGACGCCGACGTGGGCAAGCTCAACTTCCATGCTTTCCGCGCCAGCGGTGACGGGGACGAACGCCTGGTAGAACGGCAGCGTGTGGCGGAAGCCGGGCCAGGGCGAGAGCGTGTCCACTGGTGGCTGCTCGTCGGTGGTGAGCACCTCGGCGCCGTCCACGGTCACCTTGATCTGACCGGTGTTGGGGTCACCGCTGGTGTTCCGCTCGCGGCCGTCGCGGTAGTTGTAGCTGAACACCAAGGTGTAGTTCTGACCGGCGGTCAGGCCCTCGATCGTCGTCTTCGCGGAGACGGCGTTCTGACCGAAGAAGGCATTGTCCTGGTCGGCATTGATACCGTTGTCGAGGAAGGGTTCCACGAAGAAGGTCTTCGGGCTGTACCCGTTCACGCCGTAGCTACCCGTGCAGAGCCAGCCAGCGACCCGCTCGGGCTGGAGATAGCCGGGCCAGTTGGCGCCCATCGGACTGGCCTCGAAGCTCGAGTTCTTCACGGCGAGCTCATTTGCCACGCGCGGCACGATCGAAACGGCGTCGAGGAAGAGGGTGGCGTCGCCGTCAGTGACAACGGTCTTGAACTCGAGCAGGCCGTCGGCCGCGGCGGGGGTGAAGCGCAGTTCACGGAAGTAGTAGTCCGTCAGGCCGCTCTGGGCCGCCGGTGCGATGTTCTCGATCTTCGCCAGTTGCTGGCCGGCGAAGTTCACCTCCAGCGCCATTTCGTAGGGATAGCCGGAGGTGCGGCCGTTGTAGAAGAACTGCAGGCCGTACAACTGGCCGGGCGTCAGCCCCTTGATCACCTGCGACACCGTGCCGCCCCCGCCTTGGATGCGCAGCACCTGGCGGCGGTCGGGGATGGTGAGGTCGTCGATGGCGAGGAACGCGTTGCCGGCGCCAGCCATGCCGATGTTCGCGCCGCCGGTGGTCCAGCCCGAGACCGGGGCCGTGGCCACGCCGCTGTCCTTGTCGAGTTCGAAGCTCGGGTTGAGGACGTAGCTGGCCGCCGCCACGTAGACGGCAGTGATGTCGGCGGGCGCCGGCGTGCCGGCGAATTCGACGAACTCCACGGCCGCATTCCCCACGCCCACGCCCTTGACCTTGAACTGCTGGCTGGTCGTCGCACCCTCGTACGTCAGTGTCAGCACGCCGTCCGCGGCGGCATTCGGCAGGGTGAAGACTCCGGTGTTGGCGCTGCGCAGCTTGATCACCGCCGGCCCTTGGGCGAGGCGTTCGCCGGGCACCGTGAGGGTGCAGATGCCTTCATCGCCCGCGCGAAGCGCCATCTTGGCCGGTTCCATGCCCATCGGCGGCAGGCTGCTGCCGGTTTTGCCGATGACCATCACCTCGTCCAGCAACACGGTTGCGCCCGCGACGGTGTTGCTGAAGGTGATCTGCGCAGTGGTGCCGGTGGCCTTGAAGGAAACCGTCTGTTTGGCGTAGGGCTGCGTCCCGCCGACGGCCGTCACGTCCTTTTCCCAAGTCACCGCGCCATCCACGAGCAACTGCAGGTGCGGCGTGGTGCCGGACTTCGCGTTGTACGCAAAGGTAACCTGGTAATTGTCCCCGGACACGAGCGGGCTGAGCGTCTGCGCAAGCGAACCGGCGTCGCTGATGAAGGCCACAAGCGCCTGCTCGGGGATTTTGCCGTTGTCAGCCTGGCCGCCCGTGCCGTCGTCCACGCCCGCGACGCCCACCTTGGTCCAACCGCTTATGGCCGGCCAGTCGGTGCCGACGGCCGGCGCGCCGTTGTACACGGTGCCGCTGGCCTCGAAGCTCGGGTTCATGACAGTGAAGTTCCCCTCATCGCGCTGGACGAGCGTCACGGCATCAAACAGGGCGGTGGAATCGCCGCGCGTGGTGACGTCGAAGGTCAGAGTGCCGTCACCGAAGTCCGGCGTGACCGCCACGGTGCGCGAGTAGTACGGCACACCGGTGGCGCTGGCGGGCCGAGGCTTGATGATCGTATCGAGCGTTTCGTCCATCGCCCCGCCCTGGTTGATCGTACTGAACTTGACGGCGATGTCCAAGTCGCTGCCGTTGCGCGCATCGTAGCGGAACTGAATCCAGTAGCGCTTGCCGGCTTCGAGCCCGGTGAGATCCTGCGACACCGTGCCCCCGCCTTGCTTGAACGCGACGCGCTGGCCGTCGGGCACGGGCGTGCCGTTGTTATGGAACGGCCCGCTGGCGGTGTTGACGCCTTGGCCGCCGGAGACTTGCCAATCGTCAATCGAACCGTAGAACGGCCAGGTTTCGGGGAGGTTGCTTTCGAAGCTAGGATTCTTAACCAGCGTTTGGCCTGACGCCGGGAGAGCCAGCAGGATCGCCGGCACGCTCCCCCAGATCAGACCCTTGATCAGACGGTTCATGCGTGTATTGGGGTTGAGGTTGTCAGTTGCTTGGGCTCTTGAAATTCAGAATGACCCCGTTGGTCTGGGCGCGCTTGATTTGCGTGACGTGACTGTCGAAGAACAAGATATTCGCTCCGCCTTGCGGATGCACGGCTCCGTGGCGGTAGCCGAGGTCGTAGTAGTTGGCATCCGCCTTGCCAAGGGTGATGACGGCCGGGTGGTTCAGTTCGAAGGAGACGTCCGCGGTCGAAAGGGTCTGGGCCGGCGTGGTTAGCTCGGTCAGTTTCACGGTTCTGGGCGAGGTTACCGCGGGGGGATAGCCCGCCAGCGTGAACTGGCTCATGGCGTAGCTGATCTTCCAAGGGTTGCCGAAGCCGGGGAACTTCTTGTACTGCCGCCAGTGGTTCTCTTGGATGCGGGTGGGACACCGGAAGACGTTCTTGGCGAAGTCGCTCGAGTCGGTGTTCGTGCTCGAGGAGAACTTCGACTTGCCCACGTAGGGGATGATCAGGGTTTGGAAGTTGTTCGAGTCCGCGCTGTCGTGGGAGGCATTGTACCACCAGGCGTAGGGCACTTGATCCTTGTTGTCGTCCGCGTACAGGACGATGGCCAGTCCGATCTCTTTGAGATTATTGCGGCACAGGGTGGCGTGGGCTTGGGACTTCGCCCGGGCCAAGGCGGGGAGGAGGAGGCCCGCCAGGATGGCGATGATGGCGATGACCACGAGCAACTCGATGAGCGTAAACGCCGAGCCGGCCTTGCTGTTCACGCGCTGCCTCCCTGCCCACTTTGCATCCCGACGATCAGAGAGTGCGATCCCGACGGACGTCCACACGACGCGGCTCATAGAGTTCTTACGCTCTTGTTAGCCCGAGCTACGAGTTCTGTCATTGACGATTCCGACAATTTCCAGCACAAAAGCGACATACGCGCATGCCGCCCTTGGTTCAACGCTCTCCCGGGGAGATGCCCCTGCCCGTGCAGGGCCATTTTCGCGGCGACCGGCCCGACATCTTCGGGGATGAGGGTCATCCCCTGGCCGTGATGCACCTGCGCAACCACGCCGCCATCGGCCTGCACACCCATGGATTTGTCGAACTGGCGGTGGTGCTCGGCGGCCAAGCCCAGCATTTGACGCGGGGCGCGAGCTACGCGCTCGCCACTGGGGACGCGTTTGTCATCAAACCCGGGTTTGCCCACGGTTACTCCGAGACGCGGGGGTTGGAGCTGTGCAACATCCTCTTCGAACCGGAAGGGCTCGCCTTGCCGCGCGAGGATTTGTCCCGCCTCCCGGGTTACCATGGGCTCTTCGAGCTGGAGCCCACGTTCCGCGACAGCCATCGGTTTCAAAGCCGGCTCTTTCTCGCCCCCGCCGCCCGGCAGCAGGTCATGGGTTGGGTGAGTCTCATGGAGGAGGAGTTGCGCGCCCAACGGGATGGGTACCGCCACCTGACGCTGGCCTTGTTGATCCGCATCATCGGTTTTCTCTCCCGCAGCTATACCAGCATGACGGCCCCCGCGTCGCGCACGCTCCTGGCGGTTAATGAAGCGGTCTCGCACATCGAACACCATTACACCGAAGCTCTCCGGCTCGATGATCTCGCGCGCATCGCGCACATGTCGGAGCGCACTTTGCAGCGGTACTTCCAGCTAGCTTTCGGCGTGCCGCCGGTGGACTACATCAACCGGCTGCGGATAGGCAAGGCCTGCCAATTGCTGGGGAACTGCCAGTTGAACATCACCCAGGTGGCGGACGCGGTGGGGCTGCCGGACAGCAGCTACTTCGCACGCGTATTCCGGCACTTCACGGGCACCAGTCCTTCGGCGTTCCGCAGTTCCTCGCGGCACATGCAGGAAGCGGTGCCGCCGCTCTCGCTGAGCGAGCACCCGCGCCAAAACCGTTAGGGCAACGCGACGCCCGAGCGGTTGCGCGGTACGGCGCCAACCTCTTCTTCGCACTCCCGCACCCCACTCAGCGCTGTAGGAACTGGAATGTCAGGTTCATTTCCAACTACTTACACACAGAATCGACCAAATAGGCGCTTCAGAGCTTGACGTTTTCCGCCGGGGAGCCACATTACCCGCCCCCGACCCAGGTCGGAGCAGACTCTATGCAGCATATTCGCAATATCGCGATCATTGCCCACGTCGACCACGGTAAAACGACGTTGGTGGATTGCCTCCTCAAACAGTCCGGCACGTTCCGGTCCAACCAAGCCATTGCCTCCGAGGAACGGATCATGGACTCGATGGACCTCGAACGTGAAAAGGGGATCACCATCCGGGCCAAGAACGCCGCTTTCAAGTACAAGAATTTCCACATCAACATTGTCGACACTCCGGGTCACGCGGACTTTGGCGGCGAGGTCGAACGGATCATGAACATGATCGACGGCGTCCTGCTCGTGGTCGATGCCACCGACGGCCCGCAGGCCCAGACCCGCTTTGTGCTGCGCAAGGCACTGGAGGCCGGCACGATGCCCATCGTGGTGATCAACAAAGTCGACCGGGAGAACGCCAACCCGAAGAAGGTCCTGGACTTGGTCTTCGATCTCTTCCTCTCGCTCCACGCCACCGACGAGCAACTGGACTTCCCGATCATCTACGCCAGCGCGAAGGACGGCTACGCCACGACCGACCTGGCCAAACCGAACGGCAACATGGATCCGCTGTTCGAAGCCATCATCCACCACATTCCTCCGCCGCGTGCGCACGCCGGAGTGGAGTTCAAGATGCTCGTGGCCAACCTCGATTACTCGGATTACCTGGGCCGCATTGCCTTTGGCAAGATTCACACCGGCAAGGTCACCGTGGGCGCACCCCTGGCCTGTCTGCACGGCGACGGCCACAAGACCCTCGGCAAGATCACGGCGATCTACCACTTCGAGGGGCTCAAACGCATCGAGGTTACCGAGGCCCATGCGGGCGACATCGTCGGGATCACCGGCGTCGAGGACGTCAACATCGGCGAAACGCTGACCGATACCGTCGACCGTCAACCCCTGCCCTTCGTGCCGATCGACCCGCCGACCATTCAGATGCAGTTCGCCGTCAACGACGGCCCCTTGGCGGGCCAGGATGGCAAGTTGGTCACCGCCCGCCACCTGCGGGAGCGGTTGACCAAGGAGTTGCGCACCAATGTGGCCCTCCGGGTGGAGGACACCGACGCGCCGAACATCTTCAACGTCAGCGGCCGCGGGGAAATGCAGATTGCAATCCTCGTTGAACAGATGCGCCGCGAGGGCCATGAAGTCCTCGTTTCCCGTCCGGAGGTGATCTACCGCCCCGACAAGGACGGCAACCTGCTCGAGCCCATCGAGAAACTGTTTCTCGAGATTCCCAAGGAGCATATGGGCGTGGTGCTGGAGAATCTCTCCAACCGCAAGGCGGAGATTCAAGACCTCGTCCATCATGGCGACCAGATCAGCATCGAAGCGCTGATCCCCATGCGCGGGCTGATTGGTTTTGAAACGGACTTGGTGAACACCACTCGCGGCCTGGGGGTGATGAGCCATCTCTTCCACGAGTACGGCCCGGATCGCGGGGACATTGCGGCCCGCAAGAACGGTTCGCTGGTCAGCATCGAGAACGGCCTGTCCACCGCTTACGCGTTGGACAGCATTCAGGAACGCGGCCGCCTCATGGTGGAGCCGGGGGAGAAAATCTACCAGGGCATGATCGTGGGCGAAAACGCGCGCGAGAACGACATCCCGGTCAACCCCTGCAAGATCAAGCACCTGACCAACATGCGCTCCCAAGGGGACGGCAAGGGGATTCAGTTGTCACCGCCCTGGCGCATGAGCCTCGAACGCGCGCTCGAGTACATCGGGCCGGACGAATACGTCGAAGCGACCCCAAAGAACCTGCGCCTGCGCAAGAAGATTCTGGACGAGACCCAGCGCAAGCGCGCCGCGCAGAACCGCACTCAACGCGTCGTCGCCAAGGCCTAGCCGTCGCCTGCGGGCCGCGCCGCCGGATCGTCGATCCCGGCGCGGCGGGCGGTGGCCGGCTGGCCCTACCACGGCGCGCCGGCAAACTGCGGGTGCGCCCGCAGCCTCTCCCAAGTGCTTTCCGTGAGCGGCGCCTGCCGGTAGACGGGTTCGCGGAGCGGTTCCGCGCTGCTCGAACGGTGGGCGCGCAAGAGCCAGCGCCGGTCCAACGGTTCGTCGATCAAGGAAAGGGAGTTGGCGGCGATGGTTGTCTCCTCCTTCTCCCCTGTGGCGTGCCCCACGCCCACGTAGAAGCCGGCCATCAGCCAGGAAACGCGCAGCATGGTGCTGCGCGAATAGGTGGGCATGGCGCAGGGACGGTCGCCGCGCAAGTGCCTGAAAACGGCGGCAAAGAGCGACAGCGTCCACATCGCCGGGTTGCGGGCGGGGGAAAAGGCGTCGAACATGATCGCGTGCGGCACCGGCAGGCGATGGGCGGCAGGGGAGTGGATGAAGGTGGGAAAATCCGCCAGGTGGAACTCCCAATGGACTTGGCGCGGCCCGTCTTCAAACCGGCTCGCGTGGTGGGCGAACAACTCGCGCCCCGCGTCCTCGTATCCGGCCAGATAGGCGAGCGGTTCGGCGTGCTCCAAGGCAAACCGCAAAGCCTCCAGCGTGTGATCGAAACTGACCAGGCGCACAGGACGGCCGCTACCACGCGTTGCCCGCAACATGGTCAGGGCGTTCGCCGCGGCTCCCAGCCCGACGTCCCAGACCACGAATTCCCCATCGCCCGGTTCGTCCATCCGCTGCCGCAGACGGAGCTGTCTGACATACAGGGCCTCCGCCTCCACGGCAGGGCCGATGACCGGATGGAACGTTTCCTTCTCGGCCAGCGAGTGGACGCTGTGACAGCCGTTGGCCAGGCGCACCAACCGGTAGGCAAAACGGGAATCCAGGTCGGCCGGATCGGTTGGACCAGAAACCTGGGCCGGGGACTGCGCTCGCTCAGTCATCATCCTCCATCGAGGTAGCCGCCTTGGCGTAACTCCGTTCCCCGAACAGTGCGGTGCCTAATCTCACCATCGTCGCCCCCTCCTCGATGGCCACCTCGTAATCCCCGGTCATACCCATGCTGAGGTGAGGCAAAGGAGCCCCCAGGATCTGTTCCGCCTCGGTTCGGATCTCGCGCAACTGACGGAACACCGGGCGCGCCCGCTCCGGATCCTGGCTCCACGGCGCCATGGTCATGAAACCATGAATCTCCAGGTGGCGCAGCCGATTGATGGCCAACAAATCGGCAAGCACCTGGTCGGGACGATAGCCGAACTTGCTCGCCTCTCCCGCCAGGTTGACCTCCAGCAGGATGGGGAGTGTCTTGGCGGCACGGTCAGCGTACTTTTCGATCTCCTCCGCCAAGCGCAGGCTGTCCACGCTGTGAATCATCGAGAAGAAGCGGACCGCATCGCGGGCTTTGTTGGTCTGCAGATGGCCGATCATGTGCCATTGCAGGCGGCCGGGGCATTGGCCTATTTTGAGCTTGGCCTCCTGCACCTTGTTCTCACCGAACAAGGTCAACCCCAAATCGGCGGCTTCGCGGATCACCGCCGGCGGCTGCCCCTTACTGACGGCAACCAGGGTCACCCGCGCCGGGTCTCGGCTGGCCCGCAGGCACGCCCGCTCGATCTTCTGCCGCACTGCTCGCAGATTGGTGGACAGGTCCATGAGCCAAGCCTACGGCGGGGCGGGTCCGAAAACAAGTCTGTGCCGCTGTAGGAGCGGAATCCCGCCGCCCACTATGGGGCGTCTCACCCCGCCGTCTCCCAGCTGATCATGGCCCGCTTGCGGGTGACTCCCCAACGGTAACCGCCCAACAAACCGGTTTCACGAATCACCCGGTGGCAGGGGATCAGGTACGCGAGCAGGTTGCTCCCCACCGCAGTCCCTACCGCGCGGGCGGCAGAGGGCTGCCCGATGGCCTCGGCCAGCCAACCGTAGGTTGCCAAGGCACCCGCAGGCACGCGGAGCAGCGCATTCCAGACCTTGACTTGGAAAGGAGAGCCGATGACGAACGCGCGGACCCCCGGGCTGAGCTTGGACTCCGGGGATCGACGGAAGATGCCCGCAGCCCACCGGGTTGCGGCTTGATCGTCGCGGTGCAAGGCCGCCTCCCGCCAGACCGTCCGCAGGGCTTCGACGGATTCCTCACGAACGCCCGGCTCTCCGAAGGCCAGATAGCAGAGCCCGCGAGGTCCTTCAGCCAGCAGGCACTCGCCAAATGGGGTCGTCGCGAATCCGTAGGAGATCTGCCAGCCATGGCCTCTTCGTTTCAGCTCCCCGGGCGTGGCAGCTTCGAGAGTGACGCACAGATCATGTAACCGGCCCGGGCCGGACAACCCCGCGGCCAGCGAGGAATCCAGCACGCTCCCCCCCGCTTGGAGCAGGCGCCTGGCGTGGGCGAGGGTCAGGCTTTGGAGGAAGTCCTTGGGCGTGACCCCGACCCAAGTCAGGAACAGGCGGTGAAAGTGGGACGGGCTCAACCCGATGTGGGTGGCCAACTCCTCCAAGCCGGGCTGGCTGGCTTGGTGTTCGTCCAGGTAGCGGATCGTTTCTGCGATGCGCTCGTAGTCGTTCACGCGGCTACTGTAGCCCTCGCCCGGCGACTTACCCACCCGATTCTTGCTCCCGTTTGCCGTTCCGCTTACGGAGCAAGCGGCTTCACTCGTGGAGCACCCGCTTGGGGGCGATCCTGGCTCCGCGCCAGAGCAGCAAGCCAGCCGCCACCATGGCTGAGGCCATACCCCAGAAGAAGACCCGGTGCAGGTCCGCCGAAGGTCCGCGTGCGAGGCGGCTGACCGCCAGATTGCCCGCGATGGGGCCCAAACCCGAACTGCAGAGCACCAGCAGGGTTTGGGCGGTGGCCTTCACTTCTGGCCCCGCGATATCCTCCGCCAGCACGCTGACCCCGATGTGGTAGAACACCACGGTAACCCCCACCAGCGCGTAGCTGGAGGTCAGGAGCCACAGGTTGTCGCTCCAGACGTAGATCGCCTGGCGCGCCACGAGCATCAGGCAGTCCAGGATCACCATGCGGTGGTACCCGATCCGCCGCCCGATGTGCGCCTGCCATTGGAGCAGCACTACCTCGGCCACAATGCTGTAGATTTGCACGGGGCCAACCCAGCGGGCCGGCAAACCCGCATCGACCATCCGGGGCGGTGAGTAGAAGAACAGGATGGAGAAGGAGGCGGCGACGAAGAAGTACGAAACCAGCAGCACAAGGTAGTTGCGATTGTGCAGCAGACGCCGGGTGGCGGCGCCGTAACTCAGTTGAGATCCCACTCCCGCGTGGGGAGCCGCTCCAGGCGGGGTGTGCGGAAGCCAACGCGCATAGAAGGCCATTGCGACAAAGGCCGTCGCCGATAGCCAAGGCAAGAGGGAGAAGTCCTGGCCCCAACCCAAAGCCATCCACAGGAACACCGCCAGCGAAGGCACCAGCCAGCCCAGCGAACCCCAGGCGCGCAGGCTCGCAAAGTGGCGGAACGGATCAGGCACGTGCCGCAGGCACAAGGAAGAGACCAGGAACGGCGCGGGTTGGTAGCAGGCGTAGAAGCAGGTGAAGGCCATCGCCAGCCCCCAAAAGGTATGTTGAAACGCAAACACCACCAAGGCCGCCGCGGCCAGCAGGTTGATCACCTTCAACAGGTGGTTCACCGGCACGAACCGGTCCGCGAGCATTCCCCAAAACAGCGGTGAGACCATCAACGCGCAGGACCCGGACATGACCACCAGGCTGACCTGGCTCATGGCAAGCCCCCGCTCGCGCAGAAAGAGCGCCAGGAAAGGCATGATCGCCCCGCCGGCCGAGTACTGCACCAGCATGGCGATCACCAGCGGCCGGCGCGGTCCAAGATGGCTCAGGGGAGACATAGTGCTCCGCCACGGATTCCCGGGCGGAACGTCTGTGGCAGCTCAAAGAGGGAAAGGTGTGGCCGGCAAAAGCTAGGCGCGCACGGAGAACCGAAAGACGGTGGTGGATCGGTGCGTCTGGCCCGGGCGCAACAGGGGCGACGGGAAGTTCGGCTTGTTGATGGAGTCAGGATAATGCTGGGTCTCCAGGCAGAAGCCGCCGTGCCGCGGGTAGGTCACGCCGTCCACGCCACGCAGGCTGCCGTCGAGCCAGTTGCCAGTATAGAGCTGCACGCCGGGCTCGGTGGTCATCACGTCCATCTGTCGGCCGGACTTGGGTTCCCATGCCCGCGCGGCCAGGATCAACTTGCCCTGGTTGTTCAGCACGTAGTTGTGGTCGTACCCGTTGGGCTGCGGCTTCAGTTGGTCGATCCGTTCGCCGATCCGGTGGGGGGTGGTGAAATCCAGCGGTGTACCCTTCACTGAGGCGATCTCCCCGGTCGGGATGAGTTCCTTGTCCGCCACGGTGTATTGGTCCGTGAACACCGTTAGTTCGTGGCCCAGCACGTCGCCCTCGCCGGCCAGATTGAAATAGCAGTGATTGGTCAGATTGACGGGGGTGGGCTTGTCAGTGGTCGCCAGGTAATCGAGCCGCAGTTCGTTCTCCTCGGTCAGGGTGAAGGTCACCTGGACCTTCAGGTTACCGGGATACCCCTCGTCGCCGTCGGGACTGAGATGCGAGAATGCCACCGCCCCCGCATCCTCCAGGATCCGGGCGTCCCACACTGCCTTGTCGAAGCCCACGCGGCCGCCGTGGATGTGGTTCTGGCCGTTGTTGGCCGCCACCTGGTACTCCTTGCCGTCGATGGTAAAGCGTGCCTTCCCGATGCGGTTGGCGAAGCGGCCGATCGTGGCGCCGAAGGCGGGATGCCCCTTGAGGTACTGCTCCAGGTTGTCGAAGCCCAAGGCGACGTTGCGGACCTGTCCGGCGCGGCCGGGGACCCGGATCTCGGTCAGGATGGCTCCATAGGAGGTGATCTTCACAACCATGCCCTGGCTGTTGGCGAGGGTAAACAGCCGCACGGTCTTGCCGTCACGACTCTTGCCCCAGACTTGTTCCTGCACACGTACCATCGACTTGCCTTTCAGTTCGGCGCGCCATGCCGCAGCAGCCAGAACCCCTGACATTGTTCTTGCCATGAAGGTCCGCCGGGAGATGGTCTTCATATCGTCTTCAGGAATCGGCCGCGCCCGCATCGGCGCAGTTACGAGGGGAGGTATACCATGCCACCCGCGGTTTGGCCACCTCGTTCCTTTTGCCCGCGCTTGCGCCGACGCGCCCGAGCGGCTTTAATTGGTCGCATGAGTTTGGAAGACCACGCAGGCGATATTCTGCATAAGGCGCGCGTTCACGCTGGGCTCGGGCTGGCCGAGGTGGCCCAGGCCGCCGGCCTGAGCCCGGGGGAGTTGGAAACGCTCGAAGCCACCAGCCGGCTCCCGAAGCCCGCGCCCTATTCGGCCCTGGCGGCCCGGCTCGGACTCAGCGCGGCCAAATTGGAACGGGTGGCTGCCGGGTGGTCGCCCGCCCCGGTGGACCTCTCCCTCTGGCGGGAACTCCGCGTGATCTCGACCTCCGGTGGCGGGTACGCGGTGAACGCGTTTCTCGTCTGGGACGAAGTCACGCGCGAGGCCGCGCTGTTCGACACCGGTTTCGATGCTGGCCCGATCCTTGAACTCATCGAGGCCAACGAACTCCAACTCAAGCACATCTTCATCACCCACAGTCACGGCGATCACATTGGTGGGCTGGCTGCCGTCCGCCAATATCATCCCAAGGCCCGGCTGCACTCCGGCGACCGCAACGCGCCTCCCGATCAGCGTTACCGAGCCAACGATTTCATCCACCTCGGCAGTTTGCGGATCACCAATCGCGAGACGCCCGGCCACGCCGACGACGGGATCACTTATATCATCGGTACCTGGCCGGAAGACGCGCCTCATGCGGCCGTCGTGGGTGACGCCCTATTTGCGGGGTCGATCGGGAAGGCTCCCGGGAAAGCGGCGGTCGCGCTGCAAAAGATCCGCGAGCAAATCCTCTCCCTTCCGCCCGATACCTTGCTGTGTCCCGGCCACGGGCCGTTGACGACGGTGGCTGAGGAGAAGGCCAACAATCCGTTCCTCTGAGGACCGGAAACGAGTGGAGACCAAGGAGCGCCCTGCGCAAGCCCGGTTCCCCGCCCGGTCGCCGCCCCTCAGAGGTTGAAGAACAACTTCAGGCGCTTAAGGAAGGTCTTCGCGTATTCCTGACGCCGGTCGATCGCCGGGGTCTTGGAAGCCTCGGCGAGGAGGCCTTCGTTTTCGAGGCGGCGTTGGGCGAGCAATTCGCTGAGCCGCTGCAGGAGTTCGGGGTGCTTGACGAGAATCTCCGCCATCAGTGGCTTGCCGACCTCCAGCGTCTCCACGTCCGTGCGCGAGGAGACGGTCGCGCTGCGGGGCTCGCCGGTAAGCAGGGACATCTCTCCGAAGCAATCCCCCCCGCTGAGAGTGGCCAGATGGGCGTTCGCTCCCTCGCGGGAGGCAAAGACGTCGGCCTCGCCTTTGATCAGGATGAACATGGAATCGCCGGGGTCGCCCTGCTGGATGATCTTCTCGCCGACGCCGAAGCGGAGGGTCCGCGCCCGCGCCAGCAACTGGTCCAACAGCGTGTCGTCCAGGCACTGGAAGGGAGAACGGTGGCGCAGGACAGCCCGGGCGACCAACCGCTGCTCGGCCTCGAGGCCGCGCGTCGGCCGTTCGAGCTGAACGGTGCGAACCGGAAACGGGATGCGGAGGCCGCGCCGCTGGAGGGCATACCAGATATTGGTGTGAATGGCGTCCTGGATTTCGCTGAAACAGGCTTGGTCCTCCATCCAGTACTTGATCTGATAAACCACGGCGGAATCGCCAAATTGCTGGAGAAAGACCCGGGGCTGAGGTTCCTGGCAGACCCCCGCCGAGGCCAGCACGGCCTGCTTGATCGTCTCCTTCACCTCGGTGGGAGGAGCGGCGTAGTCGAGCCCCACTTGGAACCGCATGGCATGAAGGGCGGTGGGATAACTGAGGTTGGTAACGGTCTGCTTGATGATGCTGTTGTTGGGGACATCCAGGTAGATATTGTCATTGTTGCGCAGCCGGGTGGAGCGCCAGTTGATCTCGACCACCTCCGCCGGGCGGCCGTCCAGCATCAGCCAATCCCCCACCCGGAAAGGCTTGCCGAACAGGATGGCAAAACAGGCAAACATGTTGCTCAGCAAGTCCTGCATGGCCAGGCCGAGAATGACGGCGGCCACCCCGGACCCCGTCAACACTCCACTGATGGGAACCTCATAGACCCAAGCCAGCACCAGCAACACCACGGCCAGAAAAAGCAGGAGCGCCGCAACCTGCGTGAGGAAAACCGGGATTTTCACCTGCCGGTACTGCTGGAAATAGCCGTTCCAAACGAAACGGTCGAGGGCCGGGATGAGGAAGAAGCAGCTCAGAACAATCGTGGCCGGCGCCAGGTGCTGTTCACCGGGCAGGTTGAGCCCAGTCAGGCTGGTGCAGATTAGAACGGAGAGGGAGAGGGCAAAGAACTGGTACATCGGCCCCAGCCGCCATCGGTGGTGCGCGCGGAGCCAGTGCCCGGCAAAGACCATCGCCGCGAACAGGACCGGCCCGCCCACTCCCAGCGCCAGCCATCCCATGGCGTTATTGTAATTGTCCATGCCGGACAAGCTTAGCGCACCCCGCCCGGGCTGACAATGCCCGCCCCCGAACGCCGGTCATCACCGATCACTCCCGCGTGGCGTGAACCGTCTGGGGGGAAGGATTCAGGAGTGTGCCCGAGGCGGTCACCATGATCTCCGTTGGACAACCCGCTTCGTCAAAACCGACGGCCTCGACCGAATAATCCATTTCGAGGCCGGCCGCCGAGACGGTGCCGGTCTCGCGGAAAACCCCCGCCAACGGGTCGGAGACCAGGTGCCCGTCCCGCACGGCTTGCGCCAAATCCACGCCGGAGACTTGCAGCGACCATTCAAGGCAGTCTGGCCCCAGACGGGGTTGGAGCAGGCGCGGCCCGGGCGATACCGCCGGATGGAGATCGACCAGACCGAATCCGGTCCCCGTCAAGACCGCACCTTGGAGGAATTCGTAGCGGAACAGGGCTTGGCTGCCGTTGAGACTGTAGAGTGAGAACCGCCGTTCCCAGCCCGGAACGGAACCGTTGGTGCTGGTCAGAAAGAGCGCCGCCTCACGACTCCCGATCACGGCGTAGGCATAGGTTCCCAGTTCTCCGGAGGCGGAGCCATTGCTGGTCAGGACAAACGACGTGTCGCCACACTGCACGGCAAAGGGCTCAACCGCCGGGCCGGAGTCGGAAGGCACGGCGGCAGAGAAGACCAGCACGCGCTCATGCAACGATGGTGGGACCACCGTTGGGGGTTGGGCCTGTTTGGTCGCCACGCGGTGGAACTCGCTCCCGCGCTGGGGGATGGGACGCAGCCATTCGTGGACCGCGCCGTCTCCCGCAACGGCGGGGGCGGTCAGCCAGTCCCCGACCGAGACGGTTTCCCGGCTCTGCAGCCAGTAGGTCACATCCGGCAGGGTGGCCACGCTGAGCTTGAGCTGACCGTCCTCCGTGCGCCCCAAGGACAGTCTCGGAGCGGGTATCTCTCTCCCCGCAACCAGATGCACCAAGCCGGCCAATCCTGCCGGGTCGGCAAAAGAGAACTGGCCGCCTACCACCAGACCATCGCCGCCCAAGTCACAGAGGGCAAAGCCGGAGCCGCTCCAGGCAAGCGGCGCGGTCCCGAAACTTCGGTCCACGCTCCCGTCCGGACGCAGCCTTGCCAAGTTGACCAAGGCAGCCCCACCGACGCGGTCAAAGCGTCCGCTCACCAACACCCCGCCATCCGGCAGGGCCACAAGGGCGAAGACCTCCGTCTGGCCCGACACCGACACCAACTCGGGGGCGATTTGGAAGCTTTTGTCCAACTGCCCGTCCGGCAACAACCGGGCCACGCCGACGTGGCGGACGCCTTGATAGCTGAGAAACCGCCCGCCCGCCAGGATTCGGCCATCGTTCTGAACCGCCAGCGCGTTGACGACGCTGTCAAAGCCCGCCCCGACGTTGAAGCCGGCCGAACGCCGACCAGACTCCTCCAAGCCAACCAACCGCCCCGCGGGTTGCCCATCGAAGGTAGTGAAGTCCCCTGCCACGAGGCTCAGATGGGTGCCCGCCAAAGCCAAAGCGAGGACAGCGGCCGGCCGGCTTTCCCCTTCATTCCCCAAGCCCTCGCCAGGGTCAAACGCAGAGTCGACCTCACCACTTGGCTGGAGTCCGGCGATGCCGCGCCGGGGAACGCCGTGGAGGGAGGTAAACAGGCCGCCGACGCGAACCCGTCCATCCGGGAGGGTCGCCAAGGCAAACACGGCCGGCACCGGAGGCTCCGGAAGGCTGTGCTCACCGCCACCGCTCACGCCTGGAGCGAAGCGAAATCGGGAATCCAGCGCCCCATCAGCCAAAAGCCTCAAGATCCCCCCCACAGCCTGCCCATGGCAGAGGGTAAACGAGCCCCCAATCAGTACGTTCCCGTCTGACCGGGGTTGGATCGCGAAGACCCCCCCATCGGCCGGTGTCAAACCGGCGTAAAAGGCACCTTCCGCGGTGCCATCAGAGCGAAGGCGCACCAGGTTCGCGGCCAGCGCTTGGTCGGAGCCGCCGAAAACGCCCCCCGCGAGAACCGCCCCGTCGCCCGCTTTGGCCACGGTGTAGACGGCGGCATCCGCCCCGAAGCCAGCGTTATAGTGCGCATCCAAGGTGCCTGGCGGCACGGGCATTACCCGCACCAAGGACGGTCCGAGGTTGGTGGCGGGCGATGTACCGGGTCGCACTTGAAGGACGTAGCTCCCCTGCTCCGCCGCCGTGATCCGAGGAAGCAGCAGGTACCAGTTCGTCCGTCCCGCCAACAACCGGTCGTCGCGATACCATTGATAAGACGCGCCGGGATCAGGCCCGCGGTCGAGAGCCAGCGCAGCCGTCTCGCCCTCCTTGATGACCTGACTATCTGGCATGACCGCCGGAGCCGCGAGGGCAGGGGCCGCAATCAGCGACCAACCCATTTCCCACAAGACCAGAATGGCCAGACATTGGCTCCGCGGCCGGAGGGCGGGTGGCATCGTTCGACTCGGGAGGAAGGTGGGATTCAAATGGCCGCTTGGTTTGGAGGTTATCGGTTCAGCCTTGCCGGGCGTCGCCACGGACGGCGCGGCATGGCCCCCACCAAGCCATGAGCGAGGCCATCAGAGTGAGGAGTGACAGACCCGCACCCACGCGGAACGGGACGTCCGCATAGCGCACCTCGACACGCGACTTGCCCGGCGGCACCACGACAGCCTGAAAAGCCAGATTAGCGCGCAGCAACGGCGCGGGCTGATCGTTAATGGCGGCCTTCCAAGCGGGGTGAAACGCTTGCGCCAGCACCAGGACGGCGGGCGCCGGAGTCTCAACGTCAAAGGTGGCCCGCTCGGCCAACCACTCGCTTGCGCGAATCCTGGCTTCGGAGACACGGCCCGCCGGCACGCTCTGAGCGGCATCCGCCGGGAGATAAACCACCTCGCGGGGGGCGAAATCCGGCCTGGTCATGGCCGAGAGCATCTCCTCCTCGCGCGCGAATTCGGGTTGCTGGCCGATGCTCGCAAGGGGCATGGCGCCGGGCCGGGCCTGCCACTCGACGGACTTGCCCGCCACATTGATGTGGGTGACACCCAGAAAACCCGCCAGCGCCGGGTGGAAGGTGTTCGTGGTGCGATAGAGTTCGCGAACGACGGCGGCCGACTCGCGCAGGTAGAGGGAGTAGAAGCCGTCCACCTTGGGAATCCCATCCAGCAGGTTGCAGTTGCAGAACAGCCCCAACCGGCTCGCAAGGAAATCGTCCGTGGGATTGGACGGACTCCAATGGTCCAGATAGGCCTCGGCGGCGGGAGTGAGCAGGGCGCGCGATTGCCCCCACGCTGGTCGAGGTTCCAGTTCGGCCAAGCCGGGCGCGGCGATCCACGCGGGCGCCGTGGGATTCTGCCACGGCGTGTGGGTGAGTACATCCAGCACCAGCAGGCCGGGCAACGCCACTCTAAGGAGGGCAGGCCGAAGGGGGATACCTCCCCGGCTCCACCTCCAGAAACCGGCCAGGGCGATGCCCAGGAAAAGCAGCCTCAAACCGCCAGAACGAAGTGTGGCGGGCCAGTCATCCATAGGTCTGGGACGAAACCACGCCAGACAGAGTAAGATGGCCAGCAGCACGAGCAACATCCCACCCACCATCGTCAGCGATCGGTGCGCCCTCGAACGAGCGTCGGAGGGCAGACGCTCGATCTGCCCCACAGCCAACGCCGCAAGCAGCGGGAGAATGAACAGTACCGGAACCACCAGCTTGATGGGGAAACGCATCAAGCCCAGGGGTGGGAAGAGCTTCAGGCAAACCGGGTAGAGGCCGCCTTGGTCGCCCAGGGACAGGACCAAGCACACCACGGCCAGACCAGCCAGCACGCGAGCGGGCCACTCACGCAGCCTGGGGATCACCCAAAGGCCCAATGCCAACACTGGCAGGGCCAGATAGTAGGAGGAAATCCAATACTGGTCGTATTGGGCGAACACTCCTTGATGTGATCGAAAACTGTGAAACAGCGGCAGGATAAAGTTGGCCCAACCCCAGGGCGGCATGGCCCAACTGGAGCCACCAAACTGGGTCGAGCGTTGAGAGAGGCGTAGCAAATCGACAAACGGCAGCAACTGGGCCGCAGCAAGGCCGGACACCACCAGAACCAGGAGGCCGAGGCGACCAAACCCACGCAGCCATTCCCGCCAGGATCTTGGTTCACCCAATGTCACCACTGCCGCCAGGACCCACGTCAGCAGGATCAGTTCCGGCGTGCCCGCAAGCATCTGCACCGCCCCCACCCAGGCCGCGACGATCAGCGATCGTCCCCCGTCGCGGGAGCCGCGTTGGACCGCATCCACCACCCAAGGCATCCAACCCAGCACGGCGATGTTGTTGGGCCACTTGAGGCTGCTCAACATCAAGCCGTTCAGCGCGAAGGCCACGCCTGCCACAACCGCCCCCCTCTCGCTGCCAGACCACCGGTGGGCCAAGCGATACATGCCGGCCCCGCCCAGGAGCAAGTGAGCCAGGCAGAACAGATTCAACGACCACGGCAGCGGCAGCAGCAGGTAGATCAGCGACCCGGGATAGAGGCAGAGGGTATTCCACTGGGCCAAGAAGGGGAGCCCGAGCGAGTTGAGCGGATTCCAAAGGGGGATCGCCCCCTCCCAAAACCGCTGTTTGTGGTAATAGGCCAGCGGGTAGCCGAAGATGCCGAAGTCCCGGAAGTAGAAGGTCTCGCGCCCAATCAAGACCGGCAGGAAGCACAGCACCAGCACCGCGCCCAGCAAGAGACAGAAACGGCCGGGAGCAAAGGCTCGGTCGGCGCACGTCTCGTTGCTGGCAGCACTCATGACGCCGACGGAGGCCTGCGTGCAGCCAGCCAGAACCCGATCAGCAGCCCGGCGGTAGTGACGATGGAGACAATCACGCCCAGCCGAAAAAGCGGATCACGGTACACGAACTCGACCTTGTGCGGACCAGCCGGTATCTCCACGGCTTGAAACGCGTGGTTGGCGCGCAAGAGCGGCACGGGCTGGCCGTCTACCAACGCCTGCCAACGATGATAATAGGACTGGGCAACCACGAGCAAAGCTGGAGCAGGGCTCTCGGTCGCAATTTCCATGCGCGAATGCTCCATGTGGGTCAACTGGGCTTTGGCGCCGGCGACGCGGGCCGCGCGCACCGTAGTTCGCGCCGCCTCCGGTAACAAGACCGTCTCGCCTGGCCGAAACTCCCCCGATCCCAGCAGGCGCAGCGCATCCTGGTCCGGGACAAACATCGGAGCTTGGCCGATCGTGACCAGGGGCAGGGAATTGGTCACCGCCACCCACTCGACCGGACTGGCAGGGGAGGAGGTGTGGCTCACCGCCAGGAAAGCCGTCAGGCCGGGGTAGTCTCTCGGCGGCAGCGCGTAGAGCATTTGCTCGAGCTGCGCCTCATACCCGAGCTGCAGGGTGATGGCACCGTTCACCTTCGCTATGCCTTCCAACAGGTTCAGGTTGGACCAAAGCGACAGGCGCGAGCCGTAGAGGTCGTTGAGCCGGTTCGGCAGCGTGCGCGTGAGCAGCAGGTACTCGGCGCGGGCGCTGGTCATGGCACGTGTGAAACCGGGCGGCGTGGCAGGTGGAATCTCCGCCATGCGGCCGCTCAAGGCGCTGCTGGGCAGGGTCGGCACCAACGCATTCGAATGAGTGATGAGATCTCCCCAAGTCACGAGGCTGAGCGCCGTTGCGGCCAGCCATCCCCTGCCCCGTTCGCTGAACCATGCCCAACGCAGCAATAAACCAAGGGTGCCAGCCAGAAACGCCAGCCGACTCAGCGCCGACCACAGGACGGCACGCGGCTGCTCTCCGGGTCCCGGAAAAGACCACTGGAAAGCCACAGCGCCAAACATGAGGACCAGCACACCAGCCAGCACCAGCGGCAACCACTTGGGCTTGGTCGCGGCCTGGTCGACCAGCGCGTCGGCCCCCAGCGCCGCCAGCAAAGGCAACGTCAGACCGGCCAAATACACCGCTTTAATCGGAAACCGGGCCACCCCCAGCCACGGGAACACCTTCCGCAACCATGCGTAAAGAAACCCGTTATCACCCATGGCGACCACCAGCGTCAGCAAGCAGAGCAAGGCCAGGAACCGCACCCGGCGGTCGGGACGCGTCAAGACCGCCCCGAGCGCCAAGACCAAGATGCCGATCCCAGCATAGTACGAGGCGACAAACGCCTGGCCGATCTGGTAGTAGAAGCCTTGGGGGGTCTGAAAACAGCGGAACAGCGGCACCAACAAGTTCGCCCACCCCGTACCCGGCATGGTCCACAACTGAGTGGCATACCCGCTGCCCCGCTGTGAATGCCGCAAGAGGTCGAAGAACGGCAGCATCTGAGGGGCGCATAACAAGGCGATCAGCACCACAACGAACACGCCTCGAAGGACCCGCGGGAGCAACGGTACGGGTCCCGGCGGGGCAAACCAGCACAACCCCAGCGTAAGTACCCATGTCTGGAGCACGATCTCAGGCGCTCCGGACAGGAGTTGACATGCCCCCACCAGCACCGCCAACACCACCCACC
>CAYYMW010000018.1:28593-35116 GCA_964472515.1 uncultured Verrucomicrobiota bacterium | reverse complement strand
AATCGTTTTCATGTTTCTCAAAGAACCGTTACCGACTGTTCTACTATACCCATCGGCCGCTTCCTTTTCAACTTGAGCCCGCACTTTTTCCCACAGAAAAACGTCATCTCATATGTGAGAATGGTCCTCCCTTTGCTCAGCGGCCGCGGCTCGACGACCGGCTGCGGCGGGAATGTACGTGACGATTCTCATCGTTGGGCTGGCCCGCCAGGCAGCCGGCTG
This sequence comes from uncultured Verrucomicrobiota bacterium, assembly GCA_964472515.1. GTDB lineage: Bacteria > Verrucomicrobiota > Verrucomicrobiia > Limisphaerales > J093 > CAYYMW01. The sequence continues at coordinate 34,894 of CAYYMW010000018.1, read as the reverse complement.
GTCGGGCGGTGACCCTCATTCCCGGGTTTGGAGGGGATGGCCGCCGCGCGCGAAGGGTGAGGCTGGCAAGGGCGTGCGCCCGACCATGCGCGACCATCGGCCATCGTTGGCCAGGTTCTGAAACGCAAGTGGGGGAGCGTTGGCGCGACCCTGCGCGGAAGGGCAGAGGCGGGGCGGTCTGCGCGGCACGGAGCGCGCTGATGGTTCAGGGGTGCACCTCGAAAAGCGGCTCGCAACGGGGCGCCCGGATCATCCGCCCTCCAGCAGGGTTGAACGATGGCGCGGGAGTGGCGGCGTGATGCACCGGATCCTCTCTTAAAGGAACTTGCCGGCGCTCTCCCGAGCGGTCCCGAACGGGATTGGAAGCGCGACCGCCGTCTCGTCTGGCAACGTCCCCTCCCCGCCCACGCCGGTCTACTTCGTTCTCGGTTCCTTCTCGGTCGTTCCGTTGCGCTCCGGCTCGGATTGGCTGCCCAAGGCTTGATTCGCGCGCTCCAAGGCGGCGCTCAACTCCCGCCGGGCGGTGTCCAGCTTCTGCCGCTCCGAGGCGAGCGGATCGGTGGAAGGCGCCGGCGGCAGGCCCAGAATCTCCCGGGCGCGGGCCAGGGCCGCGTCCACGTTCGGGCAGACGTTTTCGTGGCCGAGCCGGTCGAGGAAGCCGGCATTCTCCATGGTCAGGAGCGGCTGGGTATGGGGCGCGCTGAGCACCAGATACTTGCCCTTCTTGCGCAGCCGTTCGTAGAGGTCCTCCAAGGCGTTGAGGCCGGTGGCATCCATCGCCACCACCTTGCGCATGCGCAGGATCAGCACATCCGGTTCTTCCTTCAACCGCTTGAGCGCCGACTCCAGTTTGTCGGCCGCCCCGAAGAAGAACGCCCCGAACATGCGGTAGACGATAACCCCCTCGGGGATCTGCTTCCCTACCAGGGAGTGCTGGGAACCTTCCGTCTCCGTCGCCTCGTCCACGGCAGTAATCTGGCTGGTCTCCGACACGCGCTTGATGAAGAGCACGGCCGCCATCACCATCCCGATCTCCACCGCCACCGTCAGATCGATAATGACGGTGAGCAGAAACGCCGCCAGGAACACCGCGCTGTCCGCCTTCGGCCACTTGGGGAGGCGCGCGAAATTGTGCCATTCGCCCATGTGCAACGCCACGTTCACCAGCACCGCGCTGAGGGTCGCCAGGGGGATGAACTTGGCCAGGGGCGCCGCGGCCAGGATGATCGCCAGCAGGGTCAAGGCGTGGACGATCCCCGCCACGGGAGAGCGGGCCCCGCTGCGCACATTGGTTGCCGTCCGGGCAATGGCGCTGGTGGCGGCAATCCCGCCGAAGAGCGGGGCGACGATGTTCGCCAGCCCCTGGGCCAGCAGTTCCTGGTTGGGATCGTGCCGGTCGTCAACCATGCCGTCGGCCACCACCGCGCAAAGCAGCGATTCGATGGCGGCCAGCAGGGCGATGGTAATGGCCGGTTGGAACAGGTGCTGCATGTTGTCCCACGTCAGCGTCGGCCATTGGGGTGAGGGTAATTGCTGGGGAATGCCCCCGAAACGGCTGCCGATGGTGCCGATGGTCTCCGGCGACGGGTTGACCAAGGCCACCAGCAGGGTGCCGCCGGCCAGGGCGACAATCGAGCCGGGCACCCGGCGTTGCCATCCCTTCGGCCAGAGCAGAATCACCGCCAGCGAACCTGCCGCCAACAGCACCGTGGGCCAACTCATCGTGCCCAGGTGCTCGGCCAGCACTTTCATCTTCTCGAAGAACTCGGAGGGAACCTTCTCCACCTTCAGCCCGAGAAAGTCCTTGATCTGCGTGCTGAAGATCAACACGGCGATCCCACTGGTGAAACCCATCGTGACCGGATAGGGGATGTACTTGATCATCGTTCCCAGGCGGGTCAAACCCATGATGAACAGGAAGATCCCGGCCATGATGGTGCAGATGACCAGGTTCTCCATGCCGTACTTGGCGAGGATGCCGTAGAGGATGACGATGAAGGCGCCGGTCGGCCCGCCGATGCAGACCCGGGTACCCCCCAGCCCGGAGATGATCAGGCCGGCGATCACCGCCGTGAAGATGCCGGCTTGGGGCGGCACGCCGGAGGCGATGGCAAAGGCCATGGCCAGGGGTAGCGCCACCACTCCAACGGTGAGGCCGGCGATGAGGTCGGCCGTGAAGTCCGCGCGCCGGTAGGTCGGCAGGACATCGAGCAGTTTCGGGCGAAACGGAAAGGAAGGACTCATGGGGAAAGCAGGGAACGGTACGGGGTGTCAGAGGCGGACCCTTTGGGCCGGGGGGGCGCTGGCGCGCGGGTGGTGGCTGGTCGTCCGGAGCGCGGCGTACAAGCCGGCCGCGTCAGGCGCGGCTTGGTAGTGGCGGTCGAGCCAGGCGCCCGGGCCCAGTCTCGAGAGCAAGGAGAGCAAGGCCAGATAGCGGGTGGTCTCCAACTCCGGGATCGCCAGCAGCAGCACCCAGCGCACGGGGGCGCTGGCCCCGGGCCAGAGCAAGGGCTCCCAGCAACGGCCCAAGGCGAACCACGGTTGCGAGAGGGCCGGCATCCGGGCGTGGGGAATGGCGGTCAGGGGCAGGCAAGCCGTGCCCGCCAAAGCTTCTCGGCGGAAGACCGCTTGGCTGAACTCCGCGGCGTCCGGCACGCAACCCGCCTGGGCCAGGGTGTGACCCAGTTGCAGTACGGCGGCTTCCGGCGAACTGGCCTTGAGCGCAGGCAAGATCAGCTCCGGCTTGGTGAAGTCGGCAAGATTCACGGGGTGTTCGGAAGGCTTCCGCGAGGGTCGTGGGGCCGCGGGTCGGGCGGTCACGCGCGAACGATGAAGCTTAGACGACAAATGAACCAAGCCTCGGCGGCGAGAACCTCGCCACCGACCCCAGGCAACAAACCACCGGCCAGCCTGACCGTCAAGCTGTCGTCTCTTGGAAAACCTTCGCGTGGTTGCGGTTTAGCCGGCTACCAGCTCGCTTTTGGGCCTGCGGCCCCGCCGTTTGGGAGCCGCCTTCTCGGCGGGCGCCTCCGCTTCCACTGCTGCGGCCGGGGCCATCAGGAGATAGCGGCCGCACGAATCACACATGGCGATGTCCTCGTCGCGAATCAAGGCGGCGTGGTTGCCCGTGGCCAGCCGCATGCGGCAGCCGGTGCAGACGCCGTTGACGACCGTGGCCACTCCCTTCTTGCCGCGCGCGCGCAGACGGTCGTAGTGGCCCAGGACCATCTCCGGAGTTTCCTTGCGGATCTGCTCAATCAAGCGCTTCGTCTCCGGACTCTCGGCGCTCGGTCCCATTTCCAATGCCTGCAATTCCTGCAGGCGTTCGATTACTTTCATAGTTCAAACCCTGGCTTTGACCAGTTACTCCGACCCTCTCTCCCGTCGTCCGAAAAAGCCAGAGAAATCCACCATGCTCAGATAGGCAATATTAGACTGGCTTACAACCCTCGCGAGCCCTTCCCGCTTCCGTCCTCCGCAGCCTTGGCTCGTCCGCCGGAGCCCGGGGGGGACAAAGCTGTTGAATTTGCCCGCCGCCGGGGCCACTATGAAGGCATGCAAAGTGTGTTCAAAGGGCCGGTTTATGTGGTGCGCGACAACATCGACACCGATCAGATCATCCCGGCGCAGTATTTGAATCTCGTCCCCACCATCGCCGAGGAATACGAGAAGCTCGGTTCTTACGCGCTCTGCGGCCTGCCTGAGTCGTCGTATCCAGTTCGCTTCGTGAAGGATGGCGCGCTCGATAGCGCGTATCCCATCGTCGTGGCCGGCCGCAATTTCGGCTGTGGCAGTTCGCGTGAGCACGCCCCCATCGCCCTCGGTTCGGCCGGGTGCCGCATCGTTTTGGCGGAAGGCTTTGCCCGCATCTTCTTCCGCAATTGCATCGCCACCGGCGAGGTCTATCCCTGCGAATTGACGACCCGCCTGTGCGAAACGCTCCAGACGGGCGACGTCGTCACGGTGGACTTGGACGCTGGCATCGTGAAGGTGGATGGGACGGGCAAAACCCACGCCTTCAAGCCGTTGGGCGATGTGCGCCCGGTGGTGGATGCCGGCGGGCTCTTCAACTACGCCCGGAATCACGGCATGATCGCCGCCAAGTAGCCTCCCTCTACACCGCTTCCCGCCATGCTCCCGCCGGGCAAGACCAAGCTTTCCTCGAACGTTTGCCTGTACCCCATGCCGGTCACGCTCGTGGGCGCGAATACCGGCGGAAAGGCCAACTTCTCGACCGTCTCCTGGGTCAACCGCGTCAACTTCCAGCCCCCCGTCATGATGGTGGCCGTGGGCCAACCGCACCTGACCCATCAAGCGATTCGGGAAAGCGGCGCGTTTTCGATCAACCTTCCCGGGGTCAACCTGCTCGACAAGGTCGATCTCTGCGGTCTCGCCTCCGGCCGCCGCCTCGACAAGGCGCGCCTGTTTGAGGTCTACTATGGCGAGTTGGCTGGCGCGCCCCTCATCCGTGAATGCCCGCTGGCCATTGCCTGCCGGCTGATCCAGTCCGTGGACTTGCCCACCAACACCCTCTTCCTGGGCGAGGTGGTGGAAGTCCATGCCGAAACCGATTGTCTGGAGGGCGCGCGGTTGGACCCGCGGAAGCTGCAGCCCTTTGTCCTTACCATGCCGGACAACGGCTACTGGGGATTGGGCGAACGCGTCGGCACGGCATGGGCGGAGGGACGTCAGGTCAAACCCGCTTAGGAGCGCTCGCGCCGCGAAACTCTTTGGCACCCCGGCTTTCGTAGGTTAACCTGTGCCGGCCAACGCTTCGGCACCCCTTAGATGAACGACGAACGGCAACCGGGTTTTACCACCCAGGCGGTTCATGCCGCCCGCGGCTTCACTGGCAACACTGGCGCAGTGATGCCCCCGGTTTACCTGACCTCGACGTTCGAGTCGGGGAATGCCGACGGTTTTGACTACACCCGCTCGGGCAATCCCAATTTCCGGCTCCTGCAGCGCGCGGTGGCGGCGTTGGAAGGCGCGGCCCACGCCACCTGCTTTGCCAGTGGCGTTTCGGCCATTACCGCGGTCGTTTCCACCCTCAAAGCCGGCGACTTGATCCTGGCCGAGGAAAACGTCTACGGCTGCACCTACCGGTTGCTTGAGCGGGTCTTCGCCAAGTTCGGCCTGCGCACCGCCTACCTGGATCTTTCCCGCCGTGACACTTGGGACGAGATCCCCCGCCATCGTCCCGCCTTGGTCTGGCTCGAAAGCCCCACCAATCCCCTGCTGAAGGTGATCGACATTGCGGGGCTCAGCGCGGTGGCGTCCGCGGCGGGCAGCCCGGTGCTGGTGGATAACACGTTCGCCTCACCCTACCTCCAGCGCCCGCTCGAACTCGGCGCCACCCTCTCACTCTCCTCGACCACGAAGTACGTGAACGGCCACAGCGACTGCCTCGGGGGCATCGTGGCCACCAACGACCCCGCCTGGCAGGATCGCATGATCTTCGCCCAGAAGGCCCTGGGGCTGCAGCCGTCCCCCTTCGACGCCTGGCTGACCGCCCGCGGCCAGCGCACGCTGGCGTTGCGGATGGAACGCCACAGCGCCAATGCCCTGGCGCTGGCCGGCTGGCTCGAGCAACAGCCTGGAGTGCGCTTCGTCCGGTATCCGTTTCTGACCAGCCACCCGCAGCACGAACTGGCCCGCCGCCAAATGAAGGCCGGCAGCGGCATGCTGGTGGCGGAGTTGGACTGCGATGTTCCCGCCGCCCTCCGGTTCTGCCGCCGCCTCAAGTACTTCACCCTGGCGGAAAGCCTGGGCGGCGTGGAAAGCCTCATCTGCCATCCAGCCTCGATGACCCACGCCTCCGTTCCGCCCGAGGTCCGCCGCAAGGTCGGCATTGGCGACGGTCTCCTGCGGTTTTCCGTCGGCATTGAGGACGTCGCCGACCTTCAGGCGGACCTTGCGGCCGCGCTGCGGGAGGTTCGCGCATGAACGAACACCCTCTCATGACCGCCCCCGTCTGGCGGGGCGAAGACCTCGGCCGGGCCATCCCGGCGATCGAACATGCCGTCTCCGTGGCGCTCCCGCGCTGGCAGGACGTGGTCGGCTACGAGGAAAAGCGGCCCGAGGTGATCGACCGGCTGGCCTGCGGCTATCCGCGCTTTGTCCTGCATCCGCGCGTGCTGCAACTCGCGGCGATCGTAGGCGATGGTCACCCCTGTCTGCCCCTTCCCTCCGCGGAGGTGGCCGCCCGGGCCGCCTTGTTTGTCCGCAAACGGAGCGGCGAACGGGCGGAAATCGTCGTTCGGGGCTCGCTCTTTGGCGTGATCACCACGGAGGCTGGGTT
>CAYYMW010000018.1:0-28583 GCA_964472515.1 uncultured Verrucomicrobiota bacterium | reverse complement strand
TGCCCATCCTCCGGGCCTTCTGGCAACACACCGGCCAGATTCTCTCCAGCCGTCAGGCGGCGGCCTGCTTGGAGGGCCGCCTCGACCACCCGGACGGCCGTGAGGTTCGCCGCGCGCTGCGCCGGCATCTCGCCGCGTTCTACGAATGCGCCGAGGACGATGTCTTCCTCACTCCCACGGGCATGGCGGCGCAGTATGCCGCCCTCCGGATTGTGCTGCGCCGCCGTCCCGGCCTGCTCACCGCCCAACTCGGCTTCCCTTACGTCGATACGCTGAAACTCCAGCAGAAGGTCGGCCAGGGGGCCAGCCTCCTGCACGATCTCGAACACATTGCCCGCGAACTCGCGGCGCTGCTCGAGCGCGCCCCGCTGGCGGCCTGTTTCGGCGAGATCCCCGGCAACCCTCTCCTGGGCTCGGCCGATCTGCGGCAGGTTACCCCTTTGTTGCGCCGCCACGGCGTGCCTTTCGTCGCGGACGACGTCGTCGCCACCCCGTACAACGTCGACCTGACCGCTCATGCCGATCTCATCGCCACCAGCCTGACCAAGTTCGTTGTGGGCACTGCCGATGCCATGGGCGGGGCCTTGATCTGCAACCCCCGTTCTCCGCTCCACGCCGAGTTGAAGCTGCTGGCGCGCGCCCAGCACGAGGAACTCCTGTGGGGCGAGGATGCGGCGGTGTTGGAGGCCCAGGCCCGCGGCTTCCCGGAGCGGATGCGCCGGCACAACGCCAACGGCCTCTTCATCGCCGAGTGTCTCCGCGCCCACCCGGCCGTCGAGCGGGTCTGGTATCCGAAATGGGAGCATGCCGAAGCTTACGAGGCCGTGCGGCGTCCGAACGGAGGCTACGGGGCCTTGGTCACCTTTCTGCCCCGCCAAGCCGCGCGCACCTCGCCCCTGATCTACGACGCCCTCCCCTTCTGCAAAGGGCCCAGCCTTGGCACCGTGTTCACCCTGGCCTGTCCGTTTACCCTGCTGGCCCACTACACCGAACTGGAGTGGGCCGAGGCCTGCGGCGTTTCCCGCCATCTGATCCGCCTTTCCGTTGGCTTGGAGGACCCCGAGGTGCTCTGGCAAGGCTTGGCGGCAGCATTGTCCGCGGCCCCGGCCTGATCCGCCGGTAGCCGCCCGCTGCCCGCAACCCACTTCCCCGCCCCGGCCGGAAGTTGCGACCTTCCCCCGCGGTGCTTTCGGTCAGTCTCCCGGCGCCGCCTCTCTCCCTGGACCTGCAAATACGTGCAAATACCTGCAAAGTCCATCGCCCCAGGCTCCAGTCGAGCCCGCCGCCGCCCCCTTGCCGGGGCCATCTTTCCCGGCTTTGCGAAATCTACTGGGCGGGCGGTCTCAGATTGAGACTCGGAGTGTCCTGTTATGAGCCATCGGTCAGGTTGCGGGACTGGTCGATGCTGCCCTGCGGGATCGCCTCGAAGCAACCGCTCTTGACCCGGACCCACTCCAAGCCGGAATCGGCGCGCGCGGTCCAACTTTGAACATTTGCCGGGTGCGTTGACGGGCGAGACCGAAGACCCTGCGGTTACTGCCTCATCGTGGCCATCGACCACCAAGGGAATGACGGTCGCTACCCTCTCCCATCGCGCCTCGCAGGCCGCTTGCCAGCCATTTTGAACCGGCACAGCACGTGTTCTCTAAGATTTCCAAATCCACCCCTTGACTTGGCACGAGTCGTGCGGCTTATTGCGTTTGTCAGTCATGAGCACGGCGCATCCCATAACCGGACAGGCCAGCTTCCGGCGCCGCCACCACGGTGGTGTGTTGGAGGCAGGCCGAAGGGCGAGTCGGCGCGACGAGCGCTGTCTGCTGCAGCATCGCAACGAACTCGATCGCTGCCAGGCGGAAGGCTTGGCGGTCGATGTGGGTGGCTGGCATTGGCTGATCCGACACGAGAACTCGCCCAGCGAAGGTTGAGTGATGGCAGCCGGGTCGGCGGCGTGTCGCGCCCGGCAGTTTAGGAGTGTCGTTGCCGGGCGGTCACCCAGGGCGAAACCGGTAGCCTAATGGGGAAGGCGCAGGCGGGGAGCCGGACTCTTTCCATGGCTTGGGTTTTCAACGGTTGGCCCCTGTCCGGAGACAGAATAATCCGAGGGAGATGTCGGCACAGGCGGATCGAACCGGTCAAAACCCGAGTCATTACCCGTTCCACTACCCGACGCGATGCCCCAGCCCCACCGCACAATGCTCCTGAATCCCCAGGTCGCCCTTGGTCCCTCGCCGTCGAAAGCAGGTGCCGCCAAGCGACTGCGCGCGCTGACAAACCTCTTGGCTGTAATTCGCCGAACTCGCTAGCATGGCGCCATGGATGCAGCGAGACAGAGCAGGCTGACCCGGGCAATCCCGCTGGCCGTGGCGGGCATCGGTTTGGCCATAGTGCTGGCATGGTGGCTGGCGGACCCAGGCCGCCTGCTCAAGCCACGGGTGCCCGGGACGGATCGCGACGAGAGCGAGGCCGGCGCCGGGGGCGGTCAATGGGCGGGCAAACTCATCAAAGGCTCAGGGGTTCCCGCCGACCTGAAAGGGGAATGGCCCCGGTTTCGCGGCGCGCATTTGGACGGCATCAGCACCGACCCCACCCCGCTGGCCCGTGCCTGGCCGGAAGCCGGTCCCAAGGTCCTCTGGAAGACCGACGTGGGCGAAGGCTTTGCCGGGGCGGTGCTGTGGCGGGGCCGGGTCTATGTCCTCGATTATGACCAGAAGGAGCGGGCGGACGCCTTGCGCTGCCTCTCGCTGGCGGACGGCAAGGAGATCTGGCGCTACACCTACCCCTCGAAGGTCAAGCGCAACCACGGCATGTCCCGGACCATCCCCTCCGTCGACGAAAAGCGCCTTGTTTCGCTGGGACCCAAGTGCCAGGTCATCTGCCTGAATCCTGTTTCCGGCGAACTCCTATGGCAGATGAACCTCGTCCGCGAGTTCAACACCGAGGTGCCGCCTTGGTACGCCGGACAATGCCCGCTGGTGGACGACGGCAAACTGATCCTGGGCACGGGCGGCGATGCCCTCATCGCGGCGGTCGATTGCGCCGACGGCAAGGTGCTCTGGAAAAGCCGCAACCCCCGCAACTGGCAGATGACCCACTCTTCGGTGCTGCCGGTCGATTTCAAGGGCAAGCGAATGTACGTGTATTGCGCCAGTGGCGGCGTGGCGGCGGTCTCGGCGGCCGATGGCGCCCTGCTCTGGGAGACGCCGGATTGGAAGATCAGCATCGCCAACGTGCCCACGCCCGTGTATGTCGGCGAGGGCCGGCTCTTCCTCTGCGGCGGCTACAATGCCGGCAGTGTGATGCTGCAAATGGTGGAGAAGGACGGCAAGTACTCCATCGAACCGGTCCTGCGACTCAAAGCCACCGTGTTCGGAGCCACGCAGCAAACCCCGATCCTCTTCCAGAACCGCTTGTTCGGGGTACGGCCCGACGGCCAGTTCGCCTGCCTCGATCTGACGGGCAAGCCGGTCTGGGAAAGCGGCGCGGCGCGCAAATTCGGCAACGGCCCCTTCCTGCTCGCGCAGGGTCTGCTGTTCGCCATGAACGACGACGGCCTCGTCACGATGGCGGAGGCGGATTCCCCCACGTTCAAGCCGCTGGCCCAGGCCAAGGTGTTGGCCGGGCCGGACGCCTGGGGCCCCATGGCGCTGGCCGACGGCCGCCTCGTCCTCCGCGACCTCAACCAGATGATCTGCCTCGACGTGGCCCACCCGTGATCTGGATGATCGAACCTTGCACTTCCGCCGGTTATCGGACGCTTCTCCGTGTGGTGAACCAGCGGGGAAGCTCCTGCAAACCGTGAAGACGCCCGATCAGGCAAAACCTTGTGAGCAACCGCCGTGTCCAGACCCAGCGGTTCCATTGCATGGGGTCGTCAGGCCCTGAATGCGGACTGCAACTTCAACCGCAGCCGCTTGAAGGAATCGATCCGAGCCGCTTGCTCAAACGAGAAATGCTCCGTGAGCAGGGCTTGGTGGTTCACCTCGTGATAGCCTGTGGGCAGCAGTCTACCCAACCATTCCTTTGCGCCGCGAATCGCCTCCGGATCGGGGGGGACCTCAAGGTCACGCGGCAGGCCACCCTTTCCACGGAGTGACTCGGCGGCAGCGAGAAACCACGTTTCATATTCCCGATGGGCGAGCGCCACGGTGATGGCCACATCGGAACGAACCTCCTTGGCCCGGCGCAACAGGTTCGGCCCGACTCGTGCGGGGCAGTCGTCCTCACAATCCAACAGGATCAGCACGGAACTGCTGGCGTGGGCCTTGGCTTTGCGAGCGGCGAGTTCGACGTGTCTGCGGAAGTACTCAGTGTCTCCGAGGAAGCTCCCCGCTTTGACGCGGATTACCGGATTGACGTCGATTACCCCTCGCGGGACCACTTCCCGGTACAACCGTTGAAGCAGCCTGGGGAGCGCGTGGACCTCGCCCTTCCCCTCGGCGATGGGCGCAATGAAGTACCGTTTCATTTACTCCCGTGCTAGAACAGGCCCAGTTGATGTTCACCCTCCATCTTGAGCAGCGCGTTGGGATCAGGTGACAACTGGTTTTGGCGCAACAACTCGCCGGCGGTGAACAATCGATCCCTCAACATTGAACGGCCGGCGTCGTCCACGGGGGCGATCTTCGTGACCCCCTGCTCATTGTCCACCGCCAACAGCGAGTCGGATGTAATGGCGGGATCGTCCAGGAGGTCAGGACTATGGCTGGTGACTAGTATTTGTACGTCCGCGGACGCTTCTCTGAGCGCGGCCAGCAGGACTCCGGAAGCCGCAGGGTGCAGGGCCATTTCCGGTTCCTCGAGCCCCAGAACCAATGGCCGGGCCGAAGCTTCCGCCCGGCCTTGGAACAGGGCCAGCAACACGCCGAAAGCCCGCAACGTCCCGTCCGACATGCTGGCGGCCAGAAAACGCCAGGAGTTCTTCTGCCCCTTGACGCTCTGACGAAATTCCAACGTTTCCTGGGAGCCAAGGATCTTCGTTTCCGGATGGTTGACCCCCTTCACGATTCGCTGAAGGTAAGCGTTGATCTGCTGGCGAGCCGTTTCCGGCAGCTTCTGGAAAACGCTGGGAGCATTGCTGCCGTCACGACGCAAGAGTTGCCCCGCGTCAGGCTTCTGCATGGAGCCGATCTCTTTTGGATTGAGGTTGTAGACCTCCATGGCAGACAAGGCATCGTATACGGGCCGGAACTCCGGCAAGCCGGAGGCTGCCACCAGGAAAAGGCGATCGATGAAGGCGGCCGGGACCACGGACAGGGTGCTCTCCACAACCTTGCCCTTCCGGATCAGGTAGAAGTGCTCACCCAACCCGGCATGCGCCTGAACGTGGCATTCCTCGGACTGCACTTCGAAGCCACCGGCCTCCTTCGCTCCCACTTGAAAGCTGTAATGGCCATACGGTCCGAAAGGAAGTCGGAAGTCGAGCCGGATGGCAAAATGGTTGGGATGACCGCCGGATCGTCTCCGCACTTCCCTGATCGTCCCACGATCCCGCAAAGCGTGATCCAGCGAGGTCCGCAGCGACTCGGAAACAAAGCGGAGACTGTCAAGGCAGTTGCTCTTCCCGCTTCCGTTGGGGCCGACCAGAAAGGTCAGGGGACCCAGATCGAGCCGGCACGCAGCGATGCTCTTGTAGTTGCGGAGAGTCAGCCGCGTTAGAAAAGCAGAGGAAGCGTTCATGAATTCGGCAGTCTCAAGCGAACGACGCCCCTTGAGTGAGCAAGAATCGTGTCGATCTGTCAATCGTCTCGCGAGCCGATCCAGTTGGCTGATCGTGTGTGCGGGGGCCAACTGACCGGGATACTGATGAACTGCAGCTTGCGGGCCTTGAGTTGGGCCATTCGGTCAGATGGACTCGACTTGAGCGGTCGTGCCCTCATCCTACTCAGGCCGCTGATTTCGCAAGTGGCTTTTTTGCGAAAAAGTGCGGGCTCAAGTTGAAAAGGAAGCGGTCGATGGGTATAGTAGAACAGTCGGTAACGGTTCTTTGAGAAACATGAAAACGATTCTGCCCCGCCCTGAGTGCGTGGCCTGAAATCCGCCCTCGAACGGCATATACGCGTACCAAAGGAGCCTAACTCTCTCGGTTCGCCAGCGTCCTGAGTGGGACCCTTCCGGATCGAACCCAGGCTTACCTCTTGTAACTTGGTTCCGAAGTGGCATTTCAGCACCCATCCTCTCGGCGGGGTTTCTATTTCTCAATGCCCCCTTCGTTTCCCGCCAATTCCTCGGTCCGAACCGTGCCCGCAGGAGTTCGGTTCCCGCCAAGATCCTTCATTCCGAGAACGAAGGTCATTTGGAGAATTTCGACTGCGGCGGAGGGGTCGCGGCGATTTGAATTGCGGCGGTTCCGCCCCGGGAGTAGGGTGCGCCACGTCATCCAAAGCACCTGTTATGAATATTTCCTGGCGGTTCGGCATGTGGAGGAAGCTGGCCAGCGCGGGCTTCCTGGCGGCGGGACTCACGACCTTGGGCGGCGCCCCTGGGCCCAATCTCATCGTGAATGGAGGTTTCGAAAGCCTGCAGCCCGGCAACTTGTACGTGGTGTATTCCGCTGGCGACAATCTGGGCGGGTGGCGGGTGGAGAAAGGCACCGTGGAGGCGGTGGGCACCTACTGGCCGGCGGCGGAAGGCACAGTGTCGATCGACCTGAGCGGGATTTGGGACTGGGTGGGCACCATCGCGCAGGACGTGCCCACCATCCCCGGCCACCGGTACCGGCTCAGTTGGATGATGGCGGGCAACCCGGAGTCGCAGGAAGACTACCTGAAGAAGGCCAGGGTGTGGTGGAACGGCGAAGAACTGGCCTGGCTCGAAATCGATGTGCGGGGACACAGCCTCTCGGATCTGGGCTGGCGGCGCTACGAGTACGTCGTGGCCGCCACGGCCTCAACCACCACGGTCAAATTCGAGAGCCTGACCATGAACTTCCTGGGCCCCACGCTGGACGATGTCCAGTTGGTGGATATCACCTCCTCCGGCGAGGAGGCCTTGAAGCCGGACCTGTACCTGGGCGTGCAGTTGGTGGGCAAGGTGGGCGGCGCCTATCGCGTGGAATTTCGCGAGGACATGAACCAGGAATGGAAGCCGCTGACCAACGTGGTGCTGAGTTGCTCGCCCATGCTCTGGGTGGACCCCATCCCGGCCCGCAACACCCAGCGCCTGTACCGCACGGTGGAGTTGAAGTAGGCGGGAGGAAGGAGCGTGAGAATCTGGACCACGACCGACTCGACGCTGCGGGAGGCCGTCCGGTTTGCCCTGCTGCAACAGGCGATCATCCTGGTGCTGGCGAGCATGATTTTGGATGGCGGGAGGTTTGCGCAGACGTGCGCCTATGGCCTCGCAGGATTCTGGGGTGGCTTTGCGGTGCTCCGTTCGCGCCGCCGGGCACCATTGACCCGGGTTGAGTTGGGTTGTATTCGCTGGAGCACCATTCCGGTGTGTGCCTTGTCATTCTTTCTGACGAACTGGATCTGGCGCCTGCGCGGGGTGGAATAGGCTTACGCCTCAAGAGGGCGGGTTCAACATGCAAAACAAGCTCTTCAACTTGGTTCGGCGACTCCCCTTGGTGTTCGTTCTGGTAAGCCTGCTCCTCACGACGGGGTGCCTTGCCCCAGTCAAGCCTGCCCCGGCCCCCTTCGCTTCGTTCGCTCCCGAGGACCAGGAGGTCTACCTCGCCACATTCCGCGGCATCTTCGAGAAGTGGCGGGGCAGGCGCAGTGAGCTCCCCAACTGGTTCTTTCTCGGGCTCAACGACTATGACGCACCGATGGATCTGAGGAGGCGCTTGCGAGCAGAGGGCTTCCTGATCGAGCCGGAGTCGCGTTTCAGACTCGGTGCCGGTGTCCTTTGTTCTCTGGGTACCATCGAGTACACGTCCGCGTCCGACGCGGTGGTTCACGGTGAGGAGGTCTACGGCAATCTCGGCGCGGAGAGGGGAGATTACATGCTGAGAAGAATTGACGGTAGATGGCAGTTAGTCCGGTTCAAAGTCACCATCAGGTCCTGAGTCGACCGCGACCCGCCGTGGGTGCGTTGTCTTGTTACATCATGAAATGGAACTCTTGCTCTAGATCGGCTCGCTCGGTCGGGTTTCGCTTGTGCGTGGCCCTGACCCTCAATCTCGCCGCGCAGGAATCCCCCGCCTTGCTCTCCCCGGTGGCGCTGACCAACGGTGAGCTGGCGTTGCGCCTGAGCGCGCCCACGGGCTTGTTCTACCGCATCGACGCTGCCACCGAACTGCCGGCCTGGCAGCCGTTCCAAAGCCTCCTCAGCACCGGTTTGGCGCAGCAAACCGACTCGGCGGCGCCGTACCTGCCCCAGCGCTTCTACCGCGCCGAGGAATTGACCGGCTCCAATCTCGTGACCGGCGATTATCTCCCCACCACCAACGGGCCGGTGATCATCCACCCGATCAACCACGCCTCGATGGTCTTCCAATGGAACGACCTGACGATCTATGTCGATCCGGTGGGCGGCGCGACCCCGTACAAGGGCCTGCCCAAGGCCGGTTTGATCCTGGTCACGCACGAGCACAGCGACCACTTCGACACCGCCACCCTGACCGCTGTCCGGGAGACCAACGCCGTGATCCTGACCACGCGCGCGGTGTACAACAGCCTGACGGCGGCGCTCAAGCCCCTCGCGACGGTGATGACCAACGGGGTGAGCACCAACCTGTTGGGGCTTTCGGTGGAGGCGATCCCGGCCTACAACCTGAGTTCGTCGTTCCACCCGAAGGGGAACGGCAACGGTTACTTGCTGACCATCGGTGGGTGCCGGGTCTATGTCAGCGGCGACACCGAGGATACGCCCGCCATGCATGCCTTGCGGGAGATCGACGTGGCCTTCCTGTCCATGAACCAACCGTACAGCATGACGATCGCCCAGGCGCTCAGCGCGGTGCGGGAGTTCCAGCCCAGGGTGGTCTATCCCGAGCACTACCGGAACTCCAACGGCACCTACGCGGACCTGGCGGGTTTCAAACGCCAGTTGGGACAGGAACTGGGCATCGAGGTGCGGCTGCGGAAGTGGTATTGATTCCCGTGCGGGCACCGCCAGTCCCGGCTACTTGAGCACACTGCTGTGTTCCTTGAGCCAGTTGTAGTCGGTCGGCGGGCTCGCCGCAAAGCCGCCGCCAGCGCCACCTTGCACCGCGGGACGCACGGTGTCCGCCACCACCCACCGATGGAACTCCACGTGGCCGTCGCCAAACGTGAGGTTGGCTGCGTTGTTGTGATGCGAGGCGGGCAGGTTGCCCCACTTGGGTTCCTCCAGGCGGTTCATGAAGAAGCCGTCGTTGATGGTGTCCGGGTGCTCGTCGAGAAAGACGAAGACCCGGGACGGCTCGGTGAAATCGGTGGTGCGGAAATGCTGGAGGTAGGCGGGGTTGAACTGGTTGGTGAGGACGCCCGGGTCGCCCACGAGCGAATTCATGGACATGCTCCGGATGCGCGGGCCGCAAACGGCGCGGGTGCGGTCGGAGGGACACTTGAAGACGGCGATGCCTCCCCCGAGGAAGGGGCTGAGCTTGCCGCTGGTCAGCAGCGTGACGTTGGTGTTCTCGGGGCTGTCGGTCCAATCCTGTACGTTGTTGACCCAGTTCTGGCGCCGCGCGCGGGTCTCGTCGATGCCGTGGTTGTTGACCAACCGCTCCCGGTTCTCGTCGGCGTACATGGTCCACGCCAGCGAGAGCTGCTTGAGGTTGTTCATGCAGCCGATGCTCTGGGCCTTGGTTTTGGCCTTGGAGAGCGCCGGCAGGAGCAGGCCCGCCAGGATGGCGATCACCGCGATGACCACCAGCAGCTCGATGAGCGTGAAACCGCACGCACGGCGGCGGAGCGGCCTCATGTGGTCATCGGCCACTTGGCTTCCACCAGCGCCTTGTAGCCGCCGATCAGCGAGCTCACCCGGCGGTAGCCCATGCGCTGGGCCGCGTCAGCCGTCAGGGCAGAGCGGAAGCCGCCGCCGCGATACATGATGATCTCGGTGTCGGGGTCCGGGTAGAGCCGTTCGAGCTCGCGTTCGAGAATGCCCTTGCCCAGATGCAACGCTTGCGCCGCACGGCCGGCCTGCCACTCGTGATCCTCGCGGACGTCCATCAAGACGACCTTGGGATCCTGGGCAAGCCGTTGGCGGGCTTCGTCAATGGAGACTTCTTTGACGCGGGCGCGGGCCTCATTGACCAAGTTGAGAAAGCCTGGGGCGTGTTGCATTGGCGGGGTGCGATGGGGCGGTTGCGCCGGAAATCACTGGCTGCCGGCTTCGGAGGCGCGGACGATCCGGATGCTCTCCACCGCGACGCGGCGGGCCGGCTTGCTTTGCTCGCCGCCCGGGGCGGTCAAGGTGGGCGTATCTCCCAAGCGGCCCAACACCTCGTCCCCGCGCGTCAAGCGGCCGAAGGCGGTGTATTGGCCGTCGAGGAACGTGGCGTCCCCCAGGCAGATGAAGAACTGGCTGCCAGCGGAGTCGGGATCCTGCGAGCGGGCCATGGAAATGACCCCGCGCACGTGCGAGCGGTCGTTGAATTCCGCCTTGATCTCATAGCCCGGCCCGCCGGTCCCCCAGTAGGGCTCGGCCTCGGGCTTCTTCGTCAGCGGGTCGCCCCCCTGAATCATGAAGCCCTTCACGATGCGGTGAAAGGCGGTGCCATCGTAGAAGCCGTCGCGCGCCAGTTTCTTGAAGTTCTCCACCGTGGCCGGGGCCACGTCCGGCCAGAACTCGATAACCATGTCGCCGGTGTCCGTGCGAACGATGGCCACCTCGGCGTCTGCGGCACCCGCGCCATTTTCCGCGGGAGCCGGGGCGGGCGCCCCCCACAGGGAGGTAATCTTCGAGACGATGCCGCTCATGGGATGCGCGGAAGGAGGATTACTTCACCGAGGAGGCGGGCACGATCTTGATACTCTCCACCCCGGCGCGCGTCACCGGCACGCTTTTCTCGGTGCCGAAGCGGTTCAGCTTGGTGGGGGAGTCGCCCAACTTGCCGAGCACGTCGTCGCCCTGGATCAACTTGCCGAAGGCCGTGTACTGGCCGTCGAGAGAATTGGCGTCCGCCAGGCAGATGAAGAACTGGCTGCCGGCGCTGTCGGGATTCTTGGACCGGGCCATGGAAATGACCCCGCGGCCATGATGCCGGCTGTTGAACTCGGCCTTGATCTTGTAGCCGGGATCGCCGGTGCCGTAGCTGTCGGTGGCGTTGGGGTCCTTGGTCAGCGGGTCGCCGCCCTGGATCATGAAGCCCTGAACAATACGGTGGAAGGCGGTGCCGTCGTAGAAGCCGGACTTGGCGAGCTTCTTGAAGTTCTCGACCGTCTTCGGAGCGACGTCCGG
The DNA here is from genome assembly GCA_964472515.1 of uncultured Verrucomicrobiota bacterium. GTDB lineage: Bacteria > Verrucomicrobiota > Verrucomicrobiia > Limisphaerales > J093 > CAYYMW01. The sequence goes on along the minus strand of CAYYMW010000018.1, from coordinate 17,255 downwards.
CCAGAATTCGATCACCATGGTGCCGGCGGTGGTCTTGATTACCGCCACTTCCTTGGCATCCGGGGCGGGTGCCGCCGGTTTGGTTTCATCCTGTTTGTTTGCGGTTTCGGCGGCGAATCCGGTCAACGCCAGTGCGGCCGCTACACATCCGATCAACCAGACACAATTCATGGACCAAGGATGCCGTGGGTTGGCCGCGCTGTCACGCGGACAATGGCAAAAAGCAGGAGGGGTAAAAAAAAGAACCGGGCTTGCCGCCAGAGGGTGGCGTTACAAGCCCGGGGAATTTTCAGAGTACAACTGAGGGATTACGGGGAATTTTCGGCACCAACCGGTACAGAGCCAGCACCGAAAGCTGTTGGGCATTCAAAGAGCAATCTTACATTTTCGATTACCGACATGCCCGAAATCTGTCGTCGTAACCCGCGCACAATAAACCTCATTTTCAGCCAGGTGTCAAGCCGCTGCCTAAGGTATTAGTAGCCATTCTAGTCTGCCAGAAGCCACGCTGACGGTTATCATTTGTAACTCATTGTCGGGGAATCGCCCACAAAAACCGCCTTCCGACGCCTGCTTATCCGTTCACAGGTATTTGCCGTGGCTTGGCGGCGGCCACTTTCGGCAGGCTCACCCTGAGCACCCCCTGCTCCATGCGCGCATCGATGCGGGCGGGGTCAACGCGCGCGTCCACGGTGAACGCCCGGCGGTAGCTTGCGCCTGAAGATTCCCGATGCAACCAACTCGTTTCGTTGGCTTTAACCCGGTTGCCGAGAAGGGTGATCTGTCCCTCTTCATACCGTACCTCCACCCGATCCTTGCCGACGCCGGGCATCTCGGCTTCGATGACATAGGCCTCAGGGGTTTCGCAGAGACTCGCCCGGGGAACCACCCACAGGCGGGCGGCCGTTTCGGTCGGAGTTGTTGAGGTGTGTTCGCTGGTCGTGATCATAAGGGAAAAGCCGATGGGAAGTGCTTGGTGACAGCGGGTTCAGTCGGCACTGACGTTGATGCGCCGCGGTTTGGCCGCATCGGTCTTCGGCAGCGTGACCGTCAGGACCCCGTTCTGGTAGGTGGCCGCCGTCGCCTCGGCCTTGACGGCCTTGGGGAGCATCACGGATCGCCGGAACTGGCCGCTGAGCCGCTCATTGAGGTAGTACCTCTTCTCGTTGGTCCCGGATTCAGCTTGCCGCTCACCGGTGATGGTGAGCACGCCTTCGTTCAGGCTGAGGTCGATGTCCTCCTTGCGCATGCCCGGCAGTTCCACTTGAACCATCAGGTTGTCGGCGTCTTCAGACACATCGAGGGATGGAACCCACCCCGACATGCGCGCAAGCGGGGTGCCGGCGCGACCAAACCAACCCGGAACAACCGAACCCGCAGCCTCACGGGAGGAGACTTCGGCGGCACTCTCGCCACAACCGCAGTTTCGCGGATTCACCAAGTACATCAGTTTCATTGTCATGCCTCTGTTCAAGTTAACTATCGTGACTCTTCTATAGCTGACGGCATGCCAGTCTGGATGAATAGGCGCATCAAGATCACAACCTATTGTTGTAGAGTGAGTTAAGTGTTTGACTCATCAGCGCAATATTTGATGGATATGCGCCATATTGGCACCCTTCATACGTGTTGGTGTGTCAATAGGTGTGCCAGATAGCGTCACTGTAACTCAAGTCGACGGCATGGCTTTAGCGGGATCGCAGCAGGCTACTCGAACCATTTGTCTCGCCTGCGAGGCTGGGACGAATCACGAGCCGTGGGGTTGGGCCGAACCCGTCCCACCCTGTTTTGGTACTGGCCATCCGCCGCAGATAGGTTATGATGCTTGTTAGGAGCCGCCGCAACGCCCGGCAGCCGTTTCAGCTATGCAATGGCAGAATATCAGCTTCGGACCGTTCGACTTGGTGGTGGTCATTATCGTCTTGATGGGCTACTTGCGCGGCCGCAAGCACGGCATGTCGGAGGAGTTGCTGCCCTTGTTTCAGTGGCTGGTCATCATCATTGTAGGCGGCTACACGTACGCCTACTTCGGCAAACTGCTGCGGACGGTGAGCGGGATGGACCTGACGCTCGCCTACGTGGTCTCCTACGTGACCCTGGCGGCACTGACCAAGTGGATCTTCACCGTGGTCAAACACATGCTGGGGGACAAGTTGCTCACCTCGGACGCCTTCGGGCGCGCCGAGTACGCGTTGGGCATCACGGCGGGCATCCTGCGTTTCGCGTGCATCCTGGTCTTCTGTCTGTCGCTCCTCAGCGCCTTGTATGTCAGTGAGGCCGAGAAGGTGGCCAACAGGAAGATGCAGGAATACAACTTCGGCAAGCAGTACATTCCCAGCCTGGGTGGAATCCAGGACGCCATCTTCAAGGAGTCGCTCTGCGGCCGCAACCTGAAGAAGCACCTGGCTTTGCTGCTGATCCAGCCGGTTGCGACACCGCCGCCCGAGGGCGAAACGCTGGGCAAACGGAAGCAAAAGGCGCTCGACGAGGTGATGGGCAAGTAGCCCTGCCAGCTCCTCATGGGTGGCCTGGTTTCAGAGGGGACGCGGGAGCGCATTCGCTCCGCGAGCGATATTGTCGAGATCATCGGCGGCTACTTTCCCCTGAAACGCGCGGGCGCCAGTTTCGTCGCTCTCTGCCCGTTCCATCGCGAGAAGACCCCCAGCTTCCACGTCAACCCGCAGCGCCAGACCTTCCACTGCTTCGGCTGCAACAAGGGCGGCGACGTCTTCACGTTCGTCTGCGAATACGAGAACGTCTCGTTTCCGGAGGCGTTGCGGCGGCTGGCCGAGCGCGCGCACATCCCCCTCGAATTGGATGAGGACGACGGGCAGCGACAGGCACGCTTTCTCAAGGATACCCTGCTCAAGCTCCACGAGGAGATCACCCAGCGGTGGCAGGGTGCGTTGCACAACAGTCCGGGCGGGCAGATTGCGCGCGATTACCTCGCCAAGCGCGGGGTGGCGCCCGAGGCGGTGCAACTCTTCCGGCTTGGGTTTGCGCCCGATGCCTGGGACGACACGGTGAACTGGGCCAAGAGCAAGAGCTACGAACCGGACCTCGTCGAGAAGGCGGGTCTGATCATCCGCCGCGAGGGAGGCTCTGGCCACTATGACCGCTTCCGGGGCCGGCTGATGTTCCCCATCTGCGACGAGCAAGGCCGGGTGATTGGCTTCAGCGGACGCGTGCTGAGCGGCGACGAGAAGACGGCCAAGTACGTCAACTCGCCCGAGACCCCCATCTTCACCAAAGGCCGGGTGATCTTCGGCCTGGACAAGTCCAAACGCGCCCTGCTGGCCGCCGGGCATGCCATTATCTGCGAAGGACAACTGGACCTCATTGCGTGCTACACGGCCGGCGTGCAGAACGTGGTCGCCCCCCAAGGCACCGCCCTGACGGCGGACCACGCCCGCATCCTGCGCCGCTATGTCGAAGAGGTGGTGCTCTGTTTCGATTCGGACAATGCGGGCCAAAACGCCACGGTCCGCGCCATGGACGACCTGCTGGCTTCCGGCCTGGCCATCCGGGTGGCCGCTGTGCCCAGCCCGCACGACCCTGACAGCTTCATCCGCGAGTTCGGCGCGGAGGCCTTCCGTCAGGTGATGGCGGGCGCGCAAGGCTTCTACGACTACCTGCTGGGCCGCCTCTGTCAGCAGAACGACGTGGGCACCGACCGCGGCCGCACGGCCGTGGTGCGGGGCATGGGCCAGGCCTTGGTCAAGGCTGGCAATGCGGTTCTCACCGACACCTACGCGCAGAAGACCGCGCTGCGGCTCGGCGTCGATCCCAATGCCATCCGTGCCGATTTCAAGAAGGGAGCGCGCGAGGTCAAGCCCTCCGCCGTCGCGCAGGAAACCGACGCCCCGCCCCCCGCCCCGTCAGTGCCGCCGCCGGGCGGGGTCGAGTATTGGCTGCTCAAGATCCTGCTCCTGGACGACGAGTTGGTGGAATGGACCGCCGCGCACCTCGACCCGCAGTGGATCGAGCATCCGCACGTTCGCGAGGTGGTCGAGCGGCGCCTTCGCGCCCATTGGGAGGGCCAGTGGAGCGGCGTCGCCGCGCTGCTCTCCGACCTCGATGACGCCCTCAAGCGGCTCATCACCGAAGCCTTGGCCGAGCGGCGGGAGATCCCCAAGCGGGCTGACCAACTGAAGGACATCGTCCTGCGGTTGCGCAACGCCAGTTACGACCGCCAGATCGCTCAACTCCTGCGCCAGATGGGCGATCCGCTCGTGCCCGAGAGCGAACGCATGGGCCTGCTGCAGCAACGCCAGCGTCTGGCCGTAGCCAAGAAGGAAGCGCTCCACGAGCTGGGCGGCATGTAGCGCCGCCGGTTCGCGACCATCCGGCTCCAAGCCGCGCTTCACGGCCCGGGATGGCGCGTCCGCACGGAATAGAGCGAGGTTCGCGCCGGGATGAACAGGGTCCGCCGGTCCGGCCCGCCAAACACCAACTGGAGGGGGCGTTCCGGGACCTCGATGGTCTCGAGGAACTGGCCCGAGGGGCTGTAGACCAGGATTTGCCCGGCGGCGAGATAGACGTTCCCGACGGCGTCCACGGCCGTGCCTTCGCTGCCTTGCTCGGCGAACACGCGGAAATTGGCCAGGCTGCCGTCAACGTTCACGTCCGCGGCATAGGTGGTGATGCCCGCTTCGTCCGAAACGTAGAACGGTCTCCCCGGTACCGCCAAAGCCAGCCCAAATGAGCGAATCGGCGGGCTGGATTTGACACCCCAGCTCATCGCGCCGTTCAGGAAGTCCGCAGCCACGGGCAGAATCGTTGAGCCGTCAGGGGAGACAAAGTGCGCGACCGGCTTGGAGAGTGATTCGCGATTCAGCCGCCAGTCGCTGACCGGCAGGAAAAACCGCTTGCCGGGCCGGGCGGCCACCTCTTCCGACTTGAGCATGGTGACGTTCCCACCGGGTGAGACGGAGTACACCTGGCCCTTCCCTGCGTAAGAGACCGCCATGACGTTCCCAGCTTGGTCGACCGTCAGGTTTACTGGTTCCAGCGGGAAATCGCATACCGTGGAAAGGCCGCTACCCGAGGCGCTCCAGCGATGGATGCGGTTCCAGTGGGCGTCGACGAAGTAGAAGTCGCCTTGCGGTCCAACCGCGCCGCCGGAGATGTTATAAAAGCCTCCCGCAAGCTTCTCCACTTTGGCGCCGAGGGCGAGCCAGCGTGAGGAGTGACCGGCCTTGGCCTTCGAGGCGCGGCCGGAGACATCGAGCCAGGCGAACTCGCGCTGGCGAAGCTCCACTTGATGTGTCTGGTCGCACACGGCGGTGTCATAGCTGACCTTGCTGTTGCTGTAGCAGTGGAAGTTGCGGAAGCGGATGTCACGGGAGTCCGCCACCTTCGCGGCCCAAGGGAAAGGCTGATAGGTGCTGATGACCCGGTAAATGTGCGTGTTGGCGAACAAGATATCCTGGCAGCCCTGCACCTCGATCGGCAGGCAGGCGCCGCTCTCGCCCCGTTCGGCCTCGGTCTGCAACGCGTAGAACCGCCAGTGGGCCGCGTTGCGCAACTGGACCTCATGGCGCACGTGGTGCTCACTCGACATCTCGTAGACCCGGCCCTCCGTTTGTGTGTCGGAGACCATCATCCCCGCCTGGGCGAAGGTCGAGGGCGTCCAGAGGTCGAGGAACGTGCCCCCGCCGCCATCGGTGACCCAGAGGCTCGGATACTGGCTGTCCCAGCGCCGGCTGGGCTCGGGATCGCCCGAGTGGTTGGGGTTGTACGGGTTCTCCCGCGTGCCGTCGGGTTTGGGGGTGCCGTGTCCGCCGAGAAAGCGCACATCGTTCATGAGCGAATTCGCTCCCGCCTTCCAGAGCGCCGCCACCGCGCGCGGGTTGTTGCCACTGGTATAGAGCCCGAGGCCAATCACGATGTTGCTGCCGCCTTTGGGAGCCTCGAGCAGCGCCTTGGGCTGGCCGATACCCTGGTACCCGGGCGTGCCATCCGGCAGGATGATCTGGGTCGCGCCGGGATGCAGGCCGATCAGGACGGTGTCAGGCCGCAGCGTCAGTGTATCGCGGACGACGTAGAACCCGCTCGGGAGGTAGATGGTGCGGTGAGCCGCGATGGCCTTCTGCAGTACCTCCGTATCGTCGGTGGCACCGTCACCCTTGGCGCCGAGTTCGCGCAGGTTGACCCAGGTCTCCGCCGGCGGAAGGCCGGGCACGTCGGAAGCGGCCGGTTTGGGAAGGGCGGTTACGGGTGTGGCATCGAAGAGGGTCTTGAACTCGGGCTTTGCGCCGATGTCCGCGTAGTGCAAGCCGTGCGAGAAGGCCTTCACCGAGTAGGTCGCCGCCGGGGCTTGGAAGGTTTTGCCGCTCTCCCGCAGTCTGGCAAACGTGGGGACGTTGCGGCAGACGGCTCCCTCCAGGTTGATCTCGTTGCGTGGGTTCTTCTCGACGCCAAACACGAAAGCCGGCCCGGCGATATCCTCCAGCCAGGCATCCTTCATCCAGAGTTCGTCGGCCTGCTCCGGTTCCACTTCGACCGCCGTCGGCACCTTGACGAAGCGGGGCCGGATGAGCGTCAGGCCGGCCTCGCGTTCACGGATGGCGGCTTCACGCTGGCCCTCGAAGGAGCAGTCGATAGCCGTGAATTGCCAACTGGGCGAGGGCTTGGAGGTCCAGATGCCGTAACGGCCGCCGAAGAAGCGAACATCCTCGGCCACGTTCCCCGCCTCGTGGATGCCCGCCAAGGCCGAGCCGAGCTGGAAGTCGGCATGGGCGATAAAGCAGTGCTGGGCGTACTTGGAGCGCACCGCCACGGCTCCCGGGTTGCCCTCCTCGATTTCGATGTCCACGTTGGAGAGGGCGGAATAGAACGTGCCAGGATTGGCGTCTGGCGGGGGCCGGTTGGCGGCATCCGGATTGGGACCCCGCCCCCTGCCGAAACCGGGCCGGCCACCCGCAAAGAAGAGCATGACTTTCTCCTTTTCCGCGTCCTCGAAGCCTGGCGCTTTGGCGGGCAGCACCAGCACAGGGCGTGAGGCACCGCAACCAATGACACGAATGCCGGGCCAGATGTAGACCGTATTGCTGATCCGATACCGCCCCGGTGCAACCATGACGATACCTTGCCCGGTGGTCTCCTGGACCTGGTTGATCGCCTGCTGCAAGGCCGCCGTGTCGTCCGCACCCGTGGGCCCGTTCAAGTAGACAGCCTTGGCATCTTCGAGGCGCTGTGGATAGTACGAGGCGGCCGCCGCGGAACCCACCATCGCGGGAATGACAAGGAGAAGCGCGTACCAAAGTGATCGGGCGGCGGAACCGCACAGATGGCGAAGGGCGAGCATGCCGGCCAGCGTAGCAGTCCTCCGCCAAACGTCTAGCGGCAAGACGCAGCGGGGCCTTTCAAGATGGACTGATTGGACGGAGTGACGGCCCGGGCTTCCGGAGCGGGGCGGAAAGTGGCAGAATCACCCCGTCGATGCCGCGGGTCATCTTCCATTTGGACATGGACGCCTTTTACGCCTCGGTCGAGCAGCGGGATCAACCCGCGCTGCGAGGCAAGCCGGTGATCGTTGGGGCTCCGCCCAACCAACGGGGTGTGGTCTGCGCCGCCAGCTACGAAGCCCGCAAATTCGGGGTGCGCTCCGCCATGCCCAGTATCACTGCCGGACGGCTCTGCCCCGAGGGGGTCTTTGTCCGGCCCCGAATGGACCGCTACCGGGAGGAATCGCGACAGATCATGCAATTGGTGGCAGCGACCGGCGCGATCGTCGAACAGATGTCCGTCGATGAGGCCTACCTTGATCTTTCGGGCATGATCGACGCAGGGGAGGCAGACGAGGCCCTGCTCGCCTCAGTGCCCATCGCCCGCCAACTGAAGGAGCGCATCCGCGCCGAACGCCAACTCACGGCCACCGTCGGCGTCGCGGCCAACAAACTGCTCGCCAAGATCGCCAGCGACTACCGCAAGCCTGACGGGCTCACCCTGATCTCCGAACAGGACAAGGTGGCGTTCCTGCGGCCCTTGCCCGTCCGGTCCTTGTACGGAGTTGGCAAGGTCACCGAGCAGGTCCTGCAAGAGCTGGGTGTGCGCACGGTGGGCGATCTCCAGGACTTTCAAGGGGACCTGCGCGCCTACGTGGGCTCCTTCGGCCCCAAGCTGAGGCAGTTCGCCTTTGGCGTGGATGATCGTCCGCTGGAACTGGGGGAGGAGGTTAAGAGCATCAGCAGCGAAGAAACGTTTCTGCGGGACACCGAGGATCGCAAGGTGCTGCGTGCCAGCCTGAGGCAGCAGGCGGAGGAGATCGCCGGGAAGCTCAAGCGGCGCCGATTGGGGGCGCACACCGTCCAGGTCAAGGTGCGGTACGGCGACTTCACCACCCTGACCCGCCAGATCACCACCGAGGAACCCTTGTCCGAAGCGTCCGACCTCTATCGTATGGGGTGCCATCTGCTGGCGCGCGACCGGTTGGTGCCGCGGCCGTTGCGGCTGCTGGGTTTGGGGGTCAGCGGGCTGAGGGAGCCGGCCGCACAGCAGTTGCGGTTGCTGTGATTATGCCAGCCCAGCCCCGGAGCCGCCGGGACGATCAAGGGTCTGGGGGGCGATTCGAACTCCAGGGCAACCAGAAGCGAGATCAGGATTGTCTGTCCGGGCGGCGTGGTTTGTGCCAGATTCCTTCCATGCATCAGCGGCTGAACCGGCGCGAAGGCCAACCGGATCACGACCAACACGGCAGTACCGCACCGGCGCGGCATTGCTCCCCTGCGCCTCTATGAGCGCACAGCGTACGATCAACTTGGAAGTTGATCTCCCCACTCTTGATGAAGCCAGGCGCATGGTCGCCGCCGAGATCAAGCAGGCCAAGCGGGAAGGGACCCGGGTGCTGAAAGTGATCCACGGGTACGGTTCCTCCGGCAAGGGTGGCGCGTTGTGCATCGGCTTGCGCAAGTCTTTTGGGCTGCGCAAGAAGGAGGGCGCTATCAAGGGCTTCTTTCCAGGAGAGGAGTTCTCGGTCTTCAACCCGGCGGTCTTGGACATGCTGGAAGCGGTGCCCAGCTTGCGCGGCGATCCGGACCTGAACGCCACCAACGAAGGCGTCACGCTGGTCTGGTTAAAGTAGACGCCGCATCATGGTCCTTTCCTTGGATTCCACCCCGCAAGACCCGTGGCCGAACCCATCGCCGCAGGCGGACCTGTTCCGGAGACCCGGCCGGGAGCAACGTCCGCGGCGCGATCATCACGAGCAACTCACCCTATGAACTCCAGCATCAGGCAGAACAGGCTAAATCGTCGTCAGGCCATTGTCCGCACAACTCAGGCGCTGGCAACGGGAGCGCTGAGCGCGTCCCTGTTGCCGTTGCGGGCGGCGGAAGGAAATCGAGCGTCGTCGCCGCCTGAACCGCCCGCGCTTACCGTTGGCATGGCGACACTGGGCTTTCAGGACTTGGACAACGCCGCCGTGGCGAAGGAACTGGCGGGGGCGGGCATCCACACCATCCAACTTTTTCTCAGCCAGACCGACAGCAAGTTCTGGGCGTACAACTCGCGCTCGGATGTCTCGGCCCTCACCGCCGAGCGTTGCCAGGCCATTGCCGCCACCTATCGCAGCGCGGGGATCAGCATCCACAGCCTCGGCGTCTATACGAACCTGATTCACCCGGACCTCGCGGAACGCAAAGCCAACCTGGCCTACTTCAAAGCCATGATGGAGATCGGCCGTCGGATGGGGGTGAAGACCTTCATCACCGAAGCAGGCCACTACACGGATCCCAAAGGCCCGGAGCCGTCGGTCCCGCTGCACTTTCAGGATGCCGTCTGGCCCCAGACCGTGGCCACGGTGCGCGAATTGGCGGCGATGGCCGCCGAGTTCGACGCCAAGATCCTGCTGGAACCGTTCTTCCGCGGCCTGTTTGCCTCCGCCAAGCGGCTGCGCTTGTTCTTGGAGGAGGTGAACTCGCCGCGCATCCGTGCCCTGCTCGATCCGGCCAATCTCATCGAAGTCAACGATCTGGGGGAGATGTTCCAGCAACTGAGCCCGTGGATCGACGGCCTGCACGCCAAGGACCGAAGGCTGCACACCGACGTGGGTGTGGCTGCGGGCCAAGGCTCCCTTGATTACCCCAGGTTTGTGACCCTCGCCGCCCGGCACACCCCCCACGCCCCGCTGATCCTGGAATACGTCGGGCTGAAAGACTACCAACAGGCCCTGGCCCATCTCCGCAAGGCCCTCCACCAGGCCGGGATTGGGGAAAAGTGACACCGGCTGAATCCCAATTCCGCTTGCACCCCGGATGGATTGAACAGTAGGGTCGGTCAATAAGGGCCAAGCCTCGTCTTGCCGCGGACGCGATCGATGTCCCCCTGGGACACCCGGGTCATCCCCCGCCACGCAGGCATTGCGCGCGGCCCGATGGACTAAGAGCGCCTCGACCCTTGGTGTGGTCCTGGCGCTGCGGCTGGCCAGGCAGACGTTGGGAAAGCACCCGAGCGCTGCCCATGGCTCCGCGGAAGGGCACGCACTATGAAGAAGCTTCTGGGAATCGCGGTTTTGCTGATTGTCGTTTACTATGGCATTCAAGGGGTCACGGCCTTCTTCAACAAGGTCGATGCCAACCAGTCGAATGTGGACAAGACCGTCACCAAACAAGTGGATTCCATGACGATCCCTTGACGTTCTTTGCCCCGTCCGCCCTGCCCAAAGACGAACCTGCATCCGGACCACCAGCGGAGTCCGAGGTGCGGGGCTAAGCAGACGCTGCGCGGTCACTTCTCCCGGCTCAACCGCTCGATCATGCGGGCAACGCGGTCCCGGTGCGCAAGGATGGGGCGCGGGTCCGTGGTGAAGTGCGTCAGGTCTTTGGAGATTTCGGGCGGCACTTCGAGCAGTTTGCGGGCTTCGGTCACCCACCGGCTGGACTTGCCCGCGCCTTCCGCTTGTTTCACGGCTTCCTGCAGCAACCACAGATACTCGTAGTCCTCCATGCCGTCCCGGAGGTTTTCCCAGCGCGTCGAGTTGATGGGGTCGTCCAGGTTCGGGGTGGTGCTGGCCACCGGATCGCGCCGCGGCGGGTAGAGAAAACGGCCATCGCCGTTGCCCCAAGGGCTGACGTGACCGACCGGGAAGTCATACCCGGACACCCAGCTCATGGGATCGGTCCACGGATCTTGGAGTTTCGGGGCGACGTACACCAGCGGGCTGTTCCAATAGACCGTGGCCCAGACCAGGATGCCGCTGACACCGTATTGCCAGGACTGCCACGGCCAGAGGCGCAGTTCGGTGCCGGGGTGGTCGATGAACTCGGTCACATAAGGTGCCTTGGGTCCCGTGCAGATGTACCACCAAACCTGCTCGCCCGCGCGGCGGCGCTCCTGCACCCGCTCGCGGGTCCATTCCGGGGTCAGGCCGCACCAGATCTCGACGTTGCCGATCAGTTCCTTCTCGGGCTGCTCAGTCAGCAGGCGCGCAATGCCGGGCGCGGCGGCCTTGAGGCGCTTCATGCCGGCGACCACGAATTCGTAGTCCTTGGGGTCGGGTTCGTCGAACCAGTAGGTGAAGGCCTTGCCCAGCCAACCGCGGTCGCGCAGGTGGCGCTCGACCTGGCTGAGGTAGTCCTGAAAGAGCCGTGCGTGCTCCGGCGTGCCTTCCTTGTGACCGTCCAACTCGCCCAGGCTGCGGCTTTGGAACGTGCCGCCGCCCATGCCCTCGAGCGGCAGTTGGAAGGTGCTGAAGCGGGCTTCGTCCAGCCATTTGGCCGCCGCCAGGTCGAACTTGGAGAAGTCCACCTCCGCATGGCGGGCCGGCCCCTCCCCGACAAATCGCACCTGAATGGGGGCGAAATCGTAGAACGAATACGGGCTGATGCGGTGCTCGGCGAAGTTGCGCAGGTATTTCTCGTACACGGCCAGTTGGTCCTCGGGCTTGGTGAGGCGGTGGTACCGGTTTGGTTCGCCGGCGCCCAGCCCGAGGGCGCTGCGCAGGTGGGTGTCGCGCGGCATCGTGAAACCATAGACATGCACCGCCAACGGCACGCGCACCACCCCCAGCGACGTTTCCAGCTCGAGTTTGCCCGTGTAGTCGCCGGCGGCGGCCTCGGCCGGCACCCGCACGGTCACCCACAACGGCTGGTTGCGGCCGGCCCGCAGCATCAACGGCGGGCGCAGCGGCGGCAGGGGATCGGGGTAGGCGCCCGCCACGCAACTGCCGTCCGTCGGTTGCGTGATGTTGACATAAGCGACCTCGGCTAATTGGACTTCGAGCGAGGCCTTGGGTTTGAATTCTGTGGCGCGGGCCGCCAGCAGGACCACGTCCTTCTCCGGCCGGAAGACGACCTGGGCCGCTTCGAACTCGCCCCGCGCGGCGCTCAGGGTGACAGCCGCCTCCAGACGGTCGCCGCTCCGGGCCGGAGCGGCGCGGTTGCGCCCGACCTTCCAGCCGCTCTCGCACCACCAGAGGTTCAATTCGGCGGGGCCGTCCAGCCGGTAGCCAAAGCGGTTGTCCTCCAAGAAGCTGATGTGGCTGGGAAGGCTGCCGCTGAAGAGCGTTTGTCGGGAAGCGTCCGTCATCTCGACCCGGACGAGTTTGGTCTCGGGCGTCAACGCGGGACCGGTGACGGTCACCGTAGCCACGGCCGAGGGCGCGACTTTCAGAGACAGTTCCCCGAGGTCTTTGGCGGCGCGTTTTGTGCCTGCGGTATCGGGACTCAGTCGCAGCTTCACCGGCAACGGCGCGGCGGTGCGATTCGTAAGCGTGAAGGTGGCGCTGCACCGACCGTGCGGATCGATCGCTTGGAAGTCTCCCAGGCCCACCGACAGCCGGCTGGATTGCTGGAGCACCTCCAGGAACCGGGTCTCCCCCTCCAGGTCAGCGGGCGGCGCTTGCAGAGCCGCCTCGAAATCATAGGCGTTAATCTGCAGATCACCCTCGGGGCCGCTCGTCACCAGCCGGATCAGCAGGCGGTCCGCGGGCAGGAGGTTCGTCGCCAATGGGAACCACCCATTGCGCTGTTGTCCGTTGAGTTCGGCCACCGTGCTCCACGCGGCGCCGTCCCGGCTGGCCTCTAATCGCACGGCGCCGCTTTGGTAGTAGCCCACGCTGGCACGCAGCCGGGCCGAGGTCATCATCGTGCCGGGCAGGCGGTGCTCATAGACCACCTCGGCGCCGGGATAGAAGATCCAGCGGTTCGAGTTGAAACCGGCACGGTTGGTAACCAGCGTCCGGTGGTAGTTGGCCCCGCGCCAATCGAGGTTGGCCTGAAAACGATAGACTCCGCCGCGGATGCTCTCACCTTCCCCCAGGGCCAAGCCGCCGGGGCCCTGACGGTGCCAGGCGATCACCGGCACCAGCTCGGCGTCATCGAGCGCGAACTGGCCACCGGCATGCCACTGGCCCAGGCGAATGCCGCAGGGAACCTGATCGTCCGGCACGCGCAACACAAACTCGTGGCGCTGCCACTCATCGCTGGCGCCGAAATCGCGGTTCACGCGCGCGGGGCCGGAGACAATCGAACCGCCGCTGGTGCCGGGCTCCCTGCGCGCCTGGAAAGCGAGCCGATAAAGCCCGCCGGGGGTGAGGGCGAGGTTGTCCGAGACCCACTGGCTCGAGTCTTCGCCCTTGCCCTGCACGGCCAGCCAGCGGTTGCCCGCCGTGCCGCCCCACTGGCCGGCGCCTTCCAACCGCCAATGTTCCGGCTGCGTCTGGCCGGCCTGAAAAGATCCGTTGGGAAGGAGGTTCTGGGCCTGCAAACACGCCCAACTCGCGCAGAGAACGACACAGGACAATGAGGCACGCATCCGGGTACACTGTTACAGCGACCGGTGCGGGGCGAGCAAAAACGTGGCAGCCGGAGAGGTGAATGACCGGGACGCGCCGGGCGTCATTTAGTCCATGACATCGATGCAGCTCCGATCCGTACTGCTGGCCTCCGTCGCGCTGTGGCTGGCGGACCCACTCTCGGCGGCTGAGCCGGCCCATTGGCCCCATTGGCGCGGGCCGGGCGACGACGGCATCGCCCCGCCGGGAAACCTCCCCGTCAAGTGGGACCTGGAGCATCTTGCCTGGAAGGCTCCCTTGCCGGGCAAGGGCCGCTCGACCCCGATTATCTGGAACGACCGCATCTACCTGACCAGCGCCACCAATGGCATGGACGTGCTGATGGCCTTTGACACGAGCGGCCGGCCCATCTGGCAGAGGACCTTCGGCACCGAGGAACCGGGCAAGCATCCGAATGGGTCCGGCAGCAACGCGTCACCCATCACGGATGGCCAGGGGCTGTTCGTGTATCTCAACAGCGGCACGCTGGCGGCCTTGGAAATGGACGGCCGGCCGCGCTGGCAGACCAACCTCGTGGCCGCCTTCGGGCCGGAGAATCGCTATTGGGATCAGGGCACGTCGCCCGTGCTGACCGAGAAAAGCGTGCTGTTCGCGCGGATGCACCACGGGGAGTCCTGGCTGGCGGCGTTCGACAAACAGAGCGGCCAGATCCTCTGGAAAGTGCCGCGCAACTTTACGACTCCCGAGGAAAACGACACCGCCTACACCACGCCCCTGGTCATCCGGGAGGGAGGCGCGGAAACCGTGCTGGTCTGGGGCGCGGAGCATGTCACGGCCCATGCCGCGACGGACGGGCATGTGCTCTGGACGTGCGGTGACTTCAATCCCAAGGCCATGAAAAACTGGCCGGCGGTAGCCTCGCCGGTGGTCGCGGGTGGATTAGTGATCGTCCCGGCCGCCCGGTCGGACAAGGGGTACCCCAGGATCGATGCCATCCGGTTGGGTGGCTCCGGCGATGTCAGCGCCACGCACCGGAGTTGGGTGCGGCAGGACACGGGCACCTACGTCCCGACCCCGGCGGTGTCGGGCGACCGGCTGTACGTGGTGCGCGATCACGGCCAGGTAGACTGTCTGGAAGTGGCCACGGGCAAGACGGTCTGGCAGGGCGCTTTCCCGAAGGTCGCCGGGGCGAATTTCTACGGCTCCCCGCTGATCGCCGGAGGGAAGCTGTACGCGGTGCGGGAGGATGGAGTAGTATTCGTGGCGCAGATCGAGGGTAAGTTCGAGATTCTGGCGGAGAACCGGATGGAGCAGAAGGTCATCGCCTCGCCAGTGCCCATGGGACGCCGCCTGTTGATCCGGGGCGAACAGCACCTCTTCTGCGTGGAATAGGCAGGGCCGGAGCGCCGCCAGGGCGGTGATCCCAACCCCGGGGTGACAAGATCCGGGACCTGGCTGTCGCCGAAATCGGAGTCCCGGCGAACCTAACGACGGCTCACTGCAACCTATGAAAACGCGGTCCTTTGCCCTGGCTGGCCTTGGGCTGGCCCTGTCATGTGTCCTCCCCTCCGTCGCTGCCGCGACACGCCTGGAGGCCCAACTGGTGGATGACGCCACCGGCCAACCCACGACCGCGCGGGTCGCGGTGACGAACGAGTTCGGCCAGTTCGTTGAGCTCGAGGGGAAACATCCGCATGTCCAGTACCTGGCCAAGCGGTGGTGCTACGTGGATGGCAGCTTCACGCTGGCAACGCCGAAGCCCGGCATGGTCATCGAGATCCGGCGGGGTTTGGAGACCCGGCCGCTGCGCACAGTCCTCACTGAAGAAGCGGGAAAACAATCCCTTCGCCAAACCTTCCGTCTGCGCCGGTGGATCGATTTGCAGCGGCAGGGCTACTTCAACGGGGATCTCCATGCCCATCTGCCGGTGCCGGCGGAAGCCCATCTTCAGATGCGAGGCGAGGACCTGAACGCCCTCACCCTCCTGCACATGGCCGATTCCGAATACCGCCTGCCGGTGAACGACTGTTTCACGGGTGAACTCGACACCCATTCCACCGCCGGTTGCGACATCTACGTCGGCCAGGAGATTCGCGACTTCCAGATGGGGCATCTCACCTTGCTGAACCTCCGCCGCTTGGTGCCCGGCTACCCCGACCTCGGTGGCGGCCTGGAGTACTGGAGGAACCAACCCCATTGGGACCTCGTGCCGGCCATGCAAGCGGCCCGGGCGCAGCAGGGGGTGGTGTTCTGGTCGCACGTCTGCTCGCTGCCCGGTGAGCAACTGCCCATTGGCATCGCGCTGGGCCTGGTGGACGGCATCGAGTTGCTCACGTGGAACGATCCGACCCAGTTCCCGAACCACTGGGAGCCTTGGGAGTACTCCGGCATGGCTCAAGCCGAGTTTCCCGTGATGCGTGCCGTGGACCTCTATTACCAGTTCCTGAACGCCGGGTTCCGGCTGCCGATTGCCGCCGGGACCGACAAGTTCGGCGAGGAGATCCCCCTGGGCAGCAACCGTGTCTTTGCCCGGGTGGACCCACCGGCCGGTTACCGTTCCTGGCTGGCGGCGGTCAAGGCCGGACGGTCGTTTGTCAGCAACGGCCCCCTTCTCGAGTTCGAGGCGGACGGCCACCGCCCCGGCGAGGTCGTCGACTTCAAGGACCGTCAGCGCTTCAACGCCCGGGTCACCGCGCGTTCCATCCTGCCCTTTACGACGCTGGAAATCGTCTGCAACGGCGCGGTGATCGGGCACAAGACGATCGCGCTCGACAAGGCGTCAGTGCGGGACGGAGTGTATTCGATGGAGGTGAAGGCCACCGTAGAGCTCACCCGCAGCAGTTGGCTGGCGGCCCGGGTTGTGGATCACCCGGACCTCAAGAACCCCATCCTGCCCCGGGGGCTGTCCGTGTTCGCCCACACCAGCCCCGTCTACTTCCTGCGGGAAGGCCAGCGCGTGCGGGAGCAGGCGTCTATCGCCTACTTGCGAAAATACGTCGAAGGGGTGATCCATTGGCTCGACACCAAGCCCTCCTTCGCCACGCCCAAAGCGCTTCACGATGCCCGGCAGGAGGCCGAGGAAGCGTTGCGCGTGTACCAGCAACTGTAACTCCGCAGGGAGCGACGACTACCGCCGCCAAGGCCGGCCAACCGCTTCGACTGGCCCGGCTCACCTGGCCAAAAGCCGGTGGCTCAGCCCAGTTTCTCGGGGATGTCCTTCATTGGGCCCATCCACTTCAACTCGCGTTCGATGTCGTCGTGCATGCGGTACTTCTTGGTCACCTCGGCCAGCTTGGGGCCGCGGAGCAAGATCTGCGCCAGGTTGGCCTGGCCCAAGCCCGCCTGCGCGCAGAAATCCAGGTACGCCACCCAGTCCGCGTTGATGCCCATGACTTCCATGCCGACCCGGTCCGCCGCAATATAGTCGGTGGAGGCCACCGCCAGGCGGGAAGGCACCAAGGCGCCGCTGGTTGGGCCGTTGCCTTCCATGCCCTCCCACCCGTCCAGCACCGTCGCGCCC
>CAYYMW010000017.1:0-35403 GCA_964472515.1 uncultured Verrucomicrobiota bacterium | reverse complement strand
TTGGGCTTGGGGATCGGCTTTGGCCACCAGGGGGCGGCGCAGCCGGTAGCGCGTGGGACTGGCGTTCCTCGGCATCGGCCTCCACGGCATCCTGGGCAAGAGCGACAACGATGTCCGCGCACTCCTGTGGGGCAGCCTCAACTTCTGCCGCTGGCGCGATGCATGGCTGATGCTGGGCACGTCGCTGGCGTTCTTCGTCTACATCGCGGTCTTCTTCAAAGAATTGCGCGCCATTCTCTTCTCGCGCGCCGATGCGGAGGCGGCGGGCATCCGCGCCACGGCCGTCTGGACGGGTTTCCTTGTCCTCACTGCGGCCACGCTCACGGTCAATTTCCAGACCGTCTGCGGCCTTATGATCTACAGCCTCATCAGCAACCCGGCAGCGGCGGCCTTTCAAGTGGCCCGTGGCTGTCGCCGCGTACTGCTGCTGTCGGCAGTGTTCGGCGCAGTGAGCGGCCTGGATGGTTTCCTCATCGCCGCCGCCACGGACTTGCCGAGCGCGGCGGTCATTGTGCTGGTTTCCTCGGCGTTGCTGCTGGCCTCTGCCGGATCTGGACGTTGGCGTCGATCATGGCCAAACCAGCCCCGGCCAGAGCGGGGCGATCGTTGCGCACGCCAGGGCAGTGCTTTGAGACAGCCGGTTTCCCTTGCCCTTTCCGCCTGCCTCCGGACGGGGCAGCCCACCTCCACCGCTTGGCTCTTGGAATGCGCCCCCCACCAAGGTAGCTTGGCGTGTCTGATGAAACCGCACCAACAAGGCTGCTGCGCCCACAAAGCTCCGTCCGATCAATGGATGGAGCGATTGCGGAGCCAGGCAGGCCGCGTGACTCAATCGCGTCAGGTTGTCCTCGATGCGCTGGTGCGACTGCAGCGCCCATCCACTCCTAAACAGATCGCAGAAGCCGTCGGCAAGCGGGCTTGCGACCTCGCCACGGTCTACCGTTCCATGACCCTCTTTGAGCGCATGGGTTTGGTCCACCGTATCGACCTTGGCGATGGGCTGGCTCGGTTCGAAGTCGCTGACGACGACCCCCAGGGTCATCATCACCACCATCTCCTCTGCCAGCGGTGCGACCGGATCGTGAAACTCGACGACTGTGTTCTTGCGGAGGTCGAGTCCGCCCTCGCCCGGCATTATGGCTACGCGGACATCAAGCATCGCCTGGAGTTCTTCGGGGTCTGCCCCGATTGCCAGAGCCGCAGCGGCGATCCGGCCGGAGGAAAGGGGACACGAAGGGTCCGAGCGTAGCCGCCTATGACCGCTCGGCGGGCGGGGACTTTCGCGATCGCGCGGGATTCGATGATGATTACGGCTTGCGCCGGATGAGGAGTGGTGCTTAAATGCAATTGCTTTGCAACAAGAGCTGGCCAGTTTTGTGCATCCTGCACCGCCGCGGCGTGGCAGGCGATCAGCCAACGTCGGCTGCGGGCCTCGCCCGCGGTTGGCGATGCAGTTGACGGCCCTCGTTGCTCTGGCGGGGTTCTTCTTCGTCATGCTGTTGGCGGCGTCACCGGCCCTGCACGAGGCTTTCCACGGGCATGATGCGTCGTCGCCGACCCACCAATGCCCCGCAACGCTGCTATCCAATGGCAGCGTCGCTTTTACGGTTGCCGCGCTGACGGTCCCGGTCCCCCTGCCTTTGGTTCTCTGGTCTCCGCTCGATCCCGACCGGGTCTCTCGCACTGGCGACTACCGGCTGTCTCCCAGCCGCGCTCCACCCACGGGAGTTTCTTAGCCACACGACGGCCTCATTCCGACTGATTCTGCCAGGGACGCCTCGACGCGCCCACGCAGATGTCGGCTGAGGTCCTTCCGAATCCGTTCCAACTCTCGGCCCGCCTGTTGCCCCTGCATCGCCTTCGGACGGTGCGAAAATCAGGTTCACGATGCCTATGGACAAGTTGCGTCTAGCGTCCCGATCGGGCCGGGCATTTACCCTGATCGAAATCCCTGGTCGTGATCGCGATCATCGCGATCCTGGCCGGTATTCTTTTGCCCGCACTCAACGAGGAAGCCATCGATATCTGCCTGGTTGGCAATTTCGAGACGACCACGCCGACCAAGAACCAGATGGCTGGCTTTCATGCAGTTGGTGACATCCCTCACCCGCGAAGTCCTGCCCAGGCGCGCTGTCTTTCTGGTGCACCGGGAAGTGAAGGGGGAACGGACCCTCTGTCCTGGGCGTCATTTCCCGGTCAACGCCATGCACAACCTCTTTAGATCAAGCCATGACTTCGATTCCCTCCCAGTGTTGCGGGCTGCCCTCCGGCTTGAGTTGGGAGGCAATCCTGCAGCCGCACACGGAGTTTCCCGCATTCGCTTTCGCCATGGGCGGATGCGGGGCGCGGGAAGCATGGCGTGTTGGGTTACAGGGCATGGGTGCGGTGGGCTCGGCTCTCGCCACCGCACTCATTGCCGTCAAACGACCCTGTGATTCTCAAGCAGCATCTCTACGGACTCCCGCGCTGTTTCATCGCCGCTCAACAACGGCTGCCTCGGACCCATGAATACCCCAACGCAACCGCCAGGCACCCTCTCACGCCTCTGGTCCTCTCTCCAGCAGCGTCTCCAGGCTGATGGATTCCGCATGACCCGCGCTCGGCGAATGGCCATCGAGATTCTCGCTGAAGCCTCAGCGCCGCTCACCGTCCAGCAGTTCCATGCTCTGATTACCAGTCGCCTGGAGGCAGATCCATCAACCTCCTATCGCCTGGTCCATGACCTCGTGGAACTTGGAGTCCTAAAGGCCGTCCGTCTTCCGCACCAGCTTGTCCCCAGTTACGCCGTCCACCTTCCCGAAGCGGGCGGCGATTACATCACCTGCACGGAGTGCGGTGCACTCACGTGGCTGGACGATCTGGCGGAAATCCGGGCTTTGGAACAACGCCTTGCCCGGCAGATGCACTTCCGCGGGCTCTCCCACGAGCTGCACCTTGTGGGCCTTTGCGCGGAATGCACAAACCTCACCCACCACACCCCATGAACAGCGTTGCCCCTCAAACCTGCCCGCTCGTGCTCCTCACCGGCTTCCTCGGTTCTGGCAAGACGACTTTGCTGCGCCAACTCCTGGAGAGACTCCAGGCCGCCGGCATCCGCGCTCACGTCATCCTGAACGACTACGCCAATGCCGCACTCGATAGTGCCAGCTTGCAGGATCTAGCACCGGACATCATCCCCATCACCGGCAGTTGTGTTTGCTGTGATTCGCTGGGCGACCTGTTGGGAGAGTTGGAGGACCTGCCACTGGGTAACCGTGACGCCGTTCTGGTCGAAACCAACGGGACGACCGATCCGCTTCCTTTGGTGGAAAGGCTGTTGGTGCAACCCGCGATGCGACGCTACCGCGACCTGCTTCAGGTCGCTTTGGTGGACGCAAAGCGCTGGCAACACCGTGGTCACAGCAACGAACTGGAGCGGATGCAGGTCCGCCCAGCCAGCCACGTGCTTTTCACCTGGCTCGATGCCGTGGACGACGCTCGTCAGGCGAGCGTCCGCGATCAAGTTGCGCGGCTTAATCCCCGGGCGCGGATCGTGGTGGCCGAAACCCTGGCTGCGGAAATGGTGCGACGGGTCGAGCGAGAACACTCCGGCCTCCCGGCCGGGTTCACTCCCTGGTTTCCAGCCCCAGGAAGAACCGATTTCCAGATCCTGCCGACGAAGCGCCTGTCGGGCAACCAAGCCGCACCCGGCTTCCTGCCGCCATGGAAGGCGCACGGCTGTGCCTCCGGCGAGGCCTGCTCGGCCCACGAGTTGGCCCATCGCTTCACCGCCCTGCAACTTGAGGTGCCGCGGAATCTCCCCCGCGAACGCCTCACGCGCTGGCTCGAGTCGCTTCCGAACTCCGTGCTCCGGGCCAAGGGCGTGGTCGAGTTCGCCGGGGAACCGGAGCGCTACCACTTCTTCCAGCGCGTGGAGGGATCGGTGTCATTCACGGAACTGCCCATGACTCCGCCCGACGGCCTCACGCTGGCCTTGCTCGTGGGGGTCGGTCTTGACCCCGCGGCGCTCCGACGCGAGGCGGAGGAGCACCTCGTCGGATGACTCGAACCCTTCGACACCAATCGTTCCATGAGTAAACGAAACCTCCCTCAGCGGCTTCCGGTCACGGTCCTCTCCGGCTTTCTCGGTGCCGGGAAGACTACGCTGCTCAATGACGTGTTGCACAACCGCCAGAACCTACGGGTCGCGGTGGTGGTGAACGATATGAGCGAGATCAACATCGACGCCGCCCTGGTCCGTCAAGGCGCTGCCAAGCTTGATCGCGCCGAAGAAAAGCTCGTCGAGTTCACCAACGGCTGCATCTGTTGCACGCTGCGCGAGGATTTGCACAAGGCCATCGCCGCCCTCGCGGCGGAGGGTCGCTTCGATTACTTGCTCATCGAAGCCACCGGCATCGCCGAGCCGCTGCCCATCGCGGCGACCTTTGGCTTCGTGGACGACCAGGGCCGCAGCCTCAACGACGTGGCCCGGCTCGACACCATGGTCACCGTTGTGGACGCGAAGCACTTCCTCCGCGACTACGGCTCGCCCGATTCGCTGGTGGACCGGGCACAGGCCCGGGACGAAAGCGACGACCGGTGCGTGGTGGACTTGCTCGTGGACCAGGTTGAGTTTGCGGACGTCATCGTGCTGAACAAGGCCGACCTCGCCAGCCCGGAGGAATTGCGCCAAGTGGAGGGCGTCATCAAGGCGCTCAACCCGCGGGCGGAAATCGTCCCCGCCAGCTTCGGCTCCGTGCCGCTCGACCGCATCCTCAACACCAAGAGGTTTGACCTGGAGGAGGCCTCGCAGTCGCCTGGTTGGGCCAGGGAACTGCGCGGCGAGCACACGCCCGAGACGGAGGAATACGGCATCAGCAGCTTCGTCTATCGCGCGCGGCGGCCGTTTCATCCAGAGCGGTTCATGGATTGTCTGCGCAAGGAGTGGCCTGGCGTGCTGCGCAGCAAAGGCTTCTTCTGGCTCGCCACGCGCATGGAATGGGCGGGCAACTTCTCACAGGCTGGCGCCGCCTGCCGCACCGAGGCGGCGGGTTTTTGGTGGGCCGCCGCGGACAAGAGGACATGGCCCGACGACGACGAGCAGGTCCGGGAAATCCGCAAACTCTGGAAGAAACCCTACGGCGACCGTCGCCAGGAAATCGTCATCATCGGGCAGGACCTCGACCAAGAGCAACTCACCGCCCGGTTGGACGCGTGTCTGCTCACGGACGCCGAGATGAAGCGGGGGCCGGAAGGTTGGCTGCGGTTTCCCGATCCCTTCCTGAAGTGGGAACTCGCGCCGGCTGCATCCGAAGCCACGCCCACGAAGGTCCGCGCATGAGAGGGGCCCCTCAACCGGCCAGGCGACACCGGCCTCGCGTTGTCGTGGGGGTGGCGGCGGCGGTGCTGTTTGCTGGGATTCAAGTGATCCCGGCAGGCAAGACCAATCCGCCCGTGACCCGCGACCTGATCGCGGCCACGTCGGCACCGGAAGCGGAGGCGACGCTGTTGCGCGGCGCGTGTTACGACTGCCATTCCCACGAAACCCGCTGGCCATGGTATGCGTCGGTCGCGCCGGCCTCGTGGCGGACGGCCCGCCACGTTTGGAACGGCCGCCAGCGCTTGAATCTCTCGGACTGGCCCCAGGATCGACCTTGGGACGCCCGCGCGAGGCTGGAGTCGATGGCCCAAGCGCTGCGGGCCGGCTCGATGCCGCCAGCCGATTACCGACTGCTGCACCCTGCAGCGAAACTCACCGCCGAGCAACGGACCCGGCTTGCGGCGTGGCTGGAAGCCACCGCCGGCAGTCTGAAAGCGCAGCGCGCTCCATGAACATGTCCACTCGCGTTTGCGTAACCCTTCCTGACCACCCGGGCGAGCGCGCCCCGCGGCAGGACGCGGATATCAGCCGCCTCCATTTCCTTCCCCTGGGAAGGATCGGCGCCGGACCGGACTCGCTGTCAACGGATCCCGGCCCGGCGCCAGCACCCGAAGGCGCTGTCATCATCAAGATGGCAGTGCTGTTTAACCAAAAAGCAACCCACAGCACAGCATGAAAAGAAGCCTCATCATGTCCCTGGCCGCCGCCGTCTTGTTCGGCGCG
This sequence comes from uncultured Verrucomicrobiota bacterium, assembly GCA_964472515.1. GTDB lineage: Bacteria > Verrucomicrobiota > Verrucomicrobiia > Limisphaerales > J093 > CAYYMW01. Next base: position 29,321 of record CAYYMW010000017.1, on the reverse strand, counting down.
AACGTCAGCCAGGCCCAACTCGTCACGTTCTACGTTGGCCAGGACGGCCAGACCACCCTGGCCTCCGGCACCTACAAAGGACTGCCCAACCCCAACGCCGGCCGGCTCAGCTTCCTCTACGCCCACGCGTATCTCGGAGTTACCGAGCGGGTGGGGCAGCCCCCCATCACCCTGTTCAACAACCACTATCACGCCATCGGCGTCTATACCTACACGGGCGCCAGCAACGCGCCCGTCACCGTGCCCACCAACGCCAACTTCCGCATCCCGGAAGCCTCCACCGGCCAACTGCCGCTCACGCTGGTCGCTGCCACCAACGGCCTCCACACGGGCAAGTTGGTCAACCTGAAGACGGTCGAGAACTACAGCGACCCCCGCATCCGCTCCGTCCATGACATCCTCCCACACATCACCGCCACGGCAACCAATATGTTCGGTTACGGCTCAGCTGAGCACGTCATGTTCTACAGCAGCGGCGGCCGCTGGACCAACAGCCTCGACGGCGTGGTTGTGGCGATGGAATTGGTCTCGAAATCCCCAGAACTCCGCGTCGGCACCACCAACCAACTCGAAGCGCTGGTTAATCCGGGAGACCGGGTGACGCTGGGCAACGGCAACAACTTCGAGTTCACGCCGGTGGTCTGGGCCGAGCCCAACACCGCCCCCGGCACATACGAACTCAAGTTCAAACTCGTGGACGTGGGCGGCGGCCCGTCGCCCATGCTCGAGTCGGGCATCGTCACCTTCTGGTATCGCGTGCTGGCTGAACCGGAACTCACGATTGCCAAAACGATCACCGTGAAGATGCCCACGATCACAGACGGCTACGTGCTCGAGGAAGCTACCACCGTGGACGGCCCCTGGACCGCTGTGACCACCGCTCCTTCCATTGAAACAGTCACTGGCGGGCATAGCGACGCGCAGACCGGGAACAAGTTCATCACCCAACCTGGCGAACCCGGCACGAAGTTCTATCGTCTCCGCAAGCTGTAAACTCCGTGGCACTCCGGCCCGGGCGTCCTCGCGGCGCCCGGTGCCGGACCTGCGGCGAACCCACGAAACCCACTCACTGTTGATGAAGCCGACGCCTCCAGCCTGGCCCACGACCGCCTCGGTCGCGGACCTCAGTCCGCGCCATTCCACCTGCAAAGGGTCTGCCACGGGCCCTGCGTTCGCAGGGCGGGCCTGGGACCGGATCGTTCTGCTCGTGGTGTTGACCGTCCTCTGGGCCTCTGGGCCAGCCGCCTCGGCGCACACCCACGTCGAGATCGTCTATCGAGACGGCCAGTTGCGCCTGCTCTACTACGACTTCGACTACGGCGAAGCCAACCCCGCAGACGTTCTGCTGGATGTGGCCCTGCCGGCGGCCAGTCCCATCCCGCCCCTCAGCGCTTACACCAACCTGCTGGGCGAAGCGGGTGCCACCACCTGGATTCTGCCCCAGACGCAGAACCCAAACCTCCTGTGGCTCGGCATCGGGAACGAAAGCCTGCGAGCGGCCGACTTTGCCGGCCCGGTGCAGTTGACGCTGCAGACCGTAGAGGGGCCGGGGCACTTTGCCCTGTTCTTCCAGGACGCGTTTGGACAGCCCGTTACCCAGATGAACAGCCGTGATGGTGTCAGCGCCCAGGACACCATGACGGTGCCTCTAGGCAGCCACCTCCACTGCAACTGGGCGTTCTCCGCCCCGGGCCGCTACCGCGTGTGCTTCGTCGTTTCCGGCACCCTGAAGGCGGGGAACACCCCGATTGCCTCGGCACCTACAGACTGGTTCTTTGAGGTGGCAGCCCCGCCCCGCCCAGTCCTGACGCTGGCGCGCATGCAAACCAACACCCTGCAACTCACCCTCGAGGTGCATCCCGGTTTAAACTATATCGTGGAACACTCCTCGAATCTGACCAACTGGCTGGCCCTGACCAACATGACTGCGCCAAAACACCTGACCACCCATCTGCTGACGCCGTCCGCACCGATCCAGTGCTTTCGTGCCCGCCTTCGTTGATTCAATCCGATGCACACACGCAACTCTCCTTCGGATCGCGTCCCAGTGCTGCTCCTCACCGGCTTTCTTGGCTCGGGCAAGACCACCCTGCTGCGGCACTGGCTCAACTGCGGCCTGCACCGCACCTGCGGCCTGGGCGTGGTGATGAATGACTTCGGGCCGGTCAGCATAGACTCCCTGCTCGTGGCCCAGCCGGACCTGCCGCTCGAACAAATCGGCGGCGGCTGCATCTGCTGCGCCGACGAACAGAGCCTGGACGATGCGGTCGCCAAACTCACCGGGAGCAGCCGCGTCCGCGCCATCGTGGTCGAAACCTCCGGCCTCGCCGATCCGGCGGCGACCATCGAACTGCTCCATGACCCGGCACTGGCGCAGCACGTGCGCCTGCAAGGAGTCATCACCGTCGTGGACGCCGAGGCGGCGGCGCGGCCAGGTTTGGACGGGGTGGACGCCGGCCTGTGGCGGGCGCAAATCCGCTTTGCCAACTGGCTCCTGCTCTCGAAGTGCGACCTGGTCGCCCCCGTCCAGGTGCGCCGGGTGGAATCCCAGCTCCGGCGACTTAATCCCGAGGCCCGGATTCTGCGCCTGCCCGAACGCACACCCGAGCCCGCCGTGTTCTTCAACGGCGTCAATGGCCATTCAAGTCTGCCCAGCAGCGGTGCCCTGCGCCGTCGCCGTGGCATCCGGCACACCCATCACGCCTACCAGACGATCGGCTTCCAGTTCACACGCGCTGCGCATGGTCCGTCATTCGCGGCGTTTCTGAATGGACTCGACGCCACGGAAGTCGCGCGAGTCAAGGGCTTCATTCGGCTGCGGGGTCACGGCCGCCGGCTTTTCAGCTTCCACTACGTGCTCGGCCGCCATTGCCTCGAGCCCTACGAAGGCACAGCCAAGCCCAAGACGGTCGCGGTCTTCATTGGCCCGCGATTGAATCCGGACAAGTACCTGGAACAACTCGAAGCCGTCTTCGAACCTCAGGCTGATGCGCCGAAGGCGAAGGCCCGCGCGAGGCGGTCCCGGCTCCGAACCCCGATCGTAGGTTGAGCGATGCAGGCAAACTCAGCTTACGACTTTCAGTGCGCCGTGGTCGTCGCAATGGCCGTCGTGCGGATGATGCAGTCGGCCTTCGACCAGATAGTCCACATGGTCTCCGTGCGGGACCGCCGGATGCCCGCAGTGGGGGCCGTGAACATGATCAGCCGCATGCCCCTGCACCCCGTGAGTGCAGGTGTCCGGATGCGACGCGTCGACCGCAATCACATGTTCATCCACGTGATCGCCGTGAACGTGATGCAGGTGGCCGGCGTGCAAATAATCGGTGTGGCCTCCGTGTTCGACGGCAATGTGCCCGCAACCGGGCCCGTGCTGGTGAGGATGGTTTTCGTGCTGTGTGCAATTGCTCATAGGAATACTTTCACTTTGCCTACAGTGCACCTTCCTTTCCATGAGTCAAGCCGTTCGTTGGCCCTCTTCCGCTGGCCCGGCTGCCTTCCGCGCCAACCGGGCCTGGCACCTGGTGAAGTCGAGCCGCGGCGCGCCGGAGTGTCCGCTGGCGCGCACCGCATCCGTTTATGATGCCTAACCGACAGAAAAGAATGGGTCTGGCACGCGGGCTAATGTCGGCCGTTGCCGTGTGCCTGCTGGCAGTCGCCTGTGGTCCTCGCCCAAGCTTCGATCCGACGGCTGACGTTGTTAAAGAGGTGACCCTTGCCCCTCGTGGCGACCTCATCGTGCCACTCTCTTCCAGCACGATGTCGTCGAACCAGTCATCGTCGGAACCAGAGGCGGCCGCATTGCGCCCGGCGGTGCCTGGTTCCGCCGTGGTCACCGCGTCGCTGGGACGGAACGCCAACGCTATTCTGAAGCTGGGGTTCGACACGCTCGCCTCGTTTCCGTACCGCGTCCGTGCCGGCTATCCCGACCCCAACAGTGACCGGCCGGGATTGGTGACCGACCGTGAGATACCACGAGCGATCCGGGACTTTGATGGGCGCCGCGCCGCCGTATCCGGCTACGTCATACCGATCCGCACGCAAGCCCGGGGCGTCACGGAGTTTCTGCTCGTGCGGGACCAGCTCTCCTGCTGTTTCGGCCTCAGCCCCGAGATGAACCACTGGATTCACGTCACCATGCCGCGCAGTGAACTGCGGTTGAAGATTCTTCAGGTTGTCACCGTGCAGGGCACACTGCGCGTTGGTGAACTGCGGAAGGATGGCATGATCCAGTCCATTTACCGGATGGCAGCGGAGCGGGTGGAAATGACGCCAGAAGCAGCCGAGCCCGCCAGCCCCCCGGCAAACGCGCCATGAAGATGACCGACCCAGTCCTGCAAATCACCGGCCTGAAGAAATCCTTCGTCGTGCCGGATGCCACCCGCCATCTCATCGTGGACGTGCCGACCTTTTCCCTCGCCGCGCAGATGCAAGTGGCGCTGGCGGGCAAAAGCGGTTCGGGCAAGACGACGTTCCTGAATCTCATCGCCGGGATTCTTCAGCCGGATGCGGGCGAGATTTCCCTCGACGGAGTAAATGTAGCCGTGCTTTCCGAAGCGCAGCGCGACCGCTTGCGCGCGGTCAAGGTGGGCTACATTTTCCAGACCTTCAACTTGCTCCAAGGCTACACCTGTCTTGAAAATGTTCTGCTCGGCATGTCGTTTGGTGCGGGGGTGAATCGCGACTTTGCCATCAAGCTCCTCAAGCGCGTCGGATTGGAAACGAAGTTGAATCATCGCCCGCGCCAGTTGTCCACGGGCCAGCAGCAACGCGTGGCGGTGGCTCGCGCTTTGGCGAACCAACCTAAACTTGTCCTCGCGGACGAACCGACCGGCAATCTCGACCACAAGAACGCCCGTGAGTCGCTGGCCTTGATTCGCGAAGCGTGCTGCGAGAATGGCGCAGCGTTGCTGCTCGTGAGTCACGACCGCGAAGTGCTCGGCCAGTTCGAGCAGGTCGGCGATTTCCACAAAATGAACCGCGCGCTCGCGCCGGAGGAGACGCGATGAACCTATTCACCATCGTCCGCCGCAGCTTGCGCCAACACGCTCTCTCCACTGTCGTGACAGGGGCATCCGTCGCGCTGGCGGGTGGATTACTCATGTCGGTGTGGGTGGTGAAGCAGCAATCGCAGGCCACATTCACCGCCGTCAACGCGGGCTTCGATGCTGTGCTGGGCGCGCGGGGATCAAAGTTGCAGCTCGTCCTCAACGCCATTTTTCACCTCGAAGCCTCGCCCGGAAATCTCGGGTGGCAGGACTATCTCGACATCCAGAAACATCCCAGCGTCGAACTCGCCGTGCCGCTGGCCGTGGGCGACAACTATCGCGGCTACCGGCTCGTGGGCGCGACGCCGGATCTATTCACGAAAGCCGAATACGCGCCCGGCAAACACTTCGAGCTTCAACCCGGTGGCGATTGGATCGATCCCCAGCGGCGCGAAGCCGTCGTGGGTGATTTTGTCGCGCGCAAGATGAACCTAAAAGTCGGCGACCAGTTTCATCCGTTTCATGGATTGATCTTCGATGAAAAGAACCAGCACGCAGAAACGTATGTGGTTGTCGGTATTCTCAAACCCAGCAACACGCCCGCCGACCGCGTGATCTGGATTCCGCTCGCGGGCATCCAGCGCATGAGCGGCCACGATCCCAACGCCGCCACCGACGTCAGCGCGGTGCTGGTGAAGCTGAAAGCCGGCAGCGCGATGGCCGGGTTTTACCTCGACATGATGTACAACAAGCAGGGCAACAGACTCACCTTTGCCTGGCCCATCGGTGCGGTGATGGCGGAGTTGTTCAGCAAGATCGGCTGGTTCGACCGCGTGCTGACGCTCGTGAGCTACCTGGTCGCGCTCGTCGCCGCTGGTTCGATTCTCGCCAGCATATACAACTCAATGAACGAACGCCGCCGCGAACTCGCCATCATGCGGGCGCTCGGCGCGCAACGGGCGACGGTGTTCTCCGCCATCGTGCTGGAGTCCGCGACGATTGCCGCGCTTGGCGTGGCAGGGGGCTTTGTGATCTACGCGGTGCTGTTGTATGTCGTCGCTGGCATCACGCGTGCCCAGACCGGCGTAGTGCTTGAGCCGTTCAAGTTCAATCCGGTGATGCTCTGGTCGCCCGCCATGTTCATCGCGCTCGGGGCGCTGGCGGGAATCGTGCCCGCGTTCAAAGCCTATCGCACCGATGTCGCCTCGAACCTGACGCCTCATTCCTAAAACCACAACGAAATGAGAATCACACTCACCATCCTCACCGGCCTCGCCTTGAGCGCTGCACTCATCACGGGTTGTTCAAGAACCGAGACTGCTCCCCCTGCGAAAGAAGCGGCGCATCATCACGAACACAAACCGCCGCATGGCGGTGCGCCCGTGGAATTGGGCGAGGAGGAATATCACGTCGAGTTCGTACGCGACGCGGCGGCGGGTAAATTGCAGGCGTTCGTCATGGACGGGGAATTGGATAGCTTCATCCGCATCGCCGCGCCGTCTTTTGAAGTCACCGCACAAGTGGATGGCAAACCTGAAGTGCTCGTATTCCAACCGATCGCCAACAATGCCACCGGCGAAAAGGTTGGCGAAACCTCGCTTTTTGAAGCCCAAGCCGACTGGCTCAAGCGCACCGCCACTTTTGACGCCGTTCTCAAAACGATCACGGTGCGGACCAAAACCTACACAAACGTCTCGTTCAACTTCCCGAAAGGCAGCGATGAAGGCGCGGAGAAGTAAACGCCGCCAGATTGCCGAAGCGCGGGCGAACCGTCGAGCCGCATGGATGGCCGGGGCTGTGCTCGTCTTGGGGCTGGGGCTCGGAGTGCTGCTTTTCAGCATTGCGCCGCCATGCCTGACACCGCGGGCCGTCGCCACTCAGGTGTTGCGCGGCGACAAACTCAATCTCTCCGTCACCACGGAAACAAATCTGGTTGGTTTGACGAATCAGGCGTTCGTGCCCACCAACTTTCTCTCAGGCAAAGGCAACGTTGTCGGCATCCCGCTGGCCTCCGCAGTCACGAATGCCGCGCGCTCCGAAGTGACGATTGACGGCGGCCGTTATCGCACCGCCACGTTCCAGCAACTAGCTGGTTTCGAGTTCGAAGTGACTGAGGAGATGATCCGTCCGGACGCCAGCCCAAGCACCGCCACCGCGCAGGCGCTCGACCACATTCCCCCGGACGTCAAGGCGCTCAATGGGAAAGCCGTCGCGCTGACCGGTTATATGCTGCCGGTCAAATGGAGAGAGCGCTTGGTGACGGATTTCATGCTGCTCCCGAACACGATGGGTTGTTGCTACGGCCGGATGCCGCGCATCAACGAAATCATCATCGTCAACACCTCCGGCAAAGGCGTCACACTCATGAGGGATATTCCGGTTTGCGTGCTGGGCACATTTCACGTCGGCGCAATTCGTAACAACAATTACCTCATCGGGATTTACCAGATGGACTGTGAGCACGTCGTGGAAACCAGGTCTCTCACCTCAATATGAAAAGGCACCTATTATTCCTCATCGGAGCCAGCTTGATTCTCCTCCTAGTGCAAACGAGTTGCAGGCGCACTGAGTCCGTGCCCGGAACACCGGTCGTCATCGCCAGCTTCTATCCGCTCTATGACTTCGCACGGCATTTGTGCGGCACAAACATTGTAGTTGTCTGCCTCGTGCCGCCCGGGGCCGACCCCCACGGGGTGGAAGCCACGCCCACGATGGTGAAAGAGATCGCGCAGGCCGATGCGGTGGTGATGCTCGGGCTGGGCATGGATGTCTGGCTGGACCGCATTGCGCGCAACGCGTCGCGGGCCAAGCGCATCGTGGTGACCGACGGGATGTCCACCCGCCCCATGGGAGAGGCGGCCCTCGCGGACTTCGCAGCCGATCACGCTCATGACCACCGCCCGCACGACCATGAGCACCACGGCGCGGAGGACATCGATCCGCATGTCTGGCTCGATCCAGTTCGCGCCGTACAAATCGTGAAACGCCTTTCCGCGGAACTCCAAGCCATCTATCCCGCCCATGCCACCGTGATCGCTGCGAACGCCAAGAGATTGGGGACCGAACTCCAACAACTCGACGCCGACTTCACAGCCGCCACCGCCAGCCTGACCCGTCGAGACATCGTCACGTTTCACGGGGCATTCGGATACTTGTTCGACCGTTACGGTCTGAAAGCCGTGGGCGTGGTGGAACTGTTCCCGGGCGATCAGCCCTCCGCGGGGTACCTGCGGGCGCTCGTCGATCTCATGAACAAAGCCGGCCTCAAGACCATCTTCGCCGAGCCCCAGCTCCCGGATGCGCCGGCCCGCATCATCGCCCAGGAAATCGGTGGCCGGATCGAACGCCTCGACCCCTGCGAGACCATCCTGCCCGATGCGCCGGAAACCACCTACATCGAGCGGCAGCGAAAGAACCTCGATACCCTTCGGCGGGTCCTCGGCAGCCAGCCATGAGCACTCCTCCTCTTCATCCTGTATTGCTAAAGCTGCGCGACGTGTCGCTGGACCTGGCCGGGCGGAGAATCCTGGCGGGACTCTCTCTGGACGTGCATGCGGGTGAGTTCCTGGGCGTCATTGGGCCCAACGGCGGGGGTAAGACCTCCCTGCTGCGCGTGATGTTGGGGGTCCTACCCCCGACGAGCGGCCGCGTAGAGTGGCTGACGGCAGGGCATAGACACTGCGCGCCAGGCTATGTGCCGCAACGGAGCGGAGCGGATCCTTCGTGCCCATTCAGCACACGGGAGATCGTCCGCCAGGGTGCACGCGGCGCTTTTCCGCTGTTTGGTTCACAACGCCGCCGGGTTCTAGCCCGGGCTGACGAACTGTTGGACCGCGTGGGGCTCGCACATCGCGCCCATGCACCGTTCCTGCACCTTTCCGGAGGCCAGCAACGCCGCGCGTTGCTGGCCCGGGCGCTCATGAACGAACCCGCGGCCTTGCTCCTCGACGAGCCGACCGCCGGGGTGGACACGGAGGGACAGCTCCAGTTTTGCGACCTGTTACGCGAATTCTCCGCGCAGGGCATGGCGATCGTGCTGGTGAGCCATGATATCCCCCTAGTCACGACGCACGCCCACCGTGTCGCTTGCCTGGCGGTTCAACTGCATTGGCATGGCGCTGCCGACCACCTGGATGAAGAGACCGTACGCACCACCTACCGCTGCGAGCTGGAGCGCTACGAACTGCGCCCGCACCGGCACGAGTCTACGGGCTGCGCGCACCTGAAAACCAATTGACATGACGCTCCAGCTCCACAGTTTTCTGGAATACGGGTTCCTGACGCGCGCCGCGGTGGCCGGGCTGCTGCTCGGCCTGACATGTGCCTTGCTCTCACCGTTCGTCGTACTGCGGCGCCTCGCCTTCTCGGCGGACGGACTTGCACATGCGACTCTCGGCGGTCTGGCGCTGGGCATCGTCCTCCTAGGAACCGGGCTGACGCCGTCGCTGGGCGTGTATGCCATCAGCCTGGCATTCACTGTGGCGGTGGCCGCAGGCATGGCCTGGTTTGGCAGCGTGCAGCGCGTGGCCTCTGATACCGCCATCGGGGCGTGTTATGTCGCGGCGTTCGCATTCGGCGCGCTGCTGCTGTGCACGAAGAAGCGGTTTTCGGCGCACCTTGACCATTTCTTTTTCGGCAACCTGCTGGCCGTGAGCGCGGTGGACTGTTGGCTACTCGTGGGTTTGACGTTCGTGACCGCTGCCTTTTGCCTCGCGCACTGGCGCTGGCTCGGTCAATGGGCCTTCGATGAAGAACTCGCCCGGGCCTCAGGCGTGCCCACCACTCGGTTGCGCTATGCGCTGATCCTGCTCATCGCCGTCACCGTGATCCTGTCGGTGAAGGTTGTCGGCCTGCTGCTCGTGACGGCGATGTTGATCCTGCCGGGTGCGACCGGCGCGCTGCTGGGCCGCAGTCTGTCCACCCTCACGGCCGTGGCTCTGGCTCTGGCCGTGAGTTGCACCGGGGCCGGGTTGGTTGCCAGTAACGCCGCCGACCTGCCGCCCGGCCCGGCCATTGTCCTGTTCGCCTTCGCTGCCTTCGCCAGCGCCGCCGCACTGCGGCATTGCCTCGACAACCGTCATTCGCATGCATTCTCAACCTCGTCGGTCTGTTGATCCTCTGTTATGAACAACAACCCCGCAGATGCACTGATCCCCGTCACGGTCCTGACCGGCTTTCTCGGCTCGGGCAAGACCACCCTGCTCAACCGCATCCTCACCGAGCGTCACGGACGGCGCATTGCCGTCATCGAAAACGAATACGGCGAGGTCGGAATTGATAACGAACTCGTCGTCAATGCCGACGAAGAGATCTTTGAGATGAACAACGGCTGCATCTGCTGCACTGTGCGCGGCGATCTCATCCGCATTCTGGGCAACCTCGCCAGACGCCGAGACCGTTTCGACGCGGTGCTCATTGAGACCACCGGCCTGGCCGACCCCGGCCCGGTCGCGCAGACGTTCTTCGTGGACGAGGAAGTCCGCGAGCAGTTCCGGCTCGATGCCATCATCACCATCGTGGACGCCAAGCACGTCTGGCAGCACCTCGACACATGCGCCGAGTGTCCGCAACAGATCGCCTTCGCCGACCGCATCGTCCTGAACAAAACGGACCTCGTGCTGCCGGAGGAGTTGGACCGGCTGGAGAAACGGGTCCGCGCCATGAACGCCCAGGCCCGCCTCTTCCGGGCGCAGAACGCCAACGTGCCGCTGGCCGAGTTGCTCGAAATCCGCGCATTCGATCTCGACAGCAAGCTGGCCTTCGCCCCGGACTTCCTGAAGCCCGAGCTGCCCTTCGAGTGGGGCGGCCGCTTCAAGCTGGAGACCGGCGCTCACGATTTCCATTTCGCCTCCGGCCCGGACCCGGAAATGAACTTGCTCCTGCTGCCGGTGTCCGGTGTGGATGGCGAAGCGTGGGAGGCGGCCAAGCAGGAGGCCGTGCGGCGCTTCTCGGAGAATGCGGTGCCGCAGGCGCCCGGCACGCAATTCGCCGCCGGGACCACGCTGCGCCGGCTCCGATTTGGCGTGAGCGGCGGCACGTTTCGCGCGCGGGTGCTCGCGCCCGGTCACCACGCGCTCTTCACCCAGCACCGGCCGGACGAGTTCGCCATGCGCTTCACGCTCGACGGTCAGGAACTGGTGCCCACCCACAGCGAGGCATTCGCCGCCGGCCACTCGCACGACGACACCGTGACGAGCGTGGGCATCGTGGAGAAACGGCCCGTGGACGCGGAAAAGCTCAACGCCTGGCTGGGGACCCTCTTGCGCGAAAAGGGTGCGGACATCTATCGCATGAAGGGCATCATCCATGTGAAGGGGCAGAACAACCGGTTTGTCTTCCAAGGCGTTCACATGCTCTTCGACGGCAAACTGGACCGTCCGTGGAAGAACGCCGGCGAGGCGGGCAATCAGCTCATCTTCATCGGAAAAGACCTCGACCGCGCGGAACTCAACCGCGGCTTCAAAGCCTGCCTCGCGTGAAGCCGACGCTGACCCATTCGTTTGGTGATCCGGTGGCGGACCTCGCGTGGTCGCCGGACAGCAGGCACCTGGCCGTGGCCGGCATCTCGGGGCCGTGCGCGATCCTCGACGCGGCAGCATTTCGCCTCGTGCATGCCTTCGCCGGCCACGAAGGGGGCACCTTCTCCCTCGACTGGTCGCCACGCGGCGATTGCCTCGCCACGAGCGGGCAGGATGGCCGGCTGAAACTATGGTCCGCGGGCACCGGGGCGTTGCTGCGCCAGATGCCGTGCGGTGCGGGCTGGGTGGAACAGGCCGCGTTCTCGCCGAATGGCGATTGGGTCGCCACGCGGGCGGGCAAGCATTTGCGCGTGTGGAGGCCCGGGGGTGAACTGGCCTTCGAGTTCAGCCAGCACGAAAGCACCGTGGCGGCGCTGGCCTGGCGGGCAGATTCCGGCGCCATCGCAAGCGCCTGCTACGGGCGCATTCGCGCCTGGCGCCTCGGCGAACCGCAACCCTACGAAGACATCACCTGGAAAGGCTCCTTCCTGTCCTTGGCCTGGAATCCCACCGCACGCTTTCTCTGCGGCGGCACGCAGGAAGGGACGATTCCATTCTTCCGGTTGCCCGCCAAACAGAATGAACCGCTCCAGATGAGCGGTTATCCCTCCAAGATTCGGAATCTGAGCTGGGACCGAGAAGGCCGCTGGCTGGCCAGTGACGGCGGGCCGGTGGTCATCGTGTGGGACGTATCCGGCAAAGGCCCCGCCAACACGAAGCCGCGCCAGCTCGAAGGACATTCGGGGCGCGTCGCGGCGCTGGACTATCAGGCAGCGGGGCCGCTGCTCGCGAGCGGGTGCGAGAAGGGCGCGGTGTTCGTGTGGCACCCGGCGCAGGACGAGCGCCACCACAACGCCGCGCGGTTGTCGAGTGGCATCGTTGCGTTGAGTTGGTCACACCAAGGTGACCGGTTGGCCGTTGGAACTCGCAACGGCGAACTCAACCTCTTTCACCCATTATGACCACCGCTCTTGTCATCGCCTGGAACAGCCTCCGCGAGCTGCTGCGGCAGCCGTTGTATCTCGTGCTGCTCACGGGAACGGTGGTCGTGATCGGGATGCTGGCGAACGTCTCGTATTTCGGTTTTGGCGAAGAACCGCGCATGGTCAAAACGAGCGCACTGTCGGTGCTGCTGCTGGCGGGATTTCTCAACGCCATCCTGAGCGCGTCGTTGTCCATCGCGCAGGAACTGCGGTCCGGCACAGCTTTGTCACTGCTGGCCAAGCCGGTCGGACGGACACGGTTTCTGCTCGCGAAGTTCCTCGGGCTCGCGGGCGCGCTTGGCCTGCAAACTTACGTGGGGCTGCTCGCGTCTTTGATTGCGAGTCGTATGGCCTTTGACGCTTACGGCTCGTGGGATTGGGTGGCAATCGGCATTTTCGCTGGTGGGATGGTGGCGGCGTTTCTGATTGGCGCGGCAACCAATTACTTCGCCCATCGCCCGTTTCTGGCCGACGCCTCGGTGGCGCTGGTGGGCACGATGACACTGGCATTTGCGCTGACGAACGTTTTTGATCGCACCGGCGCAATCCAATCCTTCGGCACGGCGGTGGACTGGCGGTTGATTCCTGCTGCAGCGCTCGTGTGGTTGTCGCTGCTACTGTTGGCGGCGCTGGCGCTGGCTTGCAGCACGCGGCTCACACTGATTCCCACGCTGTTGGTCTGCTCCGGATTATTCCTGCTCGGTTTGCTGTCCGACTATCTCTTCGGCAGCGGCGCACGCACGGGCGCGTGGCTGGCGACAACACTGCACATGCTGGTGCCAAATTGGCAGGTGTTTTGGATGGCAGATCTTTTGGGGGGCGAAGGTGTGATTCCGTGGAGCTACGTCGGACGTGCCGCCGGTTACGCCGCCGCTTACCTCGTGCTGACCTTGGCGCTGGCCACACTGCTGTTTGAAGACCGCGACCTGACTTGAAATGGAAAACTCCTCCTCATCCCATTCGTTCGTGAACCTGTTCACGCTGCTGGTCGGCGCGGTAGCGGCGTGGCTCGTGGCGCGCACGGGCGCGTCAATCGCGGGTCAACTGGCCGCCATCTTTGCCAGCATCGGCGTGATCATCGCCGCGTTTAGTGCAGTGCAAGTCTGGTTGCGCGGGCGCGAAGCGCGCGAACTCCGAGAGTTCCAGGAACTGCAAAGCGCAGACAATTCCGCCGCCCTGTTCGCCGCCAAAGCGGAAAACCTTCGCGCCGGTCGGACGCGGGAGCACTTCGAGCGCTTCTTCATTCCGGGTCTGACCGCCTTGCTGTGCGTGGCGGAGGGACTCGTCACTTGGTGGTACTGGCGCAAGCTTGGCGCAGCCGCCGCGCCGCTGGCCGACAAGACCATGCTCGTGCTGGCGTGGTTCAGCTTGCAGGCGTTGATCTTCTTTGTGCTCGGCAAATACGCCGCCGGTCTCGCGCAACACGGAGGGCGGAAACTCGCCCGGCCCGCCGCGAGCTATTTGTTGCTCGGCGCGATGCTGTCCGCGCTGGTGGCGGGTGCAGCGGCGGCGGACTATTTCAATGTTCCTCGCGCTGACCTTTGGATTGCGCGCGGATTCGTGGTGCTCCTCGCGTTGGTGACGATCGAGACGGCGGTGAATCTCGTTTTGGAAATCTATTGTCCGCGCGTCAAAGGCAAGGAGGCGCAGCCGGTTTACGAAAGCCGGGTGCTCGGGTTGTTGAGCCAGCCGGAGGGATTGGTTCGCACCGCCGCGCAAACGCTCGATTACCAGTTCGGTTTCAAGGTTTCCGAGACGTGGTTCTATCGCCACCTGCAACAGGCGATTGCCGGGCTGGTTGTCGTGCAACTGCTCATCATCTGGTTGTCCTCAACCATCGTGATTCTTGAGCCGCATGAACAGGCGTTGCTCGAACGCTTCGGTCGCCCTGTGCAATCGCGTCCGGTGCTCGCGCCGGGATGGCATTGCAAATGGCCGTGGCCGATTGACCGCGCCCACATTTATCCGACCGCCGAGGTGCGCAGCTTTAATGTGGGCTTTGTGCCCGATCGGAAACTCGAAATGGAGAACACACTGTTGTGGACACGCGCGCACTACAAGGAGGAGTTCAACCTGCTCGTCGCCAGCCGCGAAGCCGAGTCTGGCGGGACCAACAATCTCGAACAGGCGGTGCCGGTGAATCTGCTCACGGTTAGCATTCCCGTGCAGTATCGCATCACGAACCTGCTCGCGTGGGCGCGCAGCCATAGCGCAGGTGAACGGTTCTTGCCGCTGCTCTCGACGCGTGAGGTCACGCGTTATCTCGTCAGTGTGGATCTGGAGGACGTAATGGCGTCGGGCCGGCAGCGCGCGGCGCTGGAGTTGCGCGATGTGATCCAGCAACAGGCCAACGCCCAAAACCTCGGTGTGGAAATCCTGTTCGTCGGACTGCAGGACGTGCATCCGCCGGTGCAGATCGCGGAGGCGTATGAAGCGGTGGTCGCAGCCACGCAGGAACGCGAGACGCGCGTGCTGAGCGCGGAGGCGTATCGCGCAGACATGTTGCCGCGGGCGCGTGCGGACGGCGAGCGACGGGTGTTGGAACAGCGGGCCAGCGCGGTGGCGCGCGTGGCGAAATCCGAAGCGCAGGCCGCGCGCTTTCAAAGCCAGCGGGCCGCGTTCCACGCCGCTCCGGAGGTGTATTATCAGTGGAACTATCACGAAGCGCTCGTCGCGGGACTCCAATCACCACGCAAATTCATTCTCACCACGACCAACAGCCAGGAGCAGTTCTGGCTAAATTTTGAGGACAAGCTCCGCACCGATCTGCTCGACGTGCAAGTGCCCGTTCCCGGACGCAAATAATCCCATGAAGAAACTCCGTCTCACTGTCATTATCTCCACGCTCGTGTTGAGCGTCTTCGTTTCCGTGCTGTTCCTGTTTCAGGTGCGGCAGACCGAGGTGGCGGTCGTCACCACGTTCGGACGCTTTGACCGCGCCATCACCGAGCCGGGCCTTTACCTGCGCTGGCCGTGGCCCGCAAACAAGATCTACAAGTTCGACAACCGCCAGCAGACGTTCGAGCGCAAGTTCGAGCAGACCACCACGGCGGATGGACGCAGCCTTATTGTCAGCGCATTCACCGCCTGGCAGATCGCCGATTCGCGCCTGTTCATTGAACGTTTCGCCCAGGGCGACATGACCCGCGCCGAACAGGCATTGGAAGGCGTGGTGCGCGACGCGAAGAATGCCGTCATCGGCCAGCACACGTTCGGGGATTTGATCTCCACGAACAAATCGCGCGTGAAACTCCAGCAGGCCGAGGCCGAGATGCTCGCCATCATCCAGGGTAAGACCGCCACGAACTACGGCATTCGCGTCACGATGCTCGGCGTGAAACAACTGGGCCTGCCTGAAAGCATCACCAGCAAGGTGTTCGACCGGATGCGCGCCGAACGGCAGCGACTGGTGAAACAATTCCAGAGCGAAGGTGAAGCCGAAGCCATTCGCATTCGTGCCGAGGCGGACCGCGTGAAGCAGGAAATGCTCGCCCGGGCCGATGCCGAGGCGATGAAACTGCGCGGGGCGGCGGAGGCCGAAGCCGCGAAGAACTTCGCCGTGTTCCAGCAAGAGCCGGAGCTCGCGAGCTTCCTCATCCAGCTCAGCGCCCTCGGCAACTCCCTCAAGGAACGCAGCACGCTGGTGCTCGATCCCCAGACCCCGCCGTTCAATCTGCTCAAAGCTGAATCGCTCGTGCCGGCGGCCACGGCAAAACCTGTCGCCACGAAGCCATGAACGCTACTGACACTCATCCTGTCCCGCCGCCGGAGGACGCCGGTTCACGCGCGTTGAACGACGCGTTGCGCAGCAGCCTGCGCATTCTGAAAGTATTGATGGCGCTGGTGGCGGTCGTGGTCGTTTTCTCGGGCGTCTTCACCGTCGAACCGAACGAGGTAGCGCTCGTATTGCGTTTCGGCAAACCCGTGGGCACGGGCGCGACGCAATTGTTGAAACCCGGATTGCACTGGGCGTTTCCGTATCCGGTGGATGAAATTGTCCGCGTGCCCGCCGGGCAAAGCCACACGGTGACCTCGACGATCGGCTGGTATGCCGTCACGCCGGAACAACAGGCGCGCGGGGAAGAGCCGCCGCCGCGAGGCACGTTGACCCCGGGTGCGGACGGTTATCTGCTCGCGGGGGATGGCAATATCTTCCACGCGCGCGCGACGTTGAAGTATCGCATCTCCGATCCGTGGCAATACGCCTTCCGGTTCGGCAGCGCGTCGAATGTGCTGCAATCGCTGTTGAACAGCGCCTTGCTCCACGCCGCCTCGGGGATCACCGCCGAATCGGCAATCTACCGGGACAAGCTGGCGTTTCGCGATGCGGTCCTGGCCGAGATGGCCGAAGGAATTGCGCGGCATCAACTCGGCGTCACGCTCGACCCGTTCGAAGTGCAGGTCGTCGCGCCCGTGGACGTGCGTGGAGCGTTCGAGGCCGTGCTGGCGGCGGAACAGGAGCGCAGCCAGAAGATCAACGAAGCCCGCGGCTACGCGAATGAAGTGACGCTCAGGGCTGGCGGGCAGGCGCAGGCCGTGATGAATGAAGGGCTCACCGCGAGCAACAAACTTGTCCTCGCTGTGTCCAGTCAGGCCAGGTTCTTCTTCGAGCAACTCCCGCACTACCGCGCCGAGCCGGGGTTGTTCAAACGCCGCTTGCTGGCGGAAACGATGGAAACGGTAGTCGGCGGGGCGCAGGACACTTTTCTGCTGCCGCGCGCGAATCCCGGCCAGCCGCATGAGGTGCGCCTGCAACTCAACCGCGAACCCGCGCGGGCCAAGACCAACACCGTCGCCAATCCCTGATGCCTCATGCAAGTCACCACTCTTCTGAATCGCGATACCGAGACTGCGTCCGCTAACCCCGGCGAATCCACCGCGCGCCTGCAACTGACGTTGTTCGGCGCCTTGTTCATCCTGAACGCCTATTTCGTCGAATGGTTCTTCCCGCGCGGCGCGGGCGTCGCCGGCATCAGTTCCTTCCTCGGCGCGGTCATTCTCGCCGCCCCGATCCTCTGGACATCGGCACGCGATCTGATGCGCGGGCAGGTCAGCATCAACGAACTCGTCAGTCTCGCCGTGCTGGCATCGTTTGCGACGGGTGATTACAAAACGGCCGGCGTGGTTTCGTTCTTCATGTTGATCGGCGAAATCATCGAAACCCGCACCGCTGCGGGTGCGCGGGCTTCAATTGAATCTCTGATCCAACTCACGCCCACCAAGGCGCGACGCGTCACGGCCACGGGCGAGGAGGAAATCGCCACGCACCAACTCGCGGTGGGCGACATCGTCCGCGTGCGGCCCGGAGACAACATTCCCGCTGACGGAGTCATCACCTCCGGTGCGAGTTCCCTCAACCAAGCCAGTATCACCGGCGAATCGCTGCCGGTGGATCGCAACCCGGGCGATGAAGTCTTCGCTGGCACGATCAATCTCACCGGTGTTCTGGAACTGCGCGTCAGCCGCGCCGGGCAGGACACCACCCTGGGCCGCGTACGTGAATTGATCCTGGCCGCCGAACAGACCAAGCTCCCGATCATGCGGTTAATGGACCAATACATGAGCCACTACACGCCGCTCGTGCTGGCGCTCGGCGCCTTGATTTGGGTCTTCACGCATGATTTGAACCGCGTCATCACCGTGCTGGTCGTGGCGTGTCCCTGCGCCTTCGTGCTTGCCACGCCGAGCGCGATGGTGGCCGCTCTCTCGGCGGCAGCGCGGCTGGGCATTCTGATCAAGAACATCGCCGACCTTGAACTCGCCGCGCGGATCAATGCCTTCGTTTTCGACAAGACCGGCACGCTCACAACTGGAAAGCTCTCCGTGTCGCGCCTTGCTCCCGCCGAAGGAGTGAACGCCTCCGTTTTGCTGCAACTCGCGGCGTCGTCGGAGAAATACAGCAATCATCCTGTGGCCAAGGCGTTGCAAACGGTCGCGGCTGAGGTCGGCGTTCCCTTGGTCGAGCCGCATGAGTGTGCCGAGACTGCCGGCCGCGGCATCACAGCCCAAGTAAAGGGTGCCCACGTTCTGGTCGGACGGGCACAATGGTTGCGGGACCACGGCGTGCCGGAAGCGTCCATGAAAGTCGGCGACCTCGACGAGACGCTGGGATTTAGTTTGTTGTTCGTCGCGCGCGACGGCGTGTTCATCGGCTGGATTGGTTTTCAGGATCAACGTCGCCCGGAGGCTGCGTCTGCCTTGGAGGAATTACACGCCGCCGGAGTGAAGCGCATTGCGATGGTCACGGGCGACCGCCAGCCGGTTGCGGCGCGCGTGGCGAAGGAAATCGGTTGCGAGGAAATCGCCGCCGATTGCCTGCCGCAAGACAAGGTGGCTTATGTGAAGAAGGTGAAGGAGCGCGGTTATCGGGTGGCGGTGGTGGGCGACGGCGTGAACGACGCTCCGGCCCTCGCCAGTGGCGACATCGGCATCGCGATGGGCGCAGCGGGCAGCGAGGTGGCGATCCACAGCGCGACCATTGCGCTGATGAACAACGACCTGCGGCGCCTGCCGTTCCTTGTGAAGCTCTCGCGGCAGACGCGCATCGTCATTAACCAGAACATTCTCATCGGCGTGTTCTTCATCATCGGCGGATTGACGGCCGCGACGCTGGGCTATTTGAACCCGATCGTTGCAGCTGTCTTGCACAACGCGGGTTCGCTCATGGTGGTGTTCAACAGCGCTCGCCTCGTACGGCAGGGCGAAGAACTCGATTTGATCGCCGCGCCGGAGAAGGCCCCTCCTCCCGCTGCTGTGGAACTGAAACCGCAAACTGCATGAAACTGGAAACGCCGAATGAACAGGCTTCCGTTGCGACGGGCATCCTGCCTGCCGTAGAGCAGGGCTTCCAGCCCGGCGAAGGGATCGTCATCTGGAGAAGACCATTCCAAGCATGAATACCGCTGCAGATTCGAGCGCTGGTCCGGGCGGCAAGATGCCTGCCGCCACGGAGAACGTCGTCGCCGTGCGCGGCCTGACCAAGGTGTTCAAGGACATCTGGGGTCGCCCCAAGGCCCGCGCCGTGGACGGCGTGGATTTTGACATCCACCGGGGCGAAGTCTTTGGTTTGCTCGGGCCCAATGGCTCGGGTAAATCCACCACCATCAAGATTCTGCTCGGGCTGCTGTATCAGACCAGCGGTTACGTCGAGGTGCTCGGCCGCTCGCCGCGCGACATCGCCACGAAGGAGCGCATCGGCTATCTGCCGGAGGAATCGTATCTCTACCGCTACCTGACGGCGGTGGAGACGCTCAGCTTCTACGGGCACGTGTTCGCTCTGAGTGCGGAGGAGCGGCGGTTGCGCATGGAGCAGTTGCTCGAAATGGTGGGATTGAAAGGCACGGGCACGCGGCGGGTCGGAGAGTTTTCTAAAGGCATGCAACGCCGCCTAGGTCTGGCGCAGGCTCTGATCAACGATCCGGAGATGATCATCCTCGATGAACCGACCGCCGGGCTTGATCCGGTTGGTTGTCGCGAAGTGAAGGATGTCATCCAAGCGCTCGCGCGGCGGGGCAAAACGATCATTCTCAGCAGTCACTTGCTGGCCGATGTCGAGGATGTGTGCGACCGCGTGGTGATCTATTACGGCGGGACAATTCAATCGTCCGGCCAGTTGCGGGAATTGCTCGCCAAGCCGGACTCGTTGCGGTTCACGACGCCCGCGTTGTCGCGCTCGCTCGTCGAGGAAGTGCTGGCCGTGATGCGGCGCGAGGCCGCACCGGAGGCCGTGCGCGTGGAAACTCCGACGCAGAATCTGGAAAGCTACTTCATCAGCGTCGTGAATCGCGCCCGCGCCAGTACGCAAAGCACCTCCGGCGCGACGGCGGGCAACCGCGTGGCGGCGTATTTGCAGGCGACTGCGTCCGTGCCGTCCGCCGGGGAGAAAGTGCTGGAACGACTGACAGAAATCGCCCCGCCGCCCGCCCGGGCGGAAATGGTCAAACCGGCAGGACCCAAGCCGGACGAAAGTACGCTGGCTGCATTGACGCAGGCGGAAGCGCCAAGTGCTCCGGCCCAACCAGCACCCGCTCCTGTATTGGCGGATGATTCCGAGGCGCTGAAACAAGCGGAGGGGAAACTGTCGTCCTTCTTGAACCCGCCCAAGTCGTGAAGCCAAACCTCCAACGCCTCTTCGCCGTCGCGTGGCTGACTGTAAAGGCGGCACAGCGCTTGCGCGTGGTTATCGCGCTGGCGGTCGTGCTGCTGACGTGCGTGGCGCTACTGCCCTTCTTCATCAAACACAATGGAACCGCCCGCATGTTTGCCCAGGTACTGATGACTTACAGTCTGTATTTGTGCATCGGCTTGATGGGCCTCGCCAGCCTTTGGATTTCCTGCGGCACACACGCGACGGATGTCGATCCGGGCCAGCTCCAGTTGCTCGCGGTCAAGCCGGCGGCGCGTTGGCAAATCTGGCTCGGCCGCTGGCTGGGTATCATGACGCTCAACATCGTGCTGCTCGCTCTCGCCGGCGGCATTGCTTACGGCATGTTGCAGTGGCAGTCGCGCAAACTGCCGACGGACCAGCAGCAAGTGCTCGCGCGCGAGGTGTTGGTGGCGCGCGGTTCAGCGCGTGAACCAGTCGTGGATCTGGAGGCGGACGTGGAGAAAGTCTTTGCCCGGCGGCAGCAGGAGGAAAATCTGGCCGACCTTGATCCCGCAATGGTGCGACGCGAAATCCGCGACCAGCTTCGCGCCCGGCAGGAAACCGTTGCACCCAATTACCGGCGCATGTGGGACGTGGACCTTGCCGCGCACCGCACGCGGCTTACGGGCCAGCCACTCCATCTGCGCGTGAAGTTTCACACGGCATCGTTGAAGAACGACACCAGCTATCAAACCGTCTGGGTGCTTGGAAATGTGGAGTCGGGACGATTTGCCCGCATTCCGAAGCAACTCACGAGCATGGTCTTTCATGAGTTCGCGATTCCGCCAGACCTGATCGGTTCGGACGGAAGGCTGCACATTGAATGCGAGAACCGCGATCCGAACACGCTGCTGTTCCCGCTGGAAGATGGACTGGAAGTCTTGTTTCCGGAAGGTGGCTTCGCCGGCAACTACGTGCGCGCCTTGCTGGTCGTGGCGTGCTGGCTGGCTTTGCTGACGGCGTCGGGATTGGCGGCGGCTTCATTCCTGTCATTCATCATCGCGTCACTACTGGCGATGACGCTATTGCTGCTGGCGGTGTCGGGCAACACCTTCGGCGGCGTGCTGGAAGACGGCACGCTGCTGGGCACGGATCACGAAACGGGCGCTGCGAACTCGCGCGCGTTGGACGGCGTGGCGCTGCCGGTGTATCGGGTGCTGCACGCCCTCACCCAGACGTTGACCTCGGTGTCGCCGATCGAGCGATTGAGCGAAGGTCGCACGATCACGTGGGCGCAGCTGGCGGATGCCGTGGCGCGAATCATTCTACTGGGCGGCGGGCTGACGGCGGCAGCAGGGATTTTCATCTTCAACCGCCGGGAACTGGCCCGCGAACAGGTGGCCGTATGAACACGCTTTCGCCCCAGACCAAAAAGTGGCCGTTGGCGTTCCTGGCCGTGGCGATGTTGCCCGTGTTGTTCATTTCCCAGCGCGGCATTCAAACGCAACGCGATCAGTTGGGCGTGACGTTGCCGGTGGAACTGCAAAACGCGCCGCCGTTGCTGGCGTTCGTCACCGCGGCAGGCGGCGGCTTTCGAGGCATCGTGGCGAACGTGCTCTGGATTCGCGCCGACCAATTGCAGCAGGAGGAAAGGTATTTTGAGCTCTACACGTTGTCCGACTGGATCACGAAGCTGCAACCGGAGTTCTCGCAGGTGTGGGCAATGCGGGCCTGGAACATGGCTTGGAACATCTCCGTGAAATACACCGAGCCGGCAGATCGCTGGCTGTGGGTGCGCAGCGGCATGGAAATGCTGCGGGATGAGGGGCTGCGTTACAATCCGCGTGATCCGCTGTTGCATCGCGAGCTCGCGTGGATGTTCCAGGACAAGATGGGCAAGTACACCGACCTCGCGCACAACTTCTACAAGCAACAATGGATCGCGGAGATGTATGCGGTGCTCGGCACCAATGCCACGCCGGACGAGATGTTGAACCCGCAGACCGACGACGAACGCCGTCAGGCACGGGTTCTACGCGAGCAATACAGGCTCGATCCGGCGTTCATGAAGCAGGTGGATGGACAATACGGGCCGCTCGACTGGCGGATGCCGGAGGCGCACGCCATTTACTGGGCTGCTCTGGGTTTGAGCCGGGCCAAGGGCAGCGCGTTCGATATGTTGTCGTTGCGGCGCGTCATTTGGCAGACGATGCAGGCTGCGTTTTTGCGCGGCAGACTTATCGAACACCCTGACCGTCGCGTGGACTTCGGGCCGAACCTCGACATGATTCCCAATGCGAACCGCGCCTATGAGGAGATGAAACAGTCCGAGCCGGACAAGCGGGATTACATTTCACGCGGTCAGAAGAATTTTCTCAAGGCCGCCATTTACCATCTCTACGCGAATAGCCGCCAGCGCGAGGCGGCGTACTGGTTCAACTACACGCGCACCAACTTTAGCGATGTCATTCCCGCCGGTCATGACCTCGATCAATTCGTGGTGGCTGGAATCACGAGCGAACTCCGCGACGCGAATCCTTCCCGGGTTCGCTCCGTGCTCGAAGGCATGATCGGGCATTACCTGCGCGCACGCGCGTACGGCGAGGATGACGTAGCCAACGGTTACGCGCTGCTCGCACGCCGAGTGTGGGAATTCTATTCCGTCAGGAATGCGGGCCAAGCCAACGTCCAGATGGCCTCGCTGCTAGAAATTGAACAAGACGTTCGCGCCCGCTTGTTTCCCCAGACAACTCCACAAGCGAGCAACGCAAAGACGAACAATCCCATTTCCAAACCATGATAGAACAAACTCCCTCGACTACCCCACTCATCCTGCTCACCGGCTTTCTCGGTTCGGGCAAGACCTCGCTGCTTCGACGCGTCCTGCCCCTGCTCAAAGCGGCGGGCGTTCGACCGCACGTCGTGCTGAACGACTACGCCAATGCGAACTTGGATAGTGCCACCCTGCGCGACCTGGTGGACGACATCCGGCCCCTCACCGGCAGTTGCGTCTGCTGCGACGCGCGGGAGGCGTTGCTGGACACCCTGGCGGACTTTGAGTTCGACGGTCGCGATGTCGTGCTCGTCGAAACCAACGGAACGACTGACCCGCTGCCTCTCGTCGAAGCCTTGCTGGTCACGCCCGCGGGCCGGCGCTTCCACACGCTGTTGCAAGTGACCTTGGTGGACGCCAAGCACTGGCAGCAACGTCACCACGACAACGAATTGGAACGGATGCAGGTTCGCCCGGCCACGCATCTGCTCTTCACCTGGCTGGACGCCGTGGATACCGCCTGCCAGCAGAGAGTCCACGACGAGGTGGCTCGGCTGAATCCGCGCGCGCGGGTGGTGGATGCCGAGGCGCTGGTGGCGGAAGTGGTGCGGCGGGTGGACGGCGAGGCTGCGAACCTTCCTGCCGGTTTTTGCTTTCTCGTGCCGGGCCTGCGGAAGAGCGAATCCCGGCTGCCGGCTCTGCCGGGGCAGACTGGTGCCTCGCCAAGCCAGCGGTTGTTTTCGCTGTTGCCGGTCCACGGAGGCGCGTCCGGCGACGCCTGCTCCGCCCACGACCTGGCCCATCGCTTCACGGCCCTGCAACTAGAGGTGCCCCGGCAAGTGCCGCGCGAGCGGCTGCTGGGCTGGCTGGATTCACTCCCGGCTTCCGTGCTCCGCACCAAGGGCGTGGTCGAGTTGGCTGGCCAACCCGATCGCTACCATTACTTCCAACGCGTCGAGGAGACGTCGTCCTTTGCCGAATTACCCATCGCACCCCCTGGCGGGCTGACCCTCGCCGTTATGGTGGGCATTGGCCTCGACGCTGACACCCTGCGACAGCACGCCGACCAACACCTGCGCGCATGAAGACCCGAATGGAATCCTCCCCCACATGCGTTCCGCTCCTCCTGCTCACGGGTTTTCTCGGTTCGGGCAAGACCACCTTGCTGCGCCATTGGCTCAGTTGCGGCCTGCACCGCACCTGTGGCCTGGGCGTGGTGATGAATGACTTCGGCCCGGTCAGCGTGGATTCGCTGCTGGTGGCCCAGCCGGACCTGCCGCTCGAACAAATTGGCGGCGGGTGCATCTGTTGCTCCGATGAGCAAAGCCTCGGCGACGCCA
Organism: uncultured Verrucomicrobiota bacterium; assembly: GCA_964472515.1. GTDB lineage: Bacteria > Verrucomicrobiota > Verrucomicrobiia > Limisphaerales > J093 > CAYYMW01. The sequence continues at coordinate 4,636 of CAYYMW010000017.1, read as the reverse complement.
TCACCACGCTGACGAACAGCCGACGCGTCCGCGCCATCGTGGTGGAAACCTCCGGCCTCGCCGATCCGGCGGCGACGATCGAGCTGCTGCACGATCCGGCGCTGATGGAACGTGTGCGCCTGCACGGCGTCATCACCGTGGTGGATGCCGAGGCGGTGGCCCGTCCGGGTCTGGACGGCATGGACGCCGGCCTGTGGCGGGCGCAAATCCGCTTTGCCAACTGGCTGCTGTTGTCGAAGTGCGACTGCCTGGCAGCGGGGGAAGTGGCGCGTGTGGAAACCGCCGTCCGCCGGCTCAATCCGCACGCCCGGGTCTTTCGTCTGCCGGCATGCACGCCGGAGCCGCTGGCCCTGTTGCACACCGGCGACGGCAATGGCAATGCCAGCGGCGTGGCTGCGGCGATGCGCCGACGTCGGAGCGTTCGGCACGCGCATCAGTCCTACCAGACCTGCGGATTTCAGTTCACCCGAGCCGCGCACGGTCCGGCATTTACAGAGTTTTTGGACGGGCTCGATCCCGCGGAAGTGGTCCGGGCCAAGGGCTTCGTGCGACTGCGCGGCTGCGGCCGGCAATTCTTCAGCTTCCACTATGTGCAAGGCCGGCACGTCGTCGAACCTTACGATGGCAAAGCCAGGCCCAAACCAGTCGCGGTCTTCATTGGTCCACGTTTGAATCCAGACAAGTACCTGGAGCAACTCGAAGTGGTGTTTGACCCAGCGACGACAGCCGGCCCTCGCTCCCGGAAGCTCCGCGGCCGCTGATGAATCCAAACTCAACCCATCACGCCATGCGAATCACCTCCCACGCGGAACATCTGCACAACCACGCACCCGGCAAAGCGTGCCATTGTGGTGAGCACCATTCCCATTTCCCGGTCCAGCTCGGGAAAACCCTTGTGGGGCTCGTATTTGTCATCAATTCGTTTCTGGTAGAGCGCCTGTTCGAAAGCAGCGGCCCGGTGGCCGCCTGCAGCGCACTGTTGGGCGCGGCGATTCTCGGCTTGCCAATTGTTTGGGTCGCCTTTAAAGATCTCCGCGGTGGTGCCGTCAACACCAATGTGCTGGTGGCGCTGGCGGTAATGGCCCTGTTCGCCTCGCAGCATTACCAGGAGGCGGGCATCGTGTCGTTCTTCATGCTCCTCGGCCAGATCATTGAAACTCGCACCGCCGAGGGCGCGCTCGCTTCCATCCATTTGCTGATCAAACTCACCCCTGCCAAAGCGCGCCGCGTCCGCGGCCAGCAGGAGGAGGAAGTCGCCGTCCAACACCTGGCCGTGGGCGACCACATCCGCGTGCGGCCTGGCGACTACGTGGCCGCCGATGGCATCATCACCAACGGCCAAAGCTCCTTGAACGAAGCGAACATCACTGGCGAATCATTGCCTGTGGACAAGAAGGCGGGTGATGGGGTCTTCGCCGGCACCGTCAACCTGACAGGTGCTCTCAAAATCCGCGTTACGCACGCGGGGCACGACACCACACTGGGCCGGGTGCATGACCTCATTCTGGCGGCGGAGAAGACCAAGACGCCCATCGCCCGCATCATCGACCAATACATGGGCTTTTACACGCCGCTGGTGCTGGTCGTGGGCGCGTTGGTCTGGGCCTTCACGCAGGATTTGAGCCGCGTTGTCTCCATCCTCATCGTCTCCTGTCCGTGTGCCTTCGTGCTGGCGACGCCCACGGCGATGGTGGCAGCGCTCTCGGCCGCTGCCCGGCTCGGCATCCTCATCAAGAACGTGGGTGACATTGAATTGGTCGCGAACATCAACGCCTTCGTCTTCGACAAAACCGGCACGCTCACGACCGGGCAGCTCGCGGTCAGCCGACTCGCACCTTTGGGCGAAATTACCCCGGCGGAATTGCTGGGCGTGGCCGCGTCCGCCGAGCAATACAGCAACCACCCGGCCGCCCGGGCTCTGGGCCGGCTTGCGGGAGAGGTCGGGGTACCACTCAGTAACGTCGCCGACTTCACCGAAATTGCCGGGCGCGGCATCAAAGCGTGCGTGGCTGGCTCACCCGTCGTCATTGGCCGCGCGCAGTGGCTCCAGGATAATGGCGTGGACGGACATTTCCTGGCGTCGGTGGACCTGACCAAAGCGGAAGGCTGGAGCCTCATTTTCGTGGCGCGCGACGGTCACTGCCTGGGCTGGGTGGGCTTGCAGGATCAGACGCGCGCTGAAGCGGGCGAGTCGCTCGCCGAACTCAAGCAGATGGGCGTGCGCCGCATCGCTCTGGTCAGTGGCGACCGCCAGCCGGTCGCGGCGCGTGTCGCACGCGAGATCGGCTGCGCGGAATTCGTGGGCGAGTGTCTGCCGCAGAACAAAGTGGACTTCGTGCGGGAGGTCAAAAGCAAGGGCTATCGTGTGGCCGTGGTGGGCGATGGTGTGAACGACGCCCCTGCGCTCGCCGCTGGCGACTTGGGCATCGCGATGGGCGCGGCGGGCTGCGAGGTGGCCATCCACAGCGCCACGATTGCGTTGATGAACAACGATCTTCGCCGGCTGCCCTTCCTCCTCCGTCTCTCTCGCCAAACCCGCAAAGTCATCAACCAGAACTTTCTGTTGGGGCTCAGCTTCGTCCTGGGCGGACTGATCTTGGCCGCGATGAAATACGTCAACCCAGTCATCGCGGCCCTCTTTCACGTGGCTGGCTCGCTGCTGGTCGTGTTCAACAGCTTTCGTCTGGTACGCCAAGGTGAAGAACTGGAGCCGCACTCTGCGAATGCGACCGCATCAGCATCAGGCGTCTGTCCGGAAGGCTGCGCGAACCCGGGCCACACCCATCACCGTGCGCCTGAACCTGCCAACCCTGCACTCGCATGAACGACTCCTTCCTCTCTCCGGCACTTATGTTGGCGATTTACTGTGCGCTGGTCTTCCTGGCCTCGCTGTCTGGTGGCGGGCTGCCCTCGCTGATCCACCTCACTCACACCCGCTTGCAAACCGCCATTAACTTCATTACCGGCCTGAGGCTTGGCATGGCGCTGCTGCATCTCATCCCGCACGCGATCGGGGAAACGCATTCCGTGGATGGGCCATGGGGTGGGCGCTGGGCGGCTTCCTCGTGATGTTCTTCCTCCAACGCGCCTTCCATTACCACCAGCACGGAGTGCCCAACGACGCTGCCTCAGGTCAAGGACACGGCGCAGGTTGTGGACACAACCACGCGGCCGCCTCGGCTCCCGATGACTTGCCGGGTGCCACACACAAACTCTCGTGGGCTGGGGTCAGTCTGGGACTCGGCTTCCACTCCCTGCTCGACGGCCTGGCATTCGCGGCGGCGGCCATGGCTGAATCCCGTTCCGGCGTGGGCTCGGTCGGTTTGGGGACCGCGTAGGCCGTCATCCTGCACAAACCGTTCGATGCGCTGGCGGTGATCACGCTGATGCAGTCAAGCGGTTGCTCGGCGACGCTGCGGCGGGTGATGAACATCACCATCGCGCTGATCGCGCCCTTGGGCGTGGCGCTGGACTTCCTGGGGGTGGGCTAAGCGGCGCAAGCAAACCACGTCCTGTTGGGCTGCGCGCTGGCCTTCTGCGCGGGGGGGATTCCTTTGCATCGCGTGCAGCGACCTGCTGCCCGAACTGCACTTCCACGCGCACGACCGACTACGGCTCTCGCTGGCTTTGTTGGCAGGATTGGGGGTGTCTATTTTCGTCGGAGCGTTCGAGGGCGACGGCCACGGTCACGGTCGTGACCAAGAAACAAACCAGCAACATCAAAATCCAAGCTAAACAAACATGAGAAGATCCGTCCTTAAGTCGTTGTCCCCTGCCTCCGTCGGCCAGCTTGGGCTGGCTGCCTTGCTCGCGGCGGCACGCAACCTCAACGCGGAAACCATCTTGACCAATGGTGATACGGATGTCGGCATCGTCTATGAGGACGACGCGTGGAATCTCCATATTGGCCAGCACGGGGCCGACCCGCCCGCCGAATACGCCCCCAGGAGGCCGTCCTGCAGGTGGGCCTGGCCGCCCGCACTACGTTGCCCGCGGACCCCGCCTTCGCGTTCCTGGGCGCTGTCGGATCGCCGGTTTACATCCTGCCTCAAGTGCAGAACCCGTCTCTCGTGTTCCTGGGCTTCGGCACGGAAGAGCTTCCCTCCGGGCTGTTCACCGCCGACCAGTGAGGGTGAGTTTGCGGGCCGTGCGTAGCCCCGCCCGATTCGCTGTCTATGACGTGGACGCTTTCGGGACGCCGCACGTCATCATGAATTCCGGCGACGGCATCACCGCCGCTGACTCCGTGATTTTGCCGGCCGGCGGTCACCGCCATGTGAACTGGGCCTTTACCTGGCCTGGCACCTGTGGACGGCGGCGTGAAGGTGGAGGAAAACCGCCGCTTTGAAATTCCGGTCGCGGCGGTGCGAATATCCGCGTAGCTGGGGCTGGTTCACGGTCCGATTTGATCCTTCATTCTGTAGCTGGCGCCTTCGATGACAACCGTCTCGGCGTGGTGGAGGAGACGGTCCAGGACGGCCGAGGCAATGGTGCTGTCGTTGTTGAAAATGGAGGCCCACTGCTTGAAGGGCTTGTTGGTGGTCAGAACGATGGAACCGCGCTCGTAGCGGCGGCTGATGACCTGAAAGACTCCCCCTAGTTTTTTCGCGCATTGAGCCCCTGAACCTGATAGAAA
>CAYYMW010000016.1:28676-37911 GCA_964472515.1 uncultured Verrucomicrobiota bacterium | reverse complement strand
GGGTGGGCGGCGGGAGCAGGGCGTTGCCGTCCATCGGCTTCTCGGTGAGGTTGTTGAAGATCGTGGAGACTTGGTAGAACTCCTTCTGGGTGATGGGGTCCAACTTGTGGTCGTGGCAGACCGCGCACCCCATGGTCAGTCCCATCCAGATCGCGGAGGTGGTTTCCACGCGATCCACCGCATAGCGAACCTGAAACTCCTCGTCGATGGCGCCGCCCTCGCTCGTGGTGACGTTGCACCGGTTGAAGCCCGAGGCGACCAGTTGCTCGCGAGTGGGCTGAGGCAGCAGATCCCCCGCCAGTTGCCAGATGGTGAACTGGTCAAACGGCAGATTCTGGTTGAACGCGTTGACGACCCAATCACGGTAGGCCCACATCGAGCGCTCGTTATCCAGATGCAGGCCGTGGGTATCCCCGTACCGGGCCGCATCCAGCCAATAGCGGGCCATGTGCTCGCCGAAGCGGGGCGAAGCCAGCAGGCGGTCTACGAGCAGTTCGAAGGCTTCAGGCCGCTGGTCTTTGAAGAATTCGTCGACCTCACCGGGAGTCGGGGGCAAGCCGGTCAGGTCCAAGGCCAACCGGCGCACGAGGGTCTCTCGCGAGGCCGGGGGGGAGGGCTTCCAACCTCTGCCTTCGATGGCCGCGAGGACGAAGGCATCCACCTCATTCCGAGCCCATTCAGGGTGTTTCGTCGGGGGGATTCCAGGACGCTGGGGAGGGATGAAGGACCAATGCGGCTGGTACTCGGCGCCCTCAGTGATCCATTTAGCCAGGCGTTCGATCTGGTCCTCGGCCAGCTTCTTGTGCGCTTCCTGGGGCGGCATCACAGTGGCTGGGTCGGCTGACCGGACGCGGCGAATCAACTCGCTGCCGGAGGGGTCTCCGGGTTTGACGGCTTGGCGGCCATCGTGGAGGGCGGTGGCGCCCTCGGCGGTGTCCAACCTCAGGTTTCCCTTGCGCTTTCCGGCGTCGAAGCCATGGCAGTGGAAGCAGTTGTCCGCCAAGACGGGGCGGATATCCCGGTTGAACTCGATCGTCTTGGAGGGCGACGGTGGCGAGGCTTTTGGGCCATCGATGGCAGCGGCCGCCCCGGTTGGAATGCCGCTGGCTACCATGAGCAGGACTGCGAGCCTCACGGAGCTTCCGATCTTGATCTGCAATGACATGGTCGATGCGGGGCGCGAAGCGTCCCGGGCCTTTCGCATAACTTGTTGGACACTATAGCCTGCCCGAGAGAACACACAAGGAGAGATCAGGCGGGATTGTAGTCATCATCAGCCCCCCTTCAGCACCGCAGCCACCGCCTTTCGCAGCGTGTCCCCGGTTCCCGCTCTCGAAGCCGCCTCAGCCGCTCCTGCGGGAGGCCGTGCCCACACCGGCTTGCACAGGGGGGACCGATCACCTCACACACCATGAATAGGGTTCAAGCCTGGGTCGTCAGTCTGCCAAGACCATGCTTGGTTGGCCGTTCCTGAGGCTCGCTTTCACGCTTTGCTGCGGGCCTTGGAGGGCTTAGAGTGGAGGCATGCCTAAGGGCTATTGGCTGGTCAAACAAGAACCGGAAACGTACGCGTGGTCCACCTTCGTGAAGGACGGGGGGACCGCGTGGACGGGCGTGCGCAATTTCCTGGCGCGCAACCATCTTCGCGCCATGCAGGCCGGGGACTTGGTCCTGTTCTACCACAGCGTTAGCGAGAAGCAAGTGGTGGGCGTAGCCAAAGTGGTCAAGACCGCCTATTCCGATCCAACCGCTTCCGAGGGAGACTGGTCGGCAGTGGACTTGGCCCCGGTCAAGCCCTTGCGCAAACCGGTCACGCTGGAGGCTATAAAGGCCGACGACGCCCTGACCGAACTTCCCCTGCTCCGTCAGTCCCGGCTCTCGGTGATGCCGGTGACGCCCACCCAGTTCGACCGCCTGTTGGAACTGGGGCAAACCCGTCTGTCGCGCCCCGGCGCCAAGTAGACCGCTCGGTGCCGCCAACTTTCTGCCTTTGCATTGTGAAATTCCTCCCTGAACACCTTGGCCTTCCCGCCCGGGATCCCGTGAAGCTGCGGGAATGGTACGTCCGCGTACTTGGCGCCCGGTTGGTCTATGATGACCAGCGCACGCCACCCGCCTGTTTGCTGGCCATGCCCAACGGCCTGATGATCGAGATCTACGCAAGCGAAACGGCCGTAGCCGGCACCGCGAACAATAAACTGGCCGGCTGGCGGCACCTGGCGCTGCAGGTCGAGTTCATCGAAGCGGCCCGGGACTTTCTGGCCAGCCACGGCGTGGTCTTTTCGGAGCCCATCAAACCCGCCGGTGGGGGCGGCCGGGTACTCTTCTTCCAGGACCCCGAAGGCAACCTGCTGCACTTGGTCGAGCGGCCGGCCGTCTGGGCGGCGGCAAATGGAACGTTTGCGCAGCCATGAAACGGTTTGACGCCATCATCTTCGACATGGACGGGGTGATCGTGGATAGCGAACCGCGCCACAAACTCGCCTTTCTCGAAGTCTTCGAGGAGATGGGCTACGCCCACAACCACGGCATCGACTTCACCCGCTACTACGGGATGACCGACCGGACGCTGTGGGAGGATTTCATCGCCGTCCACCGGCCGCATCAACCGCTCGAAGAACTGATCGCCCTGAAACAGCGCCGGTTGATCGAGATTCTCCGGCGCGACCAACCCCTCTACCCGGCCTTTCCGGACCTGCTGGTGAAATTAGCGAGCCATTACCCCTTGGCGCTGGCTTCCGGTTCCCCTCATCCAGTGATCGACGAGGTCCTGGGGATGAAGCAATTACGCCGGTTCTTCTCGGCGGTGGTCAGCGTGCAGGACGTTCCCCGGAGCAAGCCGGCGCCGGACGTCTTCCTGCGGGCCGCGCAACTGCTGGGCTTTTCGCCCAACCGATGTTGCGTGATCGAGGATTCGGCCGCAGGCGTCCAAGCCGGAGTGAGCGCGGGCATGGAGGTGATCGCGATTACCAACACGCTGCCCGCCGAGCGCCTTCGGCAGGCCACCCATGTGGTCGAGACTTACGAGGCCATTGAGCGTTTGCTGCTGCCCATGACCCCGGCGGTCACGACGGTACCCGTCCGGCCGGTGCCGCCGTCAATGTAGCTTCCGGTGGTTGGTGGGCGCGATGGAGACATCCTTGGGCGCCTCCACCAGCAGCCGCTTGACGTCCGCCACCAGGCGGCGCACATCTTCTTCGCGGATATCCCAGGCGCACATGAACCGGCACCCGCCCTGGCCGATGAAGGTGTAGAACTTCCACCCCTCGGAGCGGAGGGCTTCAATGACATGGGGCGGCAGTTCGGCGAAGACCACGTTGGCCTCGCACGGGAAGAGAATCTTGACCTCGGGCAACGCGGCAAGCTCCGCGTGCAAGAGTTGCGCCATGGCATTGGCGTGCGCCGCGTGCCGCAACCATGCGCCGTCCTTGAGCATGCCGACCCAGGGGGCCGCCAGGAAGCGCATCTTCGAGGCCAGTTGCCCGGCCTGCTTGCACCGGTAGTCGAACTCATGCGCCAGCTCGTGGTTGAAAAAGATGACCGCCTCGCCCACGTGCGTGCCGTTCTTGGTGCCGCCAAAGCAGAGCACATCGACGCCGGTCTCCCAGGTGATTTGCTTCGGTTTGACCCCCAGGGCCGCCACCGCGTTGGCGAAGCGAGCGCCGTCCATGTGCAACCGCAGCCCGTGCTGGCGCGTGCGCCCCCAGATGGACTTGAGTTCCTCGACCGAATACACCGTCCCCAGTTCGGTCGACTGGGTCACGCTGACCGCACGCGGCTTGGGGAAGTGAATGTCGCTGCGGCGGGTGACGATGCGGTCGATGGCCTCGGGATCGATCTTGCCGTTGGGACCCGGAACCTGGAGCACCTTCATGCCGTTCGAGAAGAACTCCGGCGCGCCGCATTCGTCGGCTTCGACATGGGCGGTCTCGTGGCAGAGGATGCTGTGATAGGACTGCCCCAGCGACGCCAGCGAGAGGGAGTTGGCCGCAGTTCCGTTGAAGACGAAGAAGACCTCGCACTCCATTTCGAAGGTCTCGCGGATCAAATCGGCGGCGCGCGCCGTCCAAGCGTCGTCGCCGTAGCTCACCTCGTGGTCGCAGTTCGCTTCCTGCAGCGCCGCCCACGCCTCCGGGCAAATGCCGGCGTAGTTGTCGCTCGCAAAGTGGCGTCGTATCTCACTTCCAGTCTTCATAACCATATCGAATACGCCCGCAATGTCGTCTGGTTCCGGCGGTTTGGCGAGCGCCATGCGAGTCATACGATCCGCCTCAGGCGGGCCGTAACCTCACGCGCAGCCCCGTGGCGTCAGGTGTTTGCGCGAACGACAGCCGCCCGCCCACCGAGGTGGCCCCTTGGAAAGGGTCGTTCGTGATCAGGAGGTTGCCGTCGATGTCCAAATAGTCGGTCAGGTCCGCCAAGTGCGCGGCCGCGGTGACGAGCAGGCTCGACTCGATCATGCAGCCCAGCATCGTCTTCAGTCCCGCCTGCCGGGCCGTCTTGAGCGCCTCCAATCCGCGGCTGAGGCCTCCAGTCTTCACCAACTTCACGTTGACGGCATGAAAACCCGCCACGCAACGCCCCACGTCGTTCGCGCTCATATACGACTCATCCGCCATGAGCGGCAAGGGCGAGCGTTCCTTAAGCCAAGCCAGCTCCGCTTCCGGCGTCTCCGCAGGCATGGGCTGCTCCACGAACTGCACTTTGCCGTCCGCCGCAAGCCATTCGAGATTGCGCAGGGCGTCTTCCTTCGTCTTCCAGCCTTCGTTCGCGTCCACGCGCACCCATTTTTCCGGGGCAGCCTCGCGCACGGCTCCAAAATTCTCCCGGTCAACCGGGGTGCCGAGCTTGATTTTCAGTACCGGGTAGGCGGCCGCTTCGAGCGTCTTGGCGCGCATCATCTCCGGCGTATCGATGCCAATGCTGAAGGACGTCTGGTGGCGTCCCTCGGTAAACGGAAGGCCCAGGCAGGCGTGAACCGGTTGGCCGGCACGCCGTGCGAAACCGTCCAGCAAGGCCAGGTTCAGTGCGGCTTTGGCCGCATAGCAGCCCGGCCCCAGCGAACCCAGGTAGGTCATGCTCCGCTCTACGTCATCGAACGAGAGGCGGCCGGCATCCACCCGATTCAGGAAATCGACCGTGCTTTGCGGGGTCTCGGCATAGCGCGACGACGGGGCCGCCTCGCCCAAACCGAGGGTGCCGTCCTCGTCCGCCAACTCCAGGAAGACCACGCCGTAGTAGTCTTTGCCTCCGCTGCCGTTGGGACCCGTGCCGCTGGAGATCATCCAGCGGTGCGTCAACTTGAGGTCATAGCGCCAAAATCGCAATCGCATGCCTGCCAATCAAAGGCAAATGACGGCAGAACGCAATCGCGTTGTGCGCCGGGAAAGCAGGACGGCCTCCATTTCGCCGCCGGGCCTGGTCACCGTGCCCTCACCCGGCCTGTCGGGGAAAGCCTCCGTGACGCAGGCGGCCCCCGAGCTCCATCGTGCGTTGGCTTCAGCTGGAGCAAGGAAGGAGGCACAAGCGCGGGCCCCCGCTTCGTTTGACTTGCCCATGGGCCAAGGTGCCCTATTGTCTTGCCCGTGAAGGTCTTGTTTGTTGGGGATGTGGTTGGCCAGCCGGGTCGCCGAGCCGTGCAGTACTTGGTGCCACGGCTGCGCCAGCAATGGTCGGTGGACGTCGTGGTTGTGAACGGCGAGAATGCGGCCGGAGGCTCGGGCATCAACTCCAAGACCGCCTCAGACCTCTTCAACGGCGGGGCAGATGTGATCACGACCGGCGACCACGTCTGGGACCAGAAGGAAGTGGTCACCTTGCTGCAAAACGACCCCCGGGTATTGCGGCCGGTCAACTACCCTCCGAGCACCGTCGGCCGGGGCTGCCACGTCCTCGAGAAACCGGGTTTGCCGCCAGTCGGAGTGGTCTGTGTGCAGGGGCGCACCTTCATGGCCGCGATCGAGAATCCGTTTCTATGCCTGCCGCCAGAGATCGCCCGTCTGCGCGAGGCGACCCCGATCATCATCGTGGATGTCCATGCGGAAGCCACTTCCGAGAAGATCGCCCTGAGCCGGCTGCTCGACGGCCAGGTCAGTGCCGTGCTCGGCACCCATACCCACGTGCAGACCGCCGACGAGCGGATCTACCCCGGCGGCACCGCCTACCTGACTGATGTGGGTTTTACCGGCCCGTACGACAGCGTGCTCGGGCGGGAGATTGCGCCGGTCATCCGCCGGTTCACCACCAACCTGCCGCAGCGGTTCGAGATCGCCGGCGGCCGGGTCTTCCTCCAAGGCGCGTTGGTTGACATCGACAACGCCACGGGCCAGGCCACCAGCATCCGGCGGGTGCTGGAGGAACTGCCGGCCGAAGCCAACTCGGGTCCGACTCAGGGAACCTAGACGACCACCGACACCACCCCTTCGGCATGGGCAAGAAAGCGTCATCGCAATGGGATTTCGGCGAACTGTTCCCGGTACAGACAGGACGCCGGATCTATGAGGTCTCCGAACTCACGGGGCAGGTGCGGCGATTGCTCGAAACGCAACTCGGGGAAGTCTGGGTCCAGGGCGAGGTGACCAATCTGCGCCGGCAGGCCTCCGGGCACCTTTATTTTTCACTCAAAGACGCCGAAGCCCAGCTGGGTTGCGTGCTGTTTCGGGGTGAGACGGGCGTCCAGCGAGACACGCTCGAAGACGGGCGCATGGTGATTTTGCGGGGCGACATGACCGTGTACGAACCGCGCGGCCAGTATCAACTGCGGGTCACGAAGGTCGAATTGCAGGGCGTGGGAGCGCTCCAGGCCGCTTTCGAACGGTTGAAACAGAGACTCCAGCAGGAGGGTCTTTTCGATGCCGCCCGCAAGCGGTCGTTGCCGCGGTTTCCCCGCCGGATCGGGGTCGTCACCTCGCCCACCGGCGCCGCCTTGCGGGACGTCCTGCACGTGGTGCAGCGCCGGTTCCCCGCCCTGGAAATCGTGTTGGCCCCGTGTCGCGTGCAGGGACAAGGAGCCGCCGGTGAGATCGCCGCCGCCATCGGGCTCCTCAACGAATGGTCAGAAACGCAGGCCCCGACTGCCGGGAGGCTGGACTTGATCCTGGTCACGCGAGGCGGGGGCAGTCTGGAGGACTTGTGGGCGTTCAACGAGGAAAGCGTGGCGCGAGCCATCTGTGGCTCCCAGGTGCCCGTGGTTTCGGCGGTGGGCCATGAGATCGATTTTACGATCAGCGACTTCGCCGCGGACTTGCGGGCCGCCACTCCCAGCGCCGCCGCCGAGTTGATTACCGAGGGGCCGTTTGCCAGCCGGGCATTTCTGGCCGAGTGCCGCGCCCGTCTCAGCCTGCTGGCGCGCCGGCATCTGAACGCCGCGACGGAAAGCGCCGGCTATCTCCGCGACCGCCTGCAACGCGCCCATCCGCGTCGTCGCATCGACGATCACTGGCAGCGCTGGGACGATGTGTGCGACCGGATGCGCCGGGCCACCGGCTTCGCCCTGCGAGCGAGACAAGCACAATGGGAGAACCTGCTGGGCCGTTGGTCCCGGGTGCCGGCTGCCGGGCGGCTGGCAGCGGAGCGCGAGGAAGTCGTGCGCTGGCAGCGCCGGTTGCGGGAACAAGGGACGCTCAGGCTCCGTTTTTCCCGGCAGCAGCTGCAGGAACTCACCGGCCGGCTGGAACTCCTTTCCCCGAGGAGGGTGCTGGCACGCGGCTACTCACTCACGCTGGATGAGGCCTCGAACCGGGTGCTGCGGAGCGCGGCCGAGGCCAGCCCCGGCCAGAGATTGCGCACTTTGCTTGCGAACGGAGAGGTGCATAGCGTGGTCCAACCTGATAAATGATGGTTCTGTGAACTGGCTCGCCCCCATCTCCTGCGTTGGCGACTGGCGCTCAGTTTGCCTGCGCGTCGTCTTGCGAACGGCCGCCGTCGGCCTCCTCGGTTGCTCGTGGAGCGTTGCCGGGGAGTTGGCCACGAATCCGCCCGTGGCCACGGGAGCGGTGGCCGTCGCCTCCGCTCCGAGCACGCCAACCGCAGATCGCGAACTGACGCGACTGATGGCCGAGGACGACGCGGCGCAAGCCGAAATCGATGGCTGGATCAAGGAGGACCTGGCGTTCAAAGCCCAGGGAGCAGGACAAGTCCCGGCGGCGCTGAACGCGCGCATTGACCAGCGGATCGATCCGGTCATCAAGAGTTACGAGGACTTCGTCCGCCGGTATCCGGAGCACGTGCGGGGGCGTCTGGCGTATGGCACCCTGCTGAACGATCTGGGACGCGAAGAAGACGCCTACCTTCATTTCGAGCGGGCCCGGCAATTGGACCCCAAGAGCGCCGCCGCATGGAACAACCTGGGCAACTACTACAGCCACAAACGTTTGATTCGCAAAGCATTGGAGGCGTTCAGCAAGGCGGCCGAGCTGAATCCCGACACCGCGCTTTATCAACAGAACCTGGCCACCTGCGTCTTCATGTTCCGCGCGGAGGCCAAGCAGTACTTTCAGTGGTCCGACGACCAGCAGGTGTTGCGCCGGGCGCTGGAGCATTTCAAGAAGGCGCGCAAGCTGGACCCGCAGAACTTCGCGCTGGCCACGGATCTCGCCCAAGTTTACTACCACTTGCGCCCTGAGCCCGGATCGTCTTCCGCAGAAACCGAAGCCCGGCAGGAGAAGCTCACGGACGAGGCCCTCGGCGCGTGGCGGGAAGCCCTGAGGCTGGCACACGACGATCTGGAACGCGAAGGGGTTTTGATCCATATGGCCCGGGTCTGCGTTGAAGCGTCGCGGTTCGCCCAAGCCACGGAGTACCTCGGGGCGGTCAAGGATCCCCGTTATGACTCTCTGCGGCAGGAACTGGAGCGAAAGACAAAACCGGCGGCGGCGTCACCCGCAAACAAGTGACTCGCCAGGCCGGCCACAGCTGGCGCGTGCCGAGCGACGGGGGAAGGCTGTCCAATCGACAGCAAGGTTCGCCGGACCGGGCATCAGCCGCCGACGGGCAGAGTGGCGGGCCGTAAGCCAACGGTTCGTCATTGCTTCCAGCGGGAATCCGGCTATAACCCGAGCAGCCGATCCATTTGTGAAACGGAAGGGACCAACCGGCGTGAGCATGCGGCTCGCGCCTCGAAAGGGAACAATGCGGTGGTGGTGGGGCCTGCTTTGGGCCGCCTGCCTGCTCACCGCCCGCGCCGAACTGCAATTCGACGTCTTTGTCGGTTACGGCAGCGGCGGCGGCAACGAAG
>CAYYMW010000016.1:0-28666 GCA_964472515.1 uncultured Verrucomicrobiota bacterium | reverse complement strand
CCGGCTGGTTCCCCGTGGCCTGCGAAATCTTCAACGATGGGCCCGGTTTCGATGCCGTGTTTGAGTTCAGTTCCCGGCAATTGGGCGGCGGTCAAGTCCGGCGCTTTGCGGTCGAGTTGCCCACCAACACGCGCAAACGGTTCAGTTTTCCCGTCTTTTCCGGCGCCAGCCGATACGCCAGTTGGGACGCCCGGTTGGTCGACTCCAAAGGGAAGCTCCGCGCCGAACACACCGATCTGCGGACGCGCGACCTTTCCTGGGAAACGCGCCTGCTGGGCGGAGTGGCCAAGAGCTTCGGCGGACTGCCGACCTTCCCGCAACCCAAGGGCGGACCCCAGGAAACCCAGCCGCAAGTCGCCCGCATCGCGCCGGAGCAGTTCCCGGACAGCCCGATCGCGCTGGAGGGTCTGGACGCCCTCTACCTCACTTCCGAGAAGGCCCTCGAACTCAAGGCCCCGCAAGTAGCCGCGCTCGCTGCATGGGTGCACGGCGGCGGTCATCTCATCTTCGCGGCGGACCAGGCGCAAGACGTGGCGAGCACCCCCTGGCTGCGCAACCTGCTGCCAGCCGACTATGGCGAAATACTGACCAACCGCGTGCAGACAGCCCTGCAAAACTGGGTGCGGGCCGGGCTGCGACCCGAGGCGGCAGGCGACCTCGGCGACAGCATCGGAGGCGGTCCCGGCGGCTTCGGGCCACGCAACTTCGCCAGCACCGTGGGCTACGGCACGCTGGCTCCAGACCCGGGTTTCGAGACGGCGGAGATGGCCCTGTTCCGGTTGAACCCCGCCGATGGCGAAGTAACCCTCGCAGCCGGTGGCGTTCCCCTGATGGTCACCGGAAAACGCGGACGCGGCCTGGTGACGGCGTTCGCCTTCAGTCCGGAACGCGAGCCCTTCCGCTCGTGGAAGCATCGCTCCTGGTTTTGGGCAAAGCTGGCCCGCATCCCCGGGGAGGTCTTCGAGCAGCCCACCCAAAACTATTACGGCGGTTGGAGCATGGATGGAGTGATCGGGGCGATGATCGACACCCGGCAGGTGCGCAAACTGCCCGTGGAATGGCTCCTGCTGCTGCTCCTGGTCTATCTGGTGGTCATCGGTCCCTTCGATCATTTCGTGCTGAAGAAGCTCAACCGTCAAATGCTGACCTGGATCACCTTTCCAGCCTACGTCGCCATCTTCTCGCTCCTCATCTACTATCTGGGCTATCGGTTGCGCGCCGGCGAGACGGAATGGAACGAATTGCAGATCGTCGACGTACTGCCCCGGCAGGAAAAGGCGGAACTGCGGGGCCGCACGTTCGCCACGCTCTATTCCTCCTCCAACGCGCGCTACCGGTTGGCGAGCGCGCAGCCCCATGCCAGCCTGCGCAGCGAATTCGTCGGGATGTGGAATGGCGGCGGCCAGGAGGGTACCCGGACGGATGTCACCCTGCTGCCGAGCGGTTTCCAGGCGGAGGTCAGCGTGCCGGTGTGGTCCAGCTTGCTCTATGTCACCGACTGGGAGCAGCCGTCGGCCGCGCCCCTCGCCGGCTCTCTGACGTTAGGGAACCAACTGCAGCTCACGGTAGAGAACCGCCTGCCGCGCAAGCTGGAGAAGGCGGTGCTGGCTTATCAAGGCCGGCTGTACGAAGTGGGACCGCTCGGACCCAACGAAAAGAAGACTGTGCCGTTGGACCTGCGCAAGGGGCAGCCGCTCGGCGATTTTGTGCGCATGGCGTCGCAGCATTTTCAGTCGGCGGCCAGTTCCCGACGCCAAGCCTTCGGGCGGGACCAACAAAGCCGGATCGAACTCTCGGCCGACAACGTGGTGGCGGCTTCCTTCATCGCCTTGGCGGGCGGTTTTCCGGGCCAACAACGCAGCTATCTCCATCCAGCAGGCTTCGACCTCAGCCCCCAACTCCAACGCGGCGACGCGGTCCTGCTGGCCTGGGCACCCAATTACTCGGCGACCACCACTCCGCTGCGGCAATTCACCCCGCCTCGCTCGACCCAAAACGCCCTGTTGCGTTTGGTGATCCCCGTCCCGAAGTCCTCGTAGTGCGCCCGTGAACACCCTGCCCTTTCATCGCTCCTCGACACGGTTCCGCCTCCCACCGCGACCGGCTCGCCTCTGATCCCTATGGACCCGAACTCGAACATTGCCATCCAGACCTTCGACCTGACCCGCCTCTACGGCGAGATGACCGCCCTGGACCACCTGAACCTCACGGTTAACAAGGCGGACCTGTTCGGGTTCATTGGGTCCAACGGCGCCGGCAAAACCACCACCCTGCGCATCCTCGCCACCTTTCTGGCGCCTTCCTCCGGCCGCGCCACCGTCATGGGCCACGACGTAGTGCAGGATGCGGATGCCGTCCGCCATGTCATTGGCTACATGCCGGACTTCTTTGGCGTCTACAAGGACATGGAGGTGACGGAGTACCTCGACTTCTTCGCCGCCTGCTACAAGATCCCCTCCTCCCAACGCGACAAGACCGTCGCCGATGTGCTCGAATTGGTGGGGCTGAGCGAGAAGCGCGGGGCGCTCATCGGCGCCCTCAGCCGCGGCATGCAGCAGCGGCTCGGGTTGGCCCGCGTATTGATCCACGATCCCAAAGTGCTGCTGCTGGATGAACCGGCGAGCGGGCTTGACCCCCGGGCCCGCATCGAGATGATGGCCATCCTCCAGGAGCTCCAGCGGCTCGGCAAGACGATCATTATCTCGTCGCACATCCTCAGCGAGTTGCAGACCCTCTGCAACCGCGTGGCCATCATCGAGAAGGGCAAACTCATCTACAGCGGGCCGGTCCAAGGCGTGCGCGATCAGATGGCCGCCGGGCGGGTGATCTGGGTGCGGGTGGTCGGAGACAGCGAACCGGCACTTCAACTACTGCGCGGCCGCAAGGAGATCGTAGAGGCGGTGGCGGTGGACGGGCGAATCAAGGTGACCTTGGACGGCCACGACACGGATCACAGTCTGGTGGCGGAACTCCTGGTCCAAGGGGGGCAGCGCCTGCTCGAACTGCGTGAGGATGAACTGGGGCTCGAGGAGGTCTTCCTCCGAGTTACCCGCGGGGATACCCAGTAGCGGACTTCGCGGGCTCAGGGAGTCGCTTTGGGCGTGGAGATCGCGGCCTTGATGGCCGCCTCCAAGGCGGCGCCGGTCTTGCCGGCGGTGGCTTGGGTATTGGCCGCCAAAGCCGAGACATACGCGGCGGCAGGCGAAGTCCCCACCACGACGTAGCTGCGATTGAAATAGGTTACCACACTGGTTCCCGGCGCCATCACGTCCACAAAATCCCCCCGATTGGCGTAAGACGCGAGTTCGCCTCCCCGGGTGCTGGCGGTCACTGCGATCACCTCTGGATAGGCCGCGGGATAGGTGGGCGTCGTCACCGGCTCATTCCCGGCGGAAGCCAGAAACACCACTCCCTGGTTATGCGCGGAAACGATGAGATCGTGGACAAAGGAGCTGTCCGATGCTCCCCCCAGGCTCAGGTTGATAATCGTCGCTCCCCGATTCACCGCCTCGTAGATGCCCTTGCCGATTTCGAAAGTGGTGGTGCTTTCCCCATTGCCGTAAACATCCACCGGCAGGATGCGCACGCTGGTTCCTTGCGCCGAGTCAGGGGCGAAGGACAGGCCCCGAAGCAGGGTTTCTGCCATGCTGGTACCGTGGGTAGGTTGGTCGGTAACCGCCGCCGTCTTGCCCGCGACCTGCACCTCTGCGAGCAGGAAGTCCTGCAGGGCGGTGCCATGCCGTTGCACTGCCGTGTCGATGAGCCCCACCACCACCCGGCCGTCGTCACCGCTCTTGGCGCGCAGGTTCAGTGCCGGCACGTTCAGCCCGCTTACGGACTCAGGCTGCCCGGGGCGGTTGATGACATAGTTGGAGTCCACACTGGCCACGTCGCCGTTGTCCTGCAGCGCCCGGCGGGCCTCGCTGGCAGCCTCGGCCGTATCCCACTTGAGCCGGTAGGCCTTCAGGTCGTCCGCCCGGCCGACGACGGTGGCGCCCAGCGACTTTGCCAGGGCGTCGATGTTCGCCGAGGAACCGGCTTTCAGGCGTACGATCAGTTCATTGGGGATCGCTGTGTCGGCGCGCGGTTCGCCCTCCGTGGCCGCCGGAGCGGCCACCAGTTCCGTGGCCGCGCTGGCCGCAGTCTTGAAGACGAGCAGCCTCGGCGGGCCCTTGGCTTCGGGGATCAAGACAAAGTCGAGCGTCCCCAGGAGCCGCCTGAGCGCCTCGCCGCTCTTGAGCCCCTTGAACTTGGCGGTCACGCTCAGCCCGGTGCCCGGCTCGGCAAAAATCCGCCAGTGCGTGACGCGGGCAATGCGTTCAAGCACGTGGTCGAGCGGCCACCCCTCGAGGTCCGCGTCTACCGTGCCCGTGGCCGAACTCCATTGCAGCATACCTCGTAGAGCCGGCGGCTTCTCCACCCCCAGGACAGAGAGGACTCCAACCAAGGCAAGCACGCCCGCCAGCCATTTCAGGCACCGCGCGAATCCGAACATGTCAGGGAACGTATCATACCCTGGACACGGTTGCCAGCGTGGTTCGATCAACCAAGGCGACTCCGATGGCGGATGCGTCCACCCGTAGCTGGAGGGAGGCGACCGGAGCCCGCCCGGTGGCGACTGCGGCGGAATCCAAGCTTGGCAAGGTGTTGTTGGCAGGCTATTAAGGCGGTCGTGTCCGTCAATGCTCCAGGGCCCATTTCCGCCACCACGCGCTACTGCGCTGTGTATGGGCAGCCCATTCGGCACTCCGCCAGCCCCGCCATGCACAACGCTGCCTTGGCGGAATGGGGACTCGATTGGCGGTACTTGGCTTTCGAGGTGGCTCCGAGCGAACTCGCCGAGGCCCTCCGTGGCGCCAAAGCCATGCGCTTGGTCGGCCTCAACCTCACCGTCCCACATAAGCTGCTCGCCCTTGATTTGATGGACGAACTGGATGCTTCCGCGCGCACCTGGGGCGCCGTAAACACCGTTTGCTTCGAGCTTCAGACGCAGGCCGGGTCATGGGTCTCCAGCGGACTGGCGGACGCCCCGGGGACGGGGCAACTCCGAGCCAAAGGCTACAACACGGACGCTGACGCGATCATCCGCTCGTTGCGTGAAGACCTGGGCCTGGAACTCACGGGCAAGCGGGTGCTGCTCCTGGGCGCAGGTGGCGCGGGACGCACCGCCGCCTTGCGCCTCGCCCGGGAGGGACTCGCCGAACTGCACCTGCAAAACCGCACCGCTGCGAAAGCGGAGTCGCTGGCCGATGAAATCCGCCAACTCCACCCTGGCCTGAGCGTCCGCGTCGGTTACCCACGCGATCGAGTTGACCTGCTCCTGAATGCCACCTCACTTGGTTTGAAGCCGGACGATCCCCTCCCGCTGGACACACAGACTTTTGTCCTCACACGCGCCGCCGCGGTGTACGACATGATCTACCGCCCGGCCGAGACGCCGCTGCTGCGCCTCGCTCGCGCAGCCGGTTGCCGCACCGCCAACGGGCTGGGCATGCTGCTCTACCAGGGAGCGCGGGCCCTGGAGATCTGGAGCGGACGGCCGGCGCCGGTCGCCGCCATGCGGCGTGCTCTTGCTGCCAATATCTATGGCCACGTTTGACCCCCAATACTGGGCGCCGGTGCCGTTCCACTTCTGGACGATGGTGTTCTTCATCTTCGGGAGCATGGTGGGGAGCTTCCTGAATGTGGTCATCTACCGGCTTCCGCGCGAGGAGAGCCTGGTCACCCCGCCCTCGCATTGTCCCCATTGTGGCAACCGGATTCCCTGGCGGTTGAACATCCCCCTGTTCTCGTGGGTTTGGCTGCGTGGCAAGTGCGCCTTCTGTGCCGCCCCCATTTCCGCCCGATATGTCGGGGTCGAACTGCTGACGGCGCTGCTCTTCACCGCCTCCTGGTTAAGCTTCGGCGGCACCTCGGCCTGGCTGGCGCTGACCTGCTGCGTACTGCTGGCCGGCCTGGTGGCGGCCACCTTCATCGACTTCGAGCACTTCATCATCCCTGACCAAATCACCTTGGGAGGCGTTGGGGTCGGCTTGGTATGCTCCTTTCTAGTGCCGCCCCTGCACGGCACCGAATCCTCGCTGGTCTCCGCTCGCACCGGGGCCATCGGGGCCGTAGCCGGAGCTGGCATTGTCTACGCCTTCTTGCGGGCGGGGAAACTGCTCTTCGGGCGGCAGAGATTCCCCGTCGAACCGGGCTCCCGGGTCTATTTCGGGGAGGATCGCCTTACCCTGCCCGGCCATGAGATTCCTTACGAGGAGGTCTTCTACCGTCCTTCGGACAAGGTCATCCTCCACGCCACGCGGCTCGAGTTGGTCGACCGCAGCTACGCCAACGTCCCCGTGGTGTTGACCCGCGCCAAGCTCCGCATCGGGGAGGACGAGTTCAACACCGAGGAGGTCCCGTGCTTTGAGGTCGAAACCGACGCTTTGAGCATACCCCGGGAAGCGATGGGCCTGGGCGACGTCAAGTTCATGGCCGCCATTGGCGCTTTTGTAGGCTGGGAGGGGGTGCTCTTCTCGTTGACCGCCAGCGCCATGATCGGGGCCGTCGTGGGAGTGACCTTGATCGCCATGGGCAAGCGGGAACGCTCCAGCCTTATCCCCTACGGCCCGTACATCGCCCTCGCCGCGGCGCTCTGGGTCTTCTTCGGTCCAGCCCTGCTCCGTTGGTGGTTGCCCCCGATGTAACGCCTCCGCCGGACCGATCCGCTCGCACCTCAACCTTCGCCGTAGGGCGGCGGTTCCTCCTTCGCCGAGTAATGGTGAGCCGCGTCCGCCCACGCCTGCTCCCGAGTGGGAACCGGCCCGGCCTGCGCCGGTGCCGGGGTCGGCTTGGCACTCCGCTTCCGCCGCTTTGATGGCGTCGGCGTCGGAAGCAGCAGGTCGGTCAACCTCTCGTAAAGCCCGAACAGGTACTCGACCCGCTGGCGTTCGCTCGTGAAGGGCTGGGACCGGTAGCAGCGGTCCACCGCTCGATCCAGTTGGGCGTGCGCCTGGACCAGGACGGCGGGCATGGTCAACGGATCGTACAAATCCGCCAGGGTCGCCCGGCCGTTGGGGGGCAGGAACTCCGCTCTCGCGTCCAGCACCGCTTGCGCTGCCGCTTCCACCGCCGCGCGTTGTTCCGGGGTGGCCTCCATCGGCCAAGGATAGTTGTTGTAGACCAGCTTGGCGGAGTAACGGTAATCCGATTTGATCCGCCCGCCCACCTGCCGGACCCAAGCCATGTGCATGGCCGAGGACAGCACGCCAAGGTGAAACCGGGTAGCCCCTGGAAAGACAAAGACCAGGTCGCTCGCCATGGTCGAAGGCGGGAGGAAACCCATGGGGATGTATCGACGTCGTTCGGAGGAGACCTTGGGGATCAGCAAGTAATCTCCATCGGGCATGTTCTCCACATGGAACCGGGTCGGTGTCTGCGCCAGTTTCTGGGTAGGCGGGCTCTTGCTGCTCAGGCGAAACGCGCGCACCGCCTCCACACGCTTCATTGCCTCGGGCATTTGGCGGAGCTGATCGGGCGGGCAATTGCCCAACCAGAGACACCACCGTTCGATGCCGTTGATGAATTCCTCCGAGCCCACCCAGCGGCGGAAAAACTCGCGCGCCTTCGGTTCTAGCCGGAGGAACTCCGCCTTCTCCGCCGGAGTGAAGAGGTAATTCCCGTCGTCGATCGGTTTGTTGCCGATGCCGATTTCCGGCACCTCACAGAGGGGTCGCCGACGATTCTCAATGGCTCGATCCGGCCCTTCGACCAGATACGGACTGATGTTCCTGACCGTGGCGGTTGAGAGCTCTTGATCGGTGTCGCCAGCCTCAAGAATCCGCTTGCTGACGATGTCATAGCTGGCAAAACCGACGATCACCACATGCACATGCGCTTTGCCTTGCGCTTCGCTTTGCCACGGAAAGGTCCGGTGCGCAAAGTGGATCCTCAACCCGAACCTCCGAAAGAGCGCATTCCAGAGCGCCCCCGCCTGTTCCCCTTGGGTAATCGAGTTCGTGGACACGAAACCCGTCACGATGGACGTGCCCGCCATGTACTCGGCGGCTTTGAAGTACCAGCCCGCTACGTAGTCCAGCAGGCCGCCGTTGTCCACGCCTCCCGCCACGAGGTCCATGTCCGCCCGTTGTGCGGGCGACTGATACTTCGCGCCCACAAACGGCGGATTTCCCAGGACATAGCCGCCCTGCTTGGGAGGCAACACCTGGCGCCAGTCCAGCCGCAAGGCGTTGCCGACCACGATGGTCGGGCTCTTGCGCAGCGGCAGGCGCACATAGAGCTGGCCGAACGCCGCAGACAGGCGCGTGTTCATCTGGTGGTCCATCAGCCACAGCGCCACCTCCGCGATGCGGGCGGGCCATTCCGCGATCTCGATCCCGTAGCACTGGTCCACATCCACCTGCGAGAGCCGGTTCACCTCGTCCAGGGTCATCTCCGTCTGGGTGCCCCGCTCGGTCCCGTGACCGCCCGCGTGCAGGATCTTGAGCGCCTCCAACTCGAGCGAACGCAACTCCCGGTAGGCGACCACCAGGAAATTGCCGCAACCGCACGCGGGGTCCAAGAACCGCAGCTCCGCCAGCTTCTGTTGGAAACGCCTCAAGTCCGCCAGGCTCCCCTCTGCCCGCGCGAACTCGGCCTTCAACTCGTCGAGAAACAGGGCGTTGATGACCTTCAGGATGTCCCGCTCGCTGGTGTAGTGGCCGCCGGTCTGCCGCCGTTCCTTCGGTTCCATCACCGCCTGGAACAGCGAGCCGAACACCGCCGGCGAGATGCGGGACCAATCGAACCGCGTGCAGGCCAGCAGGGCGTTGCGCATGTCCCGGTTGAAGTCGGCGAAGCCGAGCTGTTCCGCAAACAATGCGCCATTCACATACGGGAACGCCGCCAGTTCTTCGTCCAGGTTCTTCTGCCGCCGGTCCGGCGGCGTGTTGAGCACCTCGAACAACCGCGCCAGGTGCAACCCCAGGTCCGAGCCGTCCTCCCTGGTGTGGTTTCCCAGGTAGAGCGTGAACGCATCCCGTTCGAAAATCCCCGTGTCTTCCGCAAACAGACAAAACAGCACCCGCACCAGCAGTCGCTCCAGCGCGTGCCCCTGATAGCCGCCGTACTCGATTGCGTCATGGAGGTTCCCCATGATCTGGATCGCTTTGAGGTTGATCGGGTCCTGCGCCTCGAGCTTGTGCGTCTGGTAGCCCGGGATGAACGCGAAGTCATGGATGTGCCGGGCGAACTCGGCCAGCGGGAACTCGATGGTCCGCATGGCCGCCGACCCGGCGTCCTCCTCCGGCTCGAGGTCGTGCAGGGCGATCCGGGCAAAGTCGCTAACCAGGACGTACCGGGGGACTTCCTCCTGCCGGTTGCTTCGGATCAGGTCCTGGAGGTAGGAGAACGCCTGCGACCCGGCCTTGCCCAAGTCCTTGCCGAGGCTCTTGTGCTCGACCAGCAGCACCCCTTTCCAGAACAGGTCGATGTAGCCGTATTGGCCCCGGAGGTTGCGCACCGGCTCCTCGAAACTCGCCACCGCGCGCCGGGAGATGCCGAACACCGCGAAGAAGGCGTCCCAGAACGGCTTCACCTCGGCCTCCTCGCGCGTTTCGCCCGCCCATTCCCGGCTGAACCGGATCGCATTGTGGCGAATCTCATTCCATGACAGCGGCATGGGGGGACTCTATGGACGGGCTCTCCGCCTGGCAATCGCCAGTCAGCCTTTGGTTCCGGCGCGGTCAGCCTACCTGGAATCGAGTCGATCGATAAACCGGGCCTCGTCGCCGGGCCGCGGAAAGAGCAGGTATTGCCGGTCGCCGACCTTGGCCAGCGCGACTGGCGTGCCGGGGAACATCGCCAACAATTCTTCGTCCGACATCGAACGGGACAAGGTTGGCGTGGTCGGAGCCGTCGGCGCGGCGGCTGCCAGGGCGTTCGTCGTTGCCGAGCCGTACGGCTGCATCAACTCGGGCAGTCGCAGCACGCCGAAGGCCACCCCGGCCACCGCTGCCACCCCCATCAAGCCGCGGGCCACGAACCGCACCCGCCGTTTCCGGCGAAGGATTTGCCCGCCCGCCTGCAGGATTGCCTCCCGCCTGCCCCCTCCGGCATCCTCGGCCAGCGCATCCTGGAGTAAACGTCTCTGTTCAGGTTTCATGGGCGAGTCTCCGCTTGATGGTGTCCCGGATCGCCGCCCGGGCGCGCTCCAATCGGCTGGAAACAGCCTTGGCCGTCGTTCCCAACCGATCGGCGATTTGCTCGCAGCTCAGCCCCTCATAGTAGAACCACTCGACCACCACGCGGCTTCCCGGTTCGAGCGCCTGGACGGCCGCGTCGAGGCATTCCGCGAGCAGCGGGTCCGGCTCCGCCGGGCAGGGACGATCCGGCACACTGGCCATGCTCAGGACCGTTCCTTCCCGGTGGGAGCGCCGGAAGGCCTTGGCCACGTGCTGGCGCGTGACCAGGGCCAGCCAATTCCAGAGGTGCGCATCGCTCTCCAAGGGCTTGAGTTTCCGCGCGGCGGTGAGCATCACCGCCTGGACCGTTTCCTGCGCCAGCGACAGGTCGCCCCGCGCCAGGACGGCAGCCAGCCGATAGACGCGCGCCTGGTAGAGATCGTAGAGCTTTCGGAAAGCCTCTTCATTCCCTCCCGCCACGGCGGTGGTCAACCGCCGCGCCTCGCCATCCGCGGGCGAATCCGCGGCGAACAATGGGACCGCGATGAAGGCGCCGCTCGTCACAGGCTCATGTTGTCGGGAGTCCATGGCTCGGGTCAAGCCGCCGTTCCCACCGGGCAACTCACGGCTTGGACGCGCTGGACTGCTGCTCCCGGGCGGCCTTCTCCTTCAGCGCTTCGACGACTTCCTTTACGAATTTCACCTCCTCCTCGGTGCCGCTAACCACCAGCAACTCCGCTTCGGTGTGGTGCTGCACCTCGCAGGTTGCAGAGTCCCGAAAAGTGCCCTGGATCGCCATGGCAATCGTTCTGCGAAGCGAACTCCAACTGGCTTCTCTTTCCGGCCCGCTGGGCTTTAGCAACGCTCCCACGTAAAAGACGCTGCGGTTCACGGGCGCGGACGGTGATGCTGCAGCAGGTTTCTCGCTGCGCAAGGTCACGGCCCCGGCTGGGAAATGCGACCGCAGCATGGCCGTGGGGCGGTTCCCGTTCATGGCCAACTCCCATCGGACGGGCTTGTGTTCGATCTCGAACAGCATGTTCATGGCCCGAAACACCTCGACCGGTGTCGCGTTCTTCAGGCGCAGGAAGACGGGCATGTTTCGGTAATCCACAGCTTCCTGCGAGGCCTGGCCGCTGGTGGCATCGATCCGGGCTGGGACATTCGCTTGGTCCATGGGCAGCAGCACGTCAAACCGCTCATTCGCTTTCATCCGTAGCGTCCGGCTGACTTCCTCGAGCGGCAGCCCATCGAATACGTAATCGTTGGCTTCCATCGGAAACTTCCACTCGGACGCGCCGATGAGTTGGAGCGTCGCCGGGTTGTGGTAGGTCATGGCGGCAGCCTTGGTGGGCTCGCCCGCCAGCAGCATCGGCAACGTGTTGACCAGCAGACCGGTGGCCAGGGCAAGCGAAATGGACTGCCAGCGGTTTGGCGCAAAGAATAGTGACGCTTTCATACATCGTTAGAAGTTCAACCATCGATTCATTCACCGGGGATTAGCCAGTCGCAGGCCAGACTCCTCGCACTTTCTTCAAGAGCGTTGCACTCTGGGGGGGCAAGCGGGCGGTCAGCGGAGGGGGTCCGCTCGCAGCAAGGAGCGGCTGACAGGGCCGTCCCGAGGTGCACCTTCCCGCCGGTCGCTTCGGATCAAGGCGTGGCGGTGCGAGAACGCCTGCGACCCGGCCTTGCCCAAGTCCTTGCCGAAGCTCTTGTGCTCGACCAGCAGCACCCCTTTCCAGAACAGGTCGATGTAGCCGTATTGGCCCCGGCGGTTGCGCACCGGATCCTCGAAACTCGCCACCCCGCGCCGGGAGATGCCGAACCCCGCGAAGCAGGCGTCCCAGAACCACTTCGCCTCGGCCTCCTCGCGCGTTTCGCCCGCCCAATCCCGGCTGGACCGGAGCGCATTCTGGCAAACCTCATTCCATGACCGCAGCCTGACCGGACAACCGGGTCGAGGCCCCGTTGGGTCAACGACGGTCGGAGTACGGCGGCCGTTCGGTGCGCCTCCCCCAAGCGCGGCTATCCACTTGGACTGCCTCCGCGTGGACCATTCCCTGATGGTGCCCCCCTGGCCTCGACGCGCCGATCCCCGTCTGGCATACTCCCGCTGTCAGACACTGGCTGCAACGTGAAGCTCACGCCACACAAACTCCCCTTGGGATCGCCGACCAAGCTCCGTCGGCGAAACGTCGCGCTCATTGTCGAAACGTCGGTGGTCTATGGGCGGCAGATTCTGCATGGCATCGCGCGATACTTGAAAGCGCATGCGGGTTGGTCGGTGTTTCTGGACGAGCGTGAACTGCGCATGCCGCCCCCGGATTGGCTGTCGCGCTGGCGCGGCGATGGGGTCATCTGTCGGTCCACCACGCCGGAGTGGGCCCGTATTTTCCGTCGGCGGCGTCTGCCGGTGGTGGACCTCAACGATCTCCATCCCAATCTGGGGTTGCCGCGCGTCGCTTCGGACATGCGGGCGATCGGACGCTTGGGCGCGGACCATCTGCGGGAAAGAGGATTTCGGCATCTGGCCTTCTGCGGTTTCAGCGGGGAAGCCTGGTCCAACCTGCGGCGCGAGGGGTTTCTCGAAGCGGCCCCGGACGCGCGGCAAACGGCGCGCGTCTATGAGTCCCCGTGGGCTGGGCTGAGAGAACGCCCGTGGGAGGAGGAGCGCGACCAAGTGGCCCGGTGGCTGCAAGGGCTGCCGCGGCCGGTCGGCATCATGGCCTGCAACGACGTGCGTGGTCAGCATGTGCTGGACGCGTGCCGCCAGCTCGGGGCGCATGTGCCTGACGAAGTGGCCGTCGTGGGGGTGGATAACGCCGAGACGTTCTGCGAACTGTGCAACCCGTCGTTGTCCAGCGTCGTCCCCAACGCCGAGGGGATTGGCTTCGAGGCGGCGGCACTGCTGGACCGGCTCATGGCAGGCGCGGCGGCCCCGGCGGAGAGTCTGCTGCTGCCGCCGCTGGGGGTGGTCACCCGGCAATCCTCGGACGTGTTCGCGGTGGACGACCCGCTCGTGGCCCGCGCCGTGCGGTTCATCCGCGAGCACGCCTGCCAGGGCATCAAGGTGGCGCACGTGCTCGCCGATGTGCGCTGTTCGCGCTCCGTGCTGGAACGGCGCTTTCGCGAGCATCTGGGCCATTCCCCGCAGGCGGAATTGCGCGCCATCCAGTTGCGGCGGGCCAAGGAACTCCTGCGGGAGACAGACTGGACGCTGCCGCAGATCGCCGAGGCATCCGGCATTACCCATCCCGAATACCTGAGCGTCCTGTTCAAGCGGGAGACCGGCCTGACCCCGGGGGCGTATCGCCAGCGCCCGAAGCCACCCATTCGCCGCCACGAAGCCTGAGTCGCCGCGCGCGAGCCGCGCCTACGGCTGGGCGGCCGTCACCACCCGGTAGAAACGGGAGATATCAGGGGCGGCAGCGTCGGTCACCCGCACCACACCGTTGACAGGTTGGGCTGCAACTTCAGTCAGCGTCTGCCAGGTTCCTTCTCCGAGCGAGTCACGATACTGTACCGTGTAGGTCCGTCCCGCCGCGGCCAAGAACTCCAAGACCGTCGGATTGGCAACGGCTACGGAGATGAACCGGAGGACATCCGCCGGATTCGCCGGACTCGTACCCGCACGGTATTCCTGCAGATCGGTCATGCCGTCGCTGTCGAAGTCGCCTGTGCCATCGCGGGCGAGCGTGCCGAAGTAGAGCATCTCCCAGGCATCGGGGAGACCATCACCATCGGTATCGTTCACGTCACCGCCATTCGGCTTGCCGGCCGTCGGAGCAGCCGCGACCCAGTTGGTCGGCTCGTTGCCGTAGGCGGCGGCCACGAGACGCGCCAGGGCCATTCCATTGCCAGCCGCGTTCGGCCACGGCGCCACCGGCTCGTAGCGGACCCGGTCGACCAGAATCTGCGGCACGTACCCGGCATCGGGGTGAGGTGGCATTTGCACAGCGTCGGGCTTGACGAGTTCCACGCTGTCGCCGTTGTTGTCTAACCGCCCGAGCCACGGCCCAAAGATCGTCACGGTGCCCGGCACATTGAACTTGGTGCGAAACGCCGCCAACGCCTCCAGGTTCGCCGGGTCAAAGCCCACCACCAACACCGCCTCGCCCGGGGCCAGCGTCACGCCGGCTGGGAACTCGAAGTCGACGGCATCGCGCAGCTTCCAAGTATTGAGCGGCGACGCCGCATCATAGAGCGGCACCGGCGTGCCGGTGAGGTTCACCAGCTCAAGGTATTCCTCGGTGGAATTCTCCACCCCGCCAGTCACCGGGGCGTACATGATTTC
The DNA here is from genome assembly GCA_964472515.1 of uncultured Verrucomicrobiota bacterium. Classification (GTDB taxonomy): domain Bacteria; phylum Verrucomicrobiota; class Verrucomicrobiia; order Limisphaerales; family J093; genus CAYYMW01. Next base: position 14,209 of record CAYYMW010000016.1, on the reverse strand, counting down.
GTTGATGACAACCGGGCCGACCTTCGCCGGAGCGTTCGGCAGTCCCCTGCCCTTGCGGAAATCCTCGACGGATCCGGGACTGTCCGCGCCGAACGTGCGAGCGCTGAGCGCAATGAAATCCACCCCGACACTCGTCGGATAGCGCCCGATGGCCACCCCATTCTCGGCCGCACCGAATTTCACCTCCGCCCGGTATCCGGTCAGATCGCCGTTCGCATCGGCCTGCGACAGGATCGCGTAATCTCCATGCGCGCTGTTGAAAACAAAGGGAATTCCGTTGGTCGAGTTGAAGTCGCCCTCGTAAAACACGGCGAATCCGCCTCCTTCGAGGATGGTGCCATCCGGAATGCGGAACCTCTTCAGTTCGGACTTCGCATTGCTCAGGTACCAACCGCCGATGTTCACGGCTTCCGGCGTGGGGTTGAACAGCTCAACCGCGTCCTCCAACGGCGGGTCGGTGTGGGTCAGTACCTCATTGATCACCGCATTGGGGATGGGCAGGTAGTTGCTTTCCCCGGGGGACGAGGTTTCGTTGAAGCTCGCAAAGCCGGTCGTGCCGTCAGGGAAGCGGCCCTGCGAGACGCCCGTGACTTGGGCTCCGAACATGATTCCGTCCAGCATGGCTCCGCTGGGCGAGAACAAGCCGAGCGCTTCCCCTGCCTTCTTCAGCGAGAAGTTCACATGGTCCGCTCCCGGAGAAGCGCAGTTGTCGGCGACGAATTTGACGAAGCCGCTCGCGCCTGTGCCGATGAAGGCCAGGGGCGGGAGCGGCGACTGCGTCGGGTTGGCCAGGTCGTCGGTCAGGAACAGTCCGCCCAAGGCGACGGGCTGGCTGCCGGAATTGAACACCTCAAACCAATCGTTACCGCCGGCGGGATCAGCCATCCACTCATTGATGCGCAAGCCGGAGACGCTGCCAAGCCCAGCCTCCACGTTCAGGCCTTCTGGCGTCGGCACGCCCAGGGTCCAATGGCCCGTGCCGTCCGGCAACCTGGCCAGGGAATAGCCTGGCGTCTGCAAACCGTAGCGGAGGGCATCGATCAAGCCACCCGAATCAGGCTTGTTGAAGAAGAAGACAGCTCCACCGGCGGCGCTGAGGTTGAACACCGCGTTGGTGGCCGAGGGCGCGAGCGAAGCGTCACAAGAGATGGCCAGATAGCCTCCCGCCGGCAGGACGGTTCCCACCGGGAACACCCACTTGCGGCTGAACGCCGCATCGTCCGTGAGGCTCATCTCGGCGAGGTCGACCGCATTGCTCGAGGGATTGTAGAGTTCGACGTAGTCCGTGGCGGCACCACCGCTCTCCGTCGACACGTGGTTGGCCAGCACCTCGTTGAGCACCACGGGCACCACGCTGCCCGGCAACACATTTGTGATGCTGAGACTCGCCTCCATCGCCATGCCCCAAACGATGTCGCTACTGCCGCTGGAAATCTGATGCACCTCCACCGCCACCACATTGGTTCCCATCACCAACCCGCTGGCGGGCACGACAAAGTACTCGGTTCCCGCGTTGCCCACGTTGCGCGAGGCGGTGGTGGAGTAGACGGGCGTGCCGGTGTTCAGTCCGTTGGTCAACAGCCGTTGACCGTTCAGATAGACCAAGGCGCCATCGTCGACCACGGTTGTCAGATTCAGTTTGAAATCCGCCAGATTGGTCTCCACCACGAAGGTCGTGCGGAAATAGTACGTCATGCGGCCAAGCGTCAGGTTGGTCCCGATTCCCGGCGCGGGCAGACAATCGCAGTCCTCCACCGCCAGCAGGGCCGGCCCGGACGGCCAGCTCGCGTCACTGTAGTTGGTCGTGTACCATGCCACCCCGTCGAGATTGGCCGTCTGGTTGTAGCGCCATGTGGCGTTCATCGCCAAGAGCGGCACAGTTACCGTGGTGATCGTGCCCTCTCCCGCCTTCGAACCGGGATTCGCCCCGCCCGGGGTAGGCTGGGGGAACGATGTCAGCGTGTCGCCGCCATTGGGGGAACGGCCTTGGGAGACATCCGTCCGCTGCGTGCCGTAGTTGATGGCGTCGATGGGAGCCAGGTCCGGCGCCGAGAGGAGAATCAGCCCCACCTCGGACGAGAGCTTGAAGTTGAGATGATTCGCGCCCTGGTTCGGGTCGCTGTCGGCGATGAACTCCACCAGGCCGTCGGCCGCAATGTAGCTCAACTGAGCAATGGCAAAACGGGCGGGCGATCCTGAGGCATCGGATAGGAAGAGCCCTCCCAACTCGACCGGAAGCGGCTCGGGATTATACAACTCGACGAAGTCGTTGCGGGCCACAAACTGGGCATCGGTAAGCCACTCGTTGATCCGCAACGCAAAGGGGTCACCGGTCAACTGCGCCACATTCGCCGAGCCGAAGCTGGGCTGGCAGAGCCCCCACACGCCCTCGGTCAGCCGTCCGATGGAGAAGTCGGCAAGCTGAAGACCAAACTGGACGCGGTCGAGGTGGGCGCCACCGCGGTCGGCCTTGTCGAAGAGCGACAGATCGTCTCCGGTCTGTTTGAGGGTGAAACCGGTATGCGCAAACGCGCCCCCGACGGCCCCGTCAGCCACGAGCACCAAGTACGCGCCGGGTGCCAGACTTGTATTGGCCGGAAAGGTGTACTTGTACGGAAGACCCGCGTTGTCGGTCAGGCCCATCCCCGCAAGGTCAACCGGCTGCGATCCGTAATTGTAGAGTTCGATGAGATCCGGCGTGACGCCCAGGTTGGTCAGGGTGGTCACGTTCTTGGCCAGGATCTCGTTGATGCGAACGGTCGGTTTGGCGGGCGGAGCGACGTAGTTGGTATCCACCACCCACGTGCGCGATACCGTAGCGACCGCATTGGTGCCCAGCGCCGGGTCGTTCTGGTACCAACCGGCGTCGTTCTTGCCGACGGCTTCCACGTAGTGGGGGCCGTTGGCTAGCTCGGTCAACTCGATGGGCGTGGCGATGGCCGTTTCCGCACTCCATCCTCCACCGTCCAAACGCCACTGGTAGTGCGTGAAGCCGGAACCGTCCGGGAATCCATCGGTGGGAATACCGTTGCCGGTTCGCTTCCAACCCACCGACCAAGTCGCCGTGGTCGCGCTGTTGGTTCCCTCAGGTTCGCCCGCCAGCGATACTCCCGACGGGATCACACCTCCCACGTCGCGTCCATTGGAACCCGTGCCGCGCGCCGGCGAACCGGGCCGTGGGCTAAACCACCGACGCATGATCTGCGCTTCCTCCCAACTGGTGAAGTACGTTTCCGAAAGCTCCGGGATATGCGTCAGCAACGGGTCTGCCGTCAGGTTGCCTCCACCTGGCCCCGTCCATTCCAGTGGCAGAATGTTATTCGAGAAGGTAACCAAACTCTGGGCTGGATCGTAGTTGCGCACCAGTTTCTCCACGTCGGCGATGATATTGCCCTCCAGATAGCAGCCGCGTCCGAACGTCGTGATATCCGGGGTCGTATCCCGCAGGTTGATGGCACCCGAGTCGAAATCCTGCCCTCCCGCCTTGGTCATACGGACGATCGTGTTGTTCACCAAGGTGTAGACATTGCCCTGCTTGGCCGTGATGGCATTGTCGCAGTCGTAGAAGAGATTGCCGACGATGGTGATCTCCGAAGTGTCGCCGCCGCCGCTGCCTCCCGACACCGCCGCCGAGCTGTCCGGCGCGCCGTTCCGGTGGACGTGGAGGAAAATGTTGCCCTCGATCCAGGCGTCCGTGCCGTCCAGGTCCAGCAAGTCATCGCCGGTTCCCATAAACACATTGTTGTAGAGTTGGAGGATGGCTTCGTCCGGACGATTCCCACCGGTGAAATCGAAGATGTCGTTGTAGCCGGTAGTGGTGCCAAAGAAGCAGTCCCGAATGATGCCCCGCCCGCCCGTCTTGATGCCGCCCGTGCCATGCAGCAATTCGAAGCCGGCTGAACTCGTGGGGAAGATGCAGTGGCTGACCAGAAACGAACTGTCATCCAGCGCCAGGTACTGGTGACTGGTGGTGCCGAAGGTGGCGTGATCCAGGTAGATGGTCCCGCCGGCCACTTCAATGCAGGTGGTGTTGTTGCCTTCGAAATGGACGTACGCCATCCGCGTCTCCGGTGAACCCGGCGTGCCGTTGATGGTCATGCCGCCCCAACTCGCCGTCACCCCGGGGGGTAGCGAGAACCGAATCGGCACGTTCTCCGTGCCCTCGGCCAGCAACCGCCCCCCGCTGGCCACCACGAAGTTTACGTTCGAACTGAGATAGACTGTCGATCCCGGCTCGATCGTCAGCGTGGCCCCGGAGCCGATGGTCAGGTTGTTCGTAAGGTGATACGGCCCGCCAACCGCCGTCCAAGTGGTGCTTTGGGACACGGTGCCCCCCACATAATGGGTCGAACCATCATCATACCAGATATCGAGGTTCGTCCGTCCGATTTCCGTCCCGGCCGCCCCGATCGCCTGCACCAGAACCTGGTTCAGCCCGGGGTGAAGTGCCACGGCGTTGTTCGTCCAACTGCCCTGCCAGGCGGTCCATTGGGCCGCGACACCGTTGACCAAAACCTGACGGGTCTCCACCGCGTTACCCGTTCCGTGCAACGTCACCGTTGCGCTGGTGGTATGCGGAAACCCGCTGTCTGTGTTGAGCTCATGGGCCACCGTCAGTGCGCGCGGGAATTGCGACAGCACGTAGGCCACCTGGTTCGAGTTGAACACCTTCATCGTATCGAGGTTGCTTTGCGGCACGTAGTTGCCCAGGACCTGCTCGATCAACGGGTTCATCCGCTCCGGCGCAAAGGCCGTCCCCGCCAGCGTCTCGAGCCAGCGGAAGTAGATTGGGGCGAACTCCGGTGTCTTCATGAAGCGGTTCACGACCGGCAAAGCAGTCATGCGCCAAATGCCGTTCCGCGATGGCGTCGCGGAGAGCCCGCGCCCCAGGACGCTGTCCATATCGTACGGCAGCAACTGGAAGCGGGGATCCTGGACTCCTCGATAAAGCGCGTAATCATCCCCTACGCCGTTCGCGAGGCAGGTCTCCGTGTTGGCCAGGAGGGTGTTGATGGCCATGTACTTCATCCACTGCTCCACGTCCAGCACCCCCGCCACGTCCTGAACGTAGGTCTCCGCGCTCGAATAGCCAGGCTCCATGCTGAGCACGCCGATCAGGCGAATCAGATCGGAATAGTCGCTTTCCAGGAAGTTGTTCTGCTTGAAATAGGCGTTCGTGTAGGCGCCGGAGGCAAAGAAATCGGCCCCCTGCCAGGTAAGGTCCGCCTCGGGCGAAGGGCCGGACATCACGGGTTGCCGACTCGTGCGGTACGAATTGCCCGCCGGATCCAAGGGCCATGAGCGTTTGACAAAATCGTTGTTGTACTGCTCGTTGGCGGCATAGGCGCCGTACGAATTCCCGTTCGCGCTCACCATCAGGTTGGTGCCGTTGACCCGGAGCTGGACCGGACGGGAGTCCGGCATGGGCACTCCCAGCCGCCGGAAAATGGCGCTGCCCAAAACCTGGCTATGGGCGTAGTTGGCGTTCAGATTGATGCCATAGACGCCTTTCCACGCACGGTCGGTGGGCACGTCCACGTGGTAGTTGTTCGGATTCGCCACCCGCGTACCGTGGCCGCGGTTCCGCACCCCCACGTTGTACCGGCACTGGGTGGTCGTCCCGCCAGACAGAATGCTGTCCGAACTGACCCACGTTGCATTCATGGCGGCGTCGCTGTCCGCGTCCGGGAACTGGCGTCCCAAAGCGTAGAGTTCTGCGCGCTCCACCTCCGTCATGACCATGCGGTAGAGCGGCTGAGCGCCGCTGTAGGTGCCGTGGTCCACCTGATAGAGGAGGTTGGCGGTGCGCGTCGAATCCGTCGGCGCGATCACGGCGGGATAGGTTCGCGCGTTCCCTTCCCGATCTTGCGCCTGCAGGTAAAACTCCACCACTGTGGCGTTCGCGTGCGCGGGCAGCACGGCAGCGTAAATGCCGTCGCCCGCCATGCCATCATCGTGCTGACCATCGTCGAACATCGGTACGGCCGCGAAGTCCGCCGCTCCGTCCACCCGCCAGTGAAGTGTCACCGCCAACCCGTCCGCGTGTTCATCCACAATGCGCGTGCTGACCGTGACGGGATCGCTGGGTTGGGGAACGATGGGCCGGTGCGCCACCGCCGTGATCAGCGGCGCGGCGTTGGTCTTTGCCACCGAATTGGGTTGTCCGGGGGTCCCCCCTGCCGTCGTGCTGCTGGCCCAGTTCAATGCCAGACTATCCGGCAGCGCGGCGTTGACCAGTTCGAGCGTCTTCCCCAAACCGTCGTGTTCCGCGTACCATTCCCAGCCACGGTGGCCAAAGTGGGGTGCCGCCAACCGGCGCTCCGCCCAATCGCCCTCGCCTCCGAACTCCAAGTCACTCACCGCTTGCCCGACTGCGTCCTCGATTCTCAGGTGACTCCCCAACTTGCCGGTCCAGCCTCCAAGGAAGTTGGTGACCCCGGGGTGGTTCGCTGCAAACGTGAACGCGTCGGCTGCCACCACGAGATACCCGTCGGCTGCCACCACCGTGTTGGCGGGAAAGGCGAATTCTACCCCCTTGGTGACCTTCCAACCGCTGAGGTCCGTGGCGTTTGTCCCGCTGTTGAACAGCTCAAACCATTGCTCCGCAACATTTGTGCCCACCGGGTGGTACATGATCTCACTAATGAGAATTTCCGCCGCCAACTTGGGTTGTACGGCGCTGAGTCCACCCAGAATCAAAAGGGCCTGCCAACGTGAAAACCTAGCCATAATATCATTCCAAGGCACGAGGGATCCCCTCTCTGCCACTGCCGTTCAACTTCCCCACCAACCCTTCCCAACTTGAGCTTCCAAGGGCAACCGAGGCCGCGCCTCATCAACCGGGGACCTCATAAGCAGATCAGATGCCACTATTAAGCGCAACCCCATCGGTCAATCGCTCCTCGGTTCGGGTGTCCGCGCTTGGGAAGTGCAGTCACACCAACCCTATCGCCCACTCCGGGAGGGATGTCCCAAGAGGCCTCAACCGCCTGATTCGGCATCGCATCTCCCTCTTCTGTACCACTCGAACATGACGACCGGCTGAATGAAGGATGACACTTTTGTCATCTTGCTGTCAGGCCGGATTCATCCAACCATGCTTCCATGCCCTTCACTTCGATGCCCGCTGCCATTGACAATTTGGGTTCGTTCGCCAAAGACTGCCCCCGCGAACCTATGCGCATTCTCGTGGTCGAAGACGAGCCCCGCACGAGCGCGTTCATCCGCAAGGCGCTTCAAGCAGAGGGCTTTGCGGTGGACGTGCTGGACCACGGAGACGAAGTCCTGCCCGCCCTCGAGGCCACGGCTTTCGACGTGGTCGTGCTCGACATCATGCTCCCGGGACGCGATGGCCTGAGCGTGCTGCGCCAAATCCGCGAGCGGGCGTTGCCGGTCCCCATCCTGCTGCTGACCGCTCGGGGGACGGTCAGCGAGCGGGTCGAGGGCCTCAACGCGGGCGCTGACGATTACCTCTCCAAGCCATTCGCGCTGGCAGAGTTGATTGCCCGCATCCGTGCCCTGGCCCGCCGCAGCGGAGAAGCCAAACCGTTGGTACTTCGCCTGGCGGACCTCTCGTTGGACACCGTCACCCGGGAGGTACGGCGTGCCGGCAAGCTCATCGAGCTCACGCCACGCGAATACCGGCTGTTGGAGTTCCTCCTGCGCTCCTCCGGACGGCCCCGCAGCCGGATGGCCATTGTGGAAAGTGTCTGGGACTATGACTTCGACCCCGGCACGAACCTGGTGGATGTCTACATCATGCGCCTGCGCGAGAAACTGGACACGGACTTCGAGCCCAAGCTGCTCCATACCGTCCGCGGCGTCGGGTACGCGCTGAAGGCATCGGGATGAGCATCCGGAACCGGATCACCCTCTGGTTTGCCGCCATCTTGCTCATCTGCCTGATGGTGATGGCCGGCGTCTTTCGCTACGAACTGGGCGAAAGCCTTGACCGTGCGCGACGTGGCCAACCGCTCGATTCCGCCTGGGAGGAAACGGGCGAGTTTCTCCTGTTCATCGGCCTGCCCACCGCCTTGCTGCTCCTGGCCGGGGGCTCTTGGCTCCTGCGGCGTTCCCTCCGTCCCCTCCCGCGTCTCACCAAGGCGGTGGCGGAACTGCACCTCCACCGACTCCACGAACGACTGCCCCCGCTGGGCACCGGCGACGAACTGGACCAACTCACCGAGGTCTTCAACCACATGACCGCCCGGTTGGAAGCCTCGTTTGCGCACGTCCGCGAGTTTACCCTGCACGCGTCGCACGAGCTGAAGACCCCGCTCACCATCATGCAGGGGGAACTGGAAGCTGCCCTCGACGAACCCTCGCTGCCCCCCGCCCAGCGTGAACTCCTCGCCGGGCAACTCGACGAGGTCCAGCGCCTCGCGCGCATCGTGGACAGCCTCACGTTCCTCGCCAAAGCCGACTCCGGCCAACTCCCACTTCGGCTCGAACCGACGGCGCTGGCGGAACTGGTGGAAGACAGTTACGAGGACGCCCGGATGCTCGCCCGCCCGCTGAACATTGCCGTCCGCCTGACGGCGTGCGATCAACTGGAAATCCGGGGGGATCGGCACCGCTTGCGTCAACTGCTGCTGAATCTGACCGACAACGCCATCAAGCACAACCAGCCCAACGGCCGGGTGGAAATCGCCCTCGTGCGCCGCGCTGAATGGGCGGCGCTCACAGTCGGCAACACCGGCCCCGGTATCCCCGCGGAGCAATTGCCTCGCGTCTTCGACCGCTTCTTTCGAGGAGATGCCGCCCACGGCACCGACAAGGAGGGCTCGGGTCTGGGACTGGCCATCGCCAAATGGATCGCCCATGCCCATGGCGCAAGCATCCGCATCGATTCACGGCCGGGTGACTGGACGACCGTGGAGGTCCTCCTGCCGCTTTCAGCAGCACGTCACGACGATACCCCCCGGACAGCCTCGTCGAAAACCCGCACCGGTTCGTAGAAGGTATTGCGCTGCACGGGAGTTCGCCCCGCCTCACGGATCGCCTTGAGCATCGCTTCCACCGGTTGTCCCTGCGGCGACTTCGCGCCGGCCATGTGGAAGATATGCTCCTCCTGGATGGTGCCGTGCAAATCGTCGGCCCCGAAACTCAGCGCCAATTGCGCCAGCTTCAATCCCATCCCGACCCAGTAGGCGGTCACATGGTCGACGTTGTCCAACAGCAGCCGCGCGGCGGCGATCGTCCGCAGCGTCTCAAAGCCCGAGGGCGGGTGCTCCACCGGGATGCGGTTGTGCTCCGGTTGATAGGGCAGCGCCACAAAGCCGGTGAAACCGCCGGTCTCGTCCTGCAACTCGCGCAGCCGCCTCAGGTGATCGACGCGGTCAGCCGCGGATTCCAAGTGCCCAAATAGCATCGTGCAGGTGCTGCGCCCCCCGAGCTGGTGCCAAGTGCGATGGACGTCCAGATACTCCTCGGCGCTTTCCTTGCCGCGCGCGATGGCGCTCCTCACGTCCGGCGCGAAGATCTCGGCTCCCCCGCCCGTCAGGCTGTCCAGGCCCGCCGCTTTCATCGCGGCCAGCGTTTCCGCCACCGATTGCCGTGCGAGCCAGGCCAGGTGCAGCACCTCGATGGCCGTGAAACACTTGAGCTGCATTTGCGGCTGGTCGGCCCGCAACGCGCGCAGCATGTCCAGGTAGTAGCCGAATGGCAGCGAAGGATGGAGCCCGCCCACGATATGCAATTCCGTGGCTCCAGCCCCGGCCGCTTCCCGCGCCTTGGCGACGATCTCTTCGATGGTCAACTCGAAGCCATCGGCATCCCGCTTCTTGCGCGCGAACGCGCAGAACTGGCAACTCAGGATGCAGTAGTTCGAGTAGTTGATGTAGCGGTTCAGAATGAACGACGCCCGGCGGCCGTTCTTCCGCTCATTGGCCGTGTTGGCCAAGGCGCCGAGCGCGTGCAGGTCGCGGCTGGCAAACAACCGCTCCCCCTCTTCCACGGAGAGTCGTTGGCCGGCTTCCACCTTCGAAAAGAGATCTGCCAACGGACTCTGACGTGCGAGGAGCTTCATGGGAACAGCCGAAACGCCGGAAACACCACCTCGGCCACCGTCACCACCAGGAAGATCAGGCTGATGACCGCGTTGAGCCGGAAAAACGCCACATTGATCCATTTGAGACTCCGCTTCCGGGCCAGCCAATGTTCCATCACCAGGCAGGCCAGTATCAAGATCAGGCCGATCAAGTATGCCACCCGAAAGCGCGAGAGCAAACCGAACACCCCCAGCAACACCCACATGATCAGGTGCGCCAGAAAGGAGGCTTTGAGCGCGTTGTCCACCCCCCACCGTACCACCAGCGAATGCAGGTGCTGCCGCCGGTCAAACTCGTAATCCTGGATCGCGTAGATGATGTCGAAACCCACGAGCCAGAAGACGACCGCCGCCGCCATGATCAGCGCCAGCACCGCGCTGTGCCGGATGCTCAGCGCCCCCTCCCGGAACGGGAACAGCTCGAAGTTCCCCCGCACCGCCAGCCAGGCTCCAATCGGGGCCAGCGCCAGCGCGAGGCCCAGATACAGGTGGGTGAAATCGGTAAAGCGCTTGGTCAGCGAGTAAAAACAGACCACCACCAGAGCCACCGGCGACAGGTAGAAACAGACGGGGTTGATCAGCCAGGCGGAACCGATCAAGCCCGCCGCGCTCACTCCCCAGAGCAGCCAAGCCCCGGCTACCGAAACCTCCCCCTGGGGGAGATGCCGGTCAGCCGTGCGCGGATTCAAGGCATCGAACTGGCGGTCGGCCAGACGGTTAAACACCATCGCGCAGGTCCGGGCGCAGACCATGGCCGTCAGGATCAGGCCGAACAACCGCCATCCCGGCCAACCATGCGTATCCCGCGCCGCCACCGCCATGGAAGCCAGGGCAAACGGCAGCGCAAAGACCGTGTGCGAAAACCGCACAAACGATCCCCATTTCTGGATGGTGGCAAGGATGCCGGACATGCGTTTACAACCGCCCGAAGGCGGTCGGGAAGGCGAGTTTCCGGGCTTTGCCCGTTCCGGGCAATGCGGAAGTTGGGTCAACCGCAAGCCGCGAGCGCCTCGCACCGCCCACCCTATTCCGGCTCCTCCTGCCACCGAACCTGCAATTGATGCGGAATTCCCAGATGGTCCAGCACCCGGGCCACCACCGTGTCCGCCACCTCCGCCACCGTGGCCGGGCGGCTGTAGTAGCCGGGGTTGGCCGGCAGCAGGGTCGCCCCCGCCAACAACAGGAGTTCCATATTCCGCACATGCACCAGGCTCAGCGGCGTCTCCCGGGGAACCAGGATCAACTTGCGCCGCTCCTTGAGCATGACATCCGCCGCCCGAAGCAGAAGATCGTCGCTCAGGCCGTGGGCAATCCGGCCCATCGTCCCCATCGTACACGGGATCACCACCATCGCGTCGAAGGCATTCGATCCGCTGGCGAACGGGGCGTTCATGCTCTTCAGGCTGTGGGTGACCACCCCTTCCGCCAGGCGCAAGCCGCCGGGCAACTCCTCCGCGATCACCTGGTGGGCGTACCGGCTGAGCACCACATGCACCTCATGCCCGGCCACTGGCAGGTTGTCCAGTAACCGCTGCGCATAGATGATTCCGGTGGCTCCCGTAATGGCGACAACGATCCGCATGGGCCGCACCCTACTCCTTTTGTGGCGTTCCGCAAAGTCCTGCGCCCGGTTCCGTCCGCCGGCCGCCCACCGCAGACCTCGCCCCGGCTATTGCCGCGTGGAAGGTGGCCGCCGAAACGGCAGCCGGATGGTCTCCCAGACCGTCGCCATGACCGATTTGGGCTTGGCCTTGGCGGCGGCCTGCAGCAACCGGCACGCACCGCTGCACGACGGGCAGAACACCCTCGACTTGCCTCCCACCAGGCGCAACTCCTTCACGCACTCGGCGCAATACATGTGGCTGCATTGCGTGCAGGCGTAGGTGGCCGGGACGCTGTGATGAATCCGGCAGGCAGGCGAGCCATCAGCCAAGGGCGGCGGTTCGACGATCTCCGGGGGGGGCAGGTCCGGAATGGTAATGTCGACCGGTCCCACCACAAACCGCAAGGTCAACTGTCCCAGCACCAGGGTGTGGCCATCCAGGAGGGCGGCCTCCACCACCTTCTTGCCGTTGATGTACGTGCCGTTGCTCGATCCGAGATCCCGCACCTTCGCCGAAATCTCGCTCACCACGATCTCGCAATGGCGCCCCGAAACCGCCAGATCCTCAAGGACGAAGTCATTACCCACCGCTCGTCCGAGAGTATTGACTCCCGTCTGCAGTTCCAGGATGGACCCCTTCCCCGGCCCGCTCTCGACGATCAGCTTCGCCATACAGTCCTCGCCACCCGTGATTCCTTATGCCCTTGTGGAGTTGCCATAAGTGACACGGTAGTTTTCAACCGGCCGTCTGTCGAGCCAAAGCTTTCGGGTCACTCGAAATCGTACACCAACACCCGCCGACAGACCCGTTTGAACACTTTCTCCACAAACTCCAGGTGCTGGGGGTGAACCTGGTAGTCATCCTGCGCCTGCTTGCTGGCAAAGGTGACATTCAGCGCCACTTGGTAGCTTTGGTCCACCACCGGTCGGTGGCTCCGCACCATGCGCCCCACATGGAATTGGGTCATCCCCGGGATGGACTTGAGGTAGTGCTCCGCGCCTTGCATAAGCTCATCCGCCGCGTTGGGGATCGCGGGATCGGTCCAGAAGATCACGACGTGCGAGAACATGCGCATAACATCGCCCGTTTTGGCCTCAAAGCCAAATCCTTTTCCGCTGCCGGTTCCCGGTCGCGGTGCCCGCGCTGGGCGGCTAATGCTCTCGCAAGCCTTGCGCCACCGGGATGCGCACCGCCCGGAGCGCGGGAGGCAACCCGCCAAAGAGGCCGATGACCGCCGCGTAGATCGCTCCCTTGACCAGCAGGTCCGGCGTCACGGCGAAGGCGAACGCCACCTGGCTGAAACTCTGCCAGTTCATGGTGCTGGTCTTGAAGCCGTTGAAGACCCCGTAAGCGAGCAGGCCCCCAGCCAACCCACCCACCAAGGCCAACACCAGCGATTCCACCAGGATCGAAAACACCACCGGCGTTCTCCCGAAACCCAAGGCACGCAGGGTGGCGATCTCGCGGGTACGGGTGGCGACCGCCGAATACATGGTGTTCAGCGCGCCGAACACCGCCCCCAAGCCCATGAGCACCGAGACAATCGTCCCCAAACCGGTGATCAGATTGGAAACGGTAGTCGACTGTTCCAGGTAGTAGTCGGATTGGCGCACCACCTTGAGGCTGAGCCGCGGGTCCTGCATCAAGTGCGCCTTGAACTCGTCGAAACTGCCGGCCGACACCAACCGCGCACACACCGATTGATAGGTGTTTCCCCGCTGGTACGCGGCCTGCAGGACCGGCGCGTCAGTCCAGATTTCCGACTCCGCCGCGCCGCCTTGGGCCTCGAAAATCCCCACCACCGCCCAGTCGTTTCTTCCCACCCGCAGCAGCGCGCCCAGCTCCAACCCCTCGAATTGCTCCGCCGCGGCGCGGCCCACCACGATCTCGTTCCGGCCCGGTTCAAACCGCCGGCCAGCGAGCAGCCGCACCCCGTCGCGCACTTCCATCGCAGCCGGTTGCACCCCCCGCAGGGGGACGTTGGTGTCGGTGCGGGTGGCGCGGTTGGTCAGGTTGATCACCGTGAATAACTCGGCCGAGACCACCGGCCCGGAAGGCCCGCGGGCGATTCCCGGCGCGTCCGCGATCATGCGAGTCTCTTCCCCGGTAAGAATGCTCATCATCTCTGAATCCGACCCACTCCTCAAAACGACGGCGGTTGATGGGGAACCGGCGGCAACCAGCGCCTGCCGAAAGCCTTGGGCGATGGATAGCACCCCCACCAACACCGTCACCACGCCACAAATGCCAAAGGCCGCCGCCGCCGTGCTGCCCGCGCGTTGCGGCAGCGTCACCAGCGTGAAGCGGGTCACGGCCACCAACTGTATTAACCAGTTGATAATGAAGGTCATACTTAGGTCCTCCGCAGCGCTTCCGCAATCCGCAACCGCATCGCCTGCAGGGCGGGGAACGCGCCGGCCGCAATCCCCAAACCGAGCACCAGCATCACTCCGAGCATCAGGTCACCCACCGGAAAATAGAAGACCGGCAGCGCGCCGCCGGTGGGGTCGCCCGCCGAGATCAAGAACCACGCCAACGCCAACCCCAACACCCCACC
>CAYYMW010000015.1:11085-39323 GCA_964472515.1 uncultured Verrucomicrobiota bacterium | reverse complement strand
CGGCGCATTGGTGCTGCGTGGTGGCGGCGGCGTGGCCGTGGATGAACTCGTGAAGCTGTGGCGAAACGGCCAGCAGGTTCAACCAGACGAAGAGCGCGAGCACGAAGAAGGCCGTCAGCCGCTGGGTGAGCGGTTGCCGCCTTTTCGGCATGCATACCATGCCCTGCATCAACCAAGATCGAGCATTGACCAATGGAGTTGTCAAGTGCAACGGTGGAAGACCATGCTGGACCCCACTGCGCAAAGGACGCTGCGGTCTGGAAACTCGGTGCGCATCCGGGCGGTCGGCATCACACCGGAGCAATGGGCGGGGCCAAGTTGGCGGATGTCCAGTGCCCGAAATCTGGCGAAGGTCTGTGCCATGCGGGGGGCCTCGGCTTCCAAGAGATGCATGCCGCCGAGGACGGTGTGGATGGGACGACCACGAGCGATGCGCTGAATGTGCTCGAGCGTGTTCACCACTCCGGCATGGGCACATCCCAAAAGCACGACGATTCCGTCGCGAGTATCGAAGAACAACGCCTGATCGTCGACCAAGGGGTCTTGCAGGGAGCAACTCTCATCGAGGAAGAAGGCCGCGGGGGAATCCTCGAAGGGGGTCAGGCGTGGAATCTCACCGGTGACGAAGATGCCATCCAGCACTTCCGTGGGCCGCGTGGTCCAGACAATCCGATCGCCTGCTTGTTGGATGACTTGCCGCGACTGCTCAGGAAGACCGACCGGACGGCTGTTGCCTTTGGCGTCGCCGGCGAACTTGGGGTGCAAGGCGGCGGGATGAAGGAAGAGTTGGGCGCGCGGGGCCATGGCACAGAGCGCGGGCAGACCCCCGGTGTGGTCATAGTGGCCATGGCTCAAGACGATGGCCTCGACTCCGGCCAGGTCGATACCCAGCCGCTCCGCATTCTGGACCAGGAGACCGCTCTGGCCAACATCAAACACCAGTGAGTGAGTCCCTATGCGTACGAAGCATGACCAGCCATGCTCCGCTTGGAGTTGCCGGCCGACGACCGAGTTCTCGACAAGGACGGTGAGCCAAATCGTATTGTTGGTTGGATGCAAGGGGTGGTCTTGTGTCTGCGGCCCTGGCATGAAGTCACCTTCGGGCAGGGGCGAAGCAATGCCACCAGGCATGCTGCCTGCAACACTGTGGGCGCGCTTCGGGTGGCCCAGGCGCCACTCCCCGAACCGCTTCCAGGGTATAACCTCATCGATTCTCACACTGGCAGCTCCGACTGAATGTGGCCGCCTGCCCTTGACGCGCCAAGACGCCACAACCCCGGCAGAGACCCCTGTCTTTGCCGTTCCTTTGGGGGCGAAAGCACGGGCTGTACCAAACCAAACGGCTTGGGGTGGAAGGGCGGCATGGTGGGGTGGATGGGTTGCATGAGGAGTCATGGCGCTCTGGAAGGGATGCCTCTGTGTGGCAACGGAAGCGCAAAGCGTGGCATTCTGCAACGCCGCCCTGACGGCGGTTTCCCATGGATGGCAGCGCAAAGGGGTGGCGGCGGCTGGTCAACGCTTTGAGGCTGTGCTTTACTACCAAGGCATGACAGAACATTTGCTCGATTGTGTGCCCGACGGGGTGTTCACCGTCGATGCCGAGTGGCGGGTGACGTTTTTCAACCGCGCCGCGGAGCAGATTACCGGCATCAAACGGGCCGAGGCCGTTGGGCGCCGCTGCTGCGATGTGTTTAGAGCCAACATCTGCGAGAATGCCTGCGCTCTCAAGCAGACGCTTGCCACGGGACGCCGGGTGGCCAACAAAGTCGTGTACATTGTCGATCCACGCGGTCAAAAGGTGCCGATCAGCATCTCGACTGCAGCCTTGAAAGACGACCGAGGCCGGGTGATTGGCGGAGTGGAGAGTTTTCGGGATTTGCGCCTGGTTGAAGAACTCCGCAGTGAGCTCCGGCAGCAGGATTCGTTCTCGAACATTGTGGGGCGGAGCAAAGCGATGCGCGAGATTTTCGAATTACTGCCGCAATTGGCCGAAAGCGGCAGCACGGTGCTCATCGAGGGAGCAAGCGGCACGGGCAAGGAGCTGTTCGCCCGGGCCATTCACGACCTCTCCGCGCGGCGGAAGCAGCCCTTTGTGGCGGTCAACTGTAGCGCCCTGCCTGACAACCTCCTCGAGTCGGAGTTGTTCGGTTACAAGGCGGGGGCGTTCACGGACGCGAAACGCGACAAACCCGGCCGGTTTGCTTTGGCCAGCGGCGGGACCCTATTTCTCGACGAGATTGGAGACATTTCGGCCGCGATGCAGGCGCGCCTGCTGCGCGTGCTCCAGGAACGCGTCTACGAACCCTTGGGGGGGACCATATCGGTTCGGGCCGACGTGCGCGTGATCGCGGCGACGAACAAGAAGCTGCGTGCCTTGGTCGAGCAACGGGCTTTCCGGGAGGATCTGTTCTATCGGATCCACGTCATCCTCATCGAACTGCCGAGCCTGTGCGACCGCCGCGAAGACATCCCGCTGCTGATCGATCACTACGTCGCCCGGTTCAACCGGCTCAAGGGCAAGGACATTGCCGGTGTCGCCGACGATGTGCTGGCACGCCTTATGGAGCACTCCTTCCCCGGAAATGTGCGCGAGTTGGAGAACATTGTGGAGCATGCGTTCGTATTGTGTCGCGCAGGCCTGATCGAGATGCGCCATCTGCCTTCGCACCTGCGTGAAGGGCCGGCGATGCAAGCGCTCCGCACTGGCAACGGCATGACGTTAAGCGCCATGGAGGAGCTGTTGATATCGGATGCGTTGCGCCGGCATCACGGCAATCGTAACAAGGCCGCCAAGGAACTGGGCATCAATCCCAGCACCCTGTTCCGCAAGCTCAGGGACTTGAGGCTGGATGCGACCGCCTCGCGGCGCGCCGAGCCAAGGCAGTAGACTTGCAAAGTGCAAGTCCGCCGGACACGCAGGCGTGCAGATTGCTACAGTCTGGCGGGGAGGGGTGACGGCCTGCGATGAGCGGCCTTGCCCGCTTGTCCCGGCGGCGCCAGAGTCGCCCGTTCGCATCCGCCCCCATCGTTTACCACCCCGCCCCGTCGCAACTCCACCTCGCCACTTCGGTCTGAAGGCCCCGACTCGCCGGGGTATTGAGCACCGAAAGCGGTTGCTTGTTGGCACGTTGCCTGCAGAGCCCCCCTGCCAACAACAGACAACCAAACCATGGAAGCCATCAAGACTCAGGAGTGTGGGCGTGTCCTGGAGCCCATCAACAGCAGCCAGCTCAGGCACAAGGCCGCGACAAACGGTGGGTTCAGCGAAGCGGAAAAAGCCGAACGCCGTGCGCTGGGACTCCCGCCCTGCGAATGCGCTCCTGCCGCCCTGCTCAAAAAATTGCCTCCGCACCGCAAGCCGGTGAGCAAGAAAGCCATCAAAGCCCCGGAAGTGCTCAACGAAGCCTCGGAGTATGGCAGCGGTTTCACGCGGGGCTTGCGGGTGGATTTGCCAGGCGGCGTAACCCAACTGCTTATCAGCGGCACGGCAAGTGTGGGCGAAAACGGCGAAACCCTGTACGAGGGCGATTTTCGCGCCCAACTCTGGCGGACCTACCGCAATATTACGAAGCTGCTCGAGAGTGAAGGTGCCACCTGGCACGACATTGTGCGCACCACCTGCTATTTGCGGGACATCGAGCGGGACTACGAGGAGTTTAACATCGTCCGCAACGAGTTCTTCCATGCGCTGGGCTTGGATCCGTTTCCGGCGAGCACCGGCATTCAGGCGCGGATCTGCCGCAGCGATCTCTTGGTGGAAATCGAAGCGGTGGCGATTGTGTGCCACGGAGGCAAGGAATGACCGGGCGGCCGCATTCGAGGCAGCACGCCGCGAGCTTGGCCGCCGGCCTTGCCCTTGGTCTGTCCGCATGGTCGGCCGCATTGGATGTGCCCTTGGTGGTCACCAAGGTGCCCCGCTCGGAAATGGACCAGCCCGCAGGCTGGCAAGCAGACGGGTTGGTGCGCAGCACCCCCTTCAAGGGAGCACGCATTGTGGTGCTCTGGCCGACAGGGGAGACGCGGTGGCTCAGCGAAGGCTTCGCCTCCGCCGCCGATCCGGATGTCTCCTTTGACGGCCAGCGCGTTTTGTTCGCCGGCAGGAGGGAAGGCGCCGAGCATTGGCGCATCTGGGAGATTGGCATCGATGGGCAGGCGCTGCGCCCCGTGAGTCCCGACACCATCGATGCTTCCGCTCCCATCTACGTCTCAACCCTGTTCACGTTGGATTCACCCGAGCCGTGGTTCACGACCGTTTTCGTCGGCAGGGAACGCGCGACTGACGAGAATGGCTTGGGGGGGCGCACCAGCCTCTATAATGTCAAGCTGGATGGAGGCGAGTTGCGTCGGCTGACCTTTTCCCCCTACCACAATCTGGATCCCTTTCAAATGTGGGACGGCCGGGTCTTGTACGCAGCCCAAAGCTATGCGCCTGAACCCCGCGGCGGGCCGGGCCGGGTCAGGCTGCACGCGGTGCATATCGAGGGGGCGGATATGGAGCAGTATGTTGGCGCAACCGGTGGCCGCATCCAGCAGATGCCCTGCGCCACCGAGGGCGGACTGGTGGTGTTCGTGGAGGCGGATGTGCCACGGTGGGACGGGGCGGGGCACCTCGCTTGCGTTTCGCAAAGCCGTCCCACCGCCAGCTACCGTCGATTGACCGATCCCGGCCAGATGCTCTGCCTGCATCCGACGCCACTGCAGGGGAACACCGTGTTGGTCTCGCGGCGTTTCCCGCAGGAGGGGGCCAACTTCGGGATTGCGACTTTCGACGCCGACACAGGCCGCTGGGAACCAGTCTTCAACAGCGCCGAGTTTCACGTTGTCCAGGCAACACCGTTGCGGCGGCGCCCGCGGCCGGACGGCCATTCGACCGTGGTGGACCCCAAATCCAGAACTGGCACGTTCTACGCCTTGAACTGCTACACTGCGGACGCGACGCGCGAGGCACACCTGCAACCGGGCACCATCAAGCGGGTGAGATTCATCGAGGGGATTCAGCAGCCACTAGTGCGGCAGCCAGGGAATCCCCCACCCTCGCTGTCAGTTCGTCAACGACTGATCGGGGAGGCTCCTGTGGAAGCCGACGGGTCGTTTAACGTGGAGGTGCCCGCCGACACACCGATCCTGCTCCAGACGTTGGACGAACGCGGTCTGGCCTTGGATACCTCCGGGTGGATTTGGGTCAAACCGAAGGAGACCCGGGGCTGCATCGGTTGTCACGAAGATCCAGAGTTGGTGCCCGAAAATGAGTATGTGCAGGCGCTACGCCGGCCGTCCACTCGTTTGACGCTGCCGCCAGAACAGCGGCGCGAGGTGACTTTTCGCCAAGACATCGCGCCCCTCCTTCGACGGAGCTGCGCGGCTCCGGAGTGCCATGACCGCAGTCAGACCGGGCTGCGGCTGGGGTCGGAAGAGCGGCTCTTCTCCGAGGAAGGCCTGGCCTCCGCCTATGCGGCCCTGTTGACCGCGGAACCGGAAGCGACGGCATCCGCACTACCTCAACCAGGCAGGTATGTGGACGCGGGTCGCGCGCGCACAAGTTGGCTGATCTGGCAGTTGGCCGGAAGCCGCACCGAGCGTCCATGGGATCGCGAAGCGCACGGGGAACCTCTTCCACCGAGGAAGATCACGCGCATGCCGCCCGCCGGCAGGCAGCCAGCAATCGACGCCGAGCAGTTTCGCACGTTTGTGCAGTGGATCGATCTGGGAGCCCAATACGACACTGGCCACCTGACAGGGCCTCCAACTTCCCTTCCCGGAATCAACCGACCATGAGTTCACCGCACTCTCTTCTGATCACCCTCGCTTGGTGTGGCCTGGCAAGCGTGGCCTTTGCCGCCGATCGAGCCTGGCCAACCTTCACCGATATTACCGAGGCGTCGGGCATCGGGTTTCGGCACAGTCTGGGCGACTTCGAGATGAGTAACATTGCCGAGGCCACCGGGCCCGGCTCGGCGTGGTTCGACTACGACGGCGATGGCTTTCAGGACATCTACTTTGTGAATGGCCGGTGGCACCCGGATATCAGTGACAACCGCGGTCGATCCCTGCGGGGCAAGCTTAGGAATGCCCTGTATCGCAACAACGGCGACGGCACCTTCACCGACGTCACCGGGAAGGCGGGGGTGGCGGGTTCCGAGGATGGCTATGGGATGGCCGCTTCCGCTGCCGATTACGACAACGACGGCGACCTGGACCTGTACGTCTGCAACTACGGCCGCAGCGTTCTGTACCGCAACAACGGCGATGGCACCTTCACCGACGTGACGGAGAAGGCGGGAATCGCCAGCCCAGGCTGGGCGCTCGCGGCGCCGTGGCTCGACTACAACAAGGACGGTCTGCTCGATCTGTTTGTCGTGCATTATCTGGAGTACGATAAGGGTGAGTTCCAGCGCACCAAGGCCTACTATCCGGCCGACAATTTCCCCGGTCCGCTGTCATACCCCGGCCGCCCCGACCATCTGTACCGCAACAACGGCGACGGCACCTTCACGGACGTCACCAAGGAGGCCGGACTCTGGGAGCCCACCGGGCGCGGGATGGGTGCGGTGGCCTGCGATCTGGACGGTGACGGCGACATCGATCTCTATGTGACCAATGACGCGATGCCCAACAACCTCTGGTTGAACGATGGCAAGGGCCACTTTGAGGATCGGGCCATCGAGACCGGCACTGCATTCGGCGAAGGCGGACAAGGCGTTTCGTCGATGGGGCCGTTTGCCGCCGATCTGGATCGCAATGGATTGCTGGATCTGCTTGTCCCGGACATGGGTTACAGCTCCCTGCTGCTGCAAGTCAAGCAGGGCGTCTATGCGGATGCTACGACGCAATCGGGTTTGGCGGTTCTCTGCGGCCAGTACACCGGTTGGGGCGGACTGCTCTGTGACTTCGATAACGACGGCTATCCAGACCTGTTTATCGCCAACGGCGACCCACACCACCTGTACGTCGAGGAGGCGGTGCTGGCCCGCTGGAACGGCAAGGGCAAATTCATCGACATGGCCCGCCAATCGGGGGAGTTCTTCGCTCACAAGTATGTCGGCCGGGGAGCGGCGTTCGCCGATTTCGATAACGATGGTGACCTCGACATCCTGATGAACGTGCTGAACGATGCCCCCCGGCTGCTACGCAACGAGGGAGGGACAGCGAACCACTGGCTCAAGGTCGTGCCCGTCGCCAAGACGTCGAGATCGGTTGCGCTGGGAGCGGTGGTGACGGTGAAGGCCGGTCAACTCGTGATGACCCAGACTGCGCTGGGCGTCAATGGCTACTTGACCTCAAGCGACCCCCGGCCCCATTTCGGCCTGGGTGCGGCTCGCAGCGCGGACTCGGTCCAGATTCGTTGGCCCGACGGCGCCCAGCAAACCATGGAGAATGTCAGTGCGGACCGCATTCTAACCGTTATCCAAGGCGAGTCTCCTCACCCATGAAGCCATCCACACACGCATGCCTCTTCCTCGTCCTGCTGTCCTGTGCTGCCCAGGCCGCCAGCGGGGGCGGGAAGGAACCCGTGTTCATCGGCGCCCAAGCCTGCGGATCCTGTCATGAAGGGGTTGCGGCAGGGCAGCAGTTCAGCCGGTGGCGCCTAAGCGCCCACGCGCGCGCCTATGCCGCCCTTTCCCTGCCGGAGTCGCGGGAGATCACCCGTTTGAGCGGTTTGACGGAGGAGCCTCATCGAGCCCGCATGTGTCTGGGGTGCCATGCCACCGGGGCCGAGGCGGAAGAATGGGAGCGGGATACTGGGTTCCACCTCGAGGACGGCCTGCAATGCGAGGGGTGCCATGGCGCCGGCAGCGAATACGCGCCCGACGAGGTGATGCGGGACCGGCAAAAGGCGATGATGCATGGACTGAAGATGCCGGCCAAGGAAGACTGCATGGGATGTCACCGCCCAAAGGGATCTCACGACGCGGTGCTGAAGAAGGAACCGTTTAACTTGGAGGCGGCATGGCAGGCCATCGCCCATGCCAAGCCCAAGGCGGTCGCTCCCGCCTCGACCGCAGCCAAAACCGAGAATCCGGAGAGCAACCATCAATATACTGGTGTCATGGCCTGCGCCAAGTGCCATTCGGGCAGCAGGTTCAATCACCAGTTCAGTCAATGGCGGCGCTCTTCCCATGCGCGTGCCTATGCCGTCTTGGCCACCCCGCGGGCCGCGGAGCTGGCCAAGGAAGCTGGCATTCCGGGCGATCCTCAGGAAAGCGCCAAATGTCTGGCGTGCCACGTCGCGGCACACGGCACAGCCCCGGGCCTCCGGATGAGCGGATTCGACGCGCGGGACGGCGTGCAGTGCGAAGCCTGCCATGGACCCGGGAGCGACTACTCGGCCGAAGCAGTGATGCTGGATCGCACCGCCGCTCGGGCGAAGGGACTGCTCGATCCTGGCGAAAGCACCTGCCGGAAGTGCCACGATAACGCCCACGGCAAGCCCTTCGATTACGAAAAGGCGGTGAAACAGATCGCGCACCCAACCAAGCCCACGCAGAGTGCCGCCACCGAGCCGGTCTATCGCAATCCCCTGAACCTCGCCCTGACCCCCAATGGACAGGAGCTCTGGGTTGCCTGCGAGGCCTCGGGCACCGTCGCCATCATCGATGCGGCCTCGCGCCAGCAGGCGGCGACCCTTCCGGTCGGAGGTCAGCCCAACGACGTCTGCTTCTCGCCGGATGGCCGCCGGGCGTTTGTGTCGAACCGCCTTGATGACAGTGTGTCTGTCGTGGATACAGCAAAGCGGCAGGTCATCGCGACGCTGGAGGCGGGGGATGAGCCTCACGGTGTCTTGGTGGACAGGCAAGGGCGTCATCTCTACGTGCTGAATACTTCCATCGATAGTGTTTCGGTCTTCGACCTGGAAACGCTGAAGGAAACCAAGCGCTTGAGCCTCTCCCGCTCGCCGTGGTCTCTGGCCCAGTCGCCTGACGGGAGGCAGATCCTCGTGACACACGCCCTGTCCAGGTTCGTGGCCGACCGCACACCGTCGATGTCCGAGGTGACCGTCATCGACGCGGAGACGGCGCAGGTCGAGGAGCGAAGAGTCGTGAAGGCAGCCAATCTGTTGCAGGGGGTCGCCTGGCATCCGAGCGGGCGCTACGCTCTGATCACGCTGCTCCGCACGAAGAATCTTGTGCCGATGACACGCATCAACCGCGGTTGGACCATCACCAACGGTCTCGGAATCCTCTGGCAGGATGGGACGATTGACCAGGTGCTCCTTGATCGGAACGACCTCTGCTTTCCCGATCCCTCCGACGTCTGCATTACACCAGACGGCAAGCATGCCCTGGTCACCAGCAGCAGCAGCGACCGGGTGGCGGTTCTCGATCTACAGAAGCTCGAAGCCCTGCTCAAGGCTGCCAGCCCGAGGGATCGAAAACAGGTGATCCCGAATCATCTGGGCAAGTCCGCCGAGTATGTGCTGGCACATATCCCTGTGCGTGCGTGCCCCAAGGGCATTGTCTGCTCCCAAGACAGTCATACGGCCTACGTGGCTTGCATGCTGGATGACACGGTCGATGTCCTGGACCTCAGTGCTTTGCGGGTCGCCCAGCACGTCGACCTCCAAGGGGACACCGAACTCAGCAAGCGGCGCCGAGGGGAGAGGCTCTTCCATCATGCGCGCATCACTTTTCGCCGCCAGTTCTCGTGCAGCACGTGCCATCCGGACGGACACATCGACAATATCGTGTACGACATCGAGGACGACGGCCTCGGGATGGGGCCGATCGACAACCGCACCCTGCGCGGGATTAACGACATGGCCCCCTACAAATGGATCGGGATCAATCCCAGTCTCAAACGCCAGTGCGGAGCACGGTTGGCGGTCTTCATCACCCGCATCCATCCCTTCAATGCGGAGGAACTGGGCGACCTGCACTATTATCTGTGCAGCATCCCTCGTCCGCCCAACCGCTACCGCAAACTGGGAGAGGATCTCTCCGAGGCTCAAAGCCGGGGCAAGGCCATCTTCGAAAGAGAGTGCAAGAACGACGGTTCGCCCATTGTCGCCGGGAACCGTTGTGTGACCTGCCATCCGGCGCCCCTCTACACGGACGGCAAGGTGCATAACGTGGGCACCCGTTTCGCCTATGATCGCGACGGCAAGTTCGACGCCCCCCACTTGCAGAACATCTACGATTCCGCTCCATATCTGCATAACGGCATCGCGCGATCGTTGGAAGAGATCTGGACCGTCTACAATCCCTACGACGAGCATGGGGTCACCAACGATATGACGAAGGATCAGCTCAACGATCTGATCGAGTATCTCAAGACCCTTTAACCCGTCTGAGAGTTCGCATGCAAAGCCATTTCTGCCAAAAGCCGGCATTGTTACTGTATTCGGTTTGCCTCGCCGCCACCCTGAGTTCGGTGGCGGCCGTTGTCGGGGTTGCGGCAGCCGAAGCGGATGTCAGTGAGCCCAGGCTGCCCTACGTCTACACCAAGTGGGAGCAGATCACCGCCAAGGACGGTCTGCCGAACGACCATATCTTCGCCATACGGGCGGATCCCGCGCGCCAATGCATCTGGATTGGGACGGAGAATGGCTTGGCGTGCTACCACAAGGCAACGCGCAAGATCACCTCTTGGCTCGAAAAGGACGGCCTGCCTTGGCGGGTGATCACCGCGATCGAGGTGGAGCCGAAAACGGGCGATGTCTGGCTCGGCCTGTTTGGGGGCGGGTTGGCCAGGTTCAGCGCCGGACGCTTCGATCACTTCCACCAACTGAACAGCGGGCTCGTCAATGACGTGGTCTACGCCGTCGCGGCGGACACGGAGCGCGGCCACATCTGGTGCGCGACGACGGCCGGCGCTTGTCGCTACCGGGTGAAGGAGGACAAATGGGACATCTACACGGAGAAGAACGCGCCCATGGAGGAAATCTGGAACTACAACGTGTGTGCGCGGGATGGGAAAGTGCATCTTGCCGTGTGGGGGAGCGGCATCTTGGAATTCGACACCAGCACAGAAAACTGGAAGCACTACCTGGATCCGGACGGGGAGATGGAGATTGATCTATACCGCGACGATGGCGTGCCCCACGTCATTACGACGGGCGCTAGCTACGTGGACAAGATTCTTTGGGTTTCGAGCTACTTTGGCTGTGCGCGGTATGATGGCCGGCACTGGCGCGGCTATTTCGATCACGAATGCGGGCTGCCCAGCAATTTCAATAACAACCTCAAGGCACGAAGCGGCCAAGAGTGCTGGTACTGCACGGACAAGGGGCTGGGGGCTTGCATGGATGCCGAAACCTGCACCTGGGTTACATACGTCCCCGACGGGAAGAACCACGCTGGCAAGGCCATCATCAAGCGGGAGGACCGGATTCTGAAAGAAGTGAACACCGGTTATAACGTCCCCCAGATCTTTCAGATCTGTGTCGATTTCGACGGAAATGACGTCTGGGCCGGCACATCGAAGGGGATCGGCCACGGCATCGGCGAAGGGTACTACCCACGCCTCCGGGGCGGGGACGCGCGCACGGACCTTCCTTGACCCAACAACTCTCATCGACTGCGTTCTATGAAAACCCTCTTTCTTCTGCGGAATCTGGTGAGTCGCTTTGTGACCCTCTGTCTTGGCTGCCTTGCAGCGAACAGCGCGGAGCTCGCCTCGCCGGGAACCGCGCTGGATGTCCCGACCATTCTGGAGCGCATCAACCGGGTGGGGCCTTACGAGGTGCCGGACCTGCCCCTCAAGACCAATCAGAATTACGCCTCGTCCTCCGCCGACGTGGAGCCTTTTGGCGCCGTAAAACCCTACAAAGAGCATTTTCTTGTGCAGATGGAATACACCGGCGCGGGACGCGCGGTCCCCGAGCCGGAGGACATCCAGTCCGTGAAGATCGGTTTCCTTGGGCCCATCATGCAGACCGTGTCCGTGGCGACCGGCGGCGCCAGTCATGAGGAATCGCTTGGTCTGGCCATGTTGAGGGCCTGCCGCCTGGCCGTTGAGGAAGCCAATGCCCAAGGAGGATACCGCCGGCGCGGACTCCCCTTCGAACTGTGTGTGCGCAACGACAACGCGCTGTGGGGCGCCTCCGGGAGCGAGGTTATCCATCTCGCCTACAAGGACAACGTCTGGGCGATCATCGGCGGAGTGGATGGCGCGAACACCCATATCGCCATCCGTGTCGCCCTCAAGATCGAAGTGCCTTGGATGACCCCGGGTGACTTGGATCCCACCTACATTGAGACCAACATTCCGTGGGTGATGCGCTGCATCGGGGATGACCGGCAGCAAAATTATTTGCTGGTGGACTATCTCTTTCGCAAGCTGAACTACCAACGTGTGGCCATCATGCGGGCGAGCAATCGCTACGGACGCTTCGGCGTCCGCGAAATCCGCGACGGCGCGCGACGCCTTAACCGGCCCATTGTGATCGAAATGGCGCACAAGGTCGGCGCCACGGATTTCTCCATGCAACTGGACCGCATCGAGGCCGCGAAACCGGAGGCCATTGTCTATTGGGGCGATGCGGTGGATGCCGGGCATGTGCTTAACGCGATCCGGGAGCGGCATATCAGTCTGCCGGTGTACTTCTGCGATCGCGTCGTCTCCGACGAGTTTCTGCGAATCGCCGGACCGAACGCCGAGGGCATTATCTGCACCTACCCCTGGAACCCTCAGCGAAAAGACGCCGCACTCGATGTCTTCAAAGCGGCTTTCAAGAAGCGCTGGGGCGTGGAGCCGGACACTTACGCTGCGCACGCCTACGATGGCATCAACATGATCATCTGGGCCATTCAGACGGCGGGTTTGAACCGCGCCAAGATTCGCGACGTGCTGGCCTATCGCACGGAGCCGTTTCCCGGCGTCACAGGCGAGATCCCACTGAGTTCGGCAATGGATGACGCCGGCGAGGTGTTCATGGCGCGCCGTGAGAACGGCGGTTGGAGGTTCTACTCCCGGGACGACTGGTCCATTCCGCGGGGGAAGGTGATTGAGAAGACGCGCATCGATCGGCAAGAAGCCAGGATGGAGCCCAACTAGCCGCGCATCGTGATCGCCGGCTTGCGCACCCAGGCTTGCGAGGTCGCCGGGGAATGCGAGGGCAACCGTGAGACATAGGAACTGTCCTGAGATTCAGACCACTGGCCGGCGATGGCTGCTCCTCGCCACCGCCATCCTGTTTCACTGGACAGGTCTTGCGGCAGAGCTTTTGCGTGAGCCCTTCTTGCGCTTCAGTGACGCCACCTTGGGTTACACCGGGCCGGACCAAGTCTTCACCAATCTCACCGAACTCCGCATCGGCTGGTTTGGCCCGAGTGATCTAACGAATTCCCTCGCTTCCGACATGTGGTGGGCCGCCAACCTGGCGATTCGTGAGGCGAATGAACAGGATGGCGCCGGCAGGAGCCCAGGGTCGTGTCGTGCACCCTTCCGCCTGATTCCCCGGTGGGCTGTAGATCCGTGGGGGACCGGGATCTCCCAACTAACCCGGATGATCTATGAAGAGCGGCCGCTGGCGTTGCTCGGTTCCATGGATTCCGGCACGACCCACCTCGCCGAGCAAGTTGTCGCCAAAGCGAATCTGCCGCTGGTCAGCCCCGTGACCACGGACCCCTCCGTGACACTGGCGGGCGTATCTTGGATGTTCGCTTGCGCCCCCTCGGACGCCGCGATTGCCCGAGTTCTCGTCAAGGACATCGCGGCCACGCAGACGCAGCCGGAGGACAAGTTGGTCCTCCTCACCTGCACCGACCACGAATCGAGGATGACGACACGGGAAGTCCTCAAGGAACTCTCCCGGTGTCAGCGCCCCCCTGACTTTCGCTTTGAGGTGCAACCCGGAGCCGAAGAGGTCGCCCGGCAATTAGCGGCGCTTGTCAATTCTCACCCCGCAGCGGTGCTGGTCATCGCCGGGGCCGAGGATGCGGCCCGACTTGTTCTGGCTATTCGGGAACGGCTGCCTTCCGCAGGACCGCCCCCGGTTAGTGCAACCACGTCATCCGTCGGACGCAGCGGGTTTCGCAGAATCGGAGAGCCCGCTACCGGATGCCTTATCTTCGGCAGTCACGCGATGGGCCGCACCCGGTTTCGGGAGCTCGCCGGGCAGGCCGCCGAGGGGGTCCGCTTCCCGCTGCTTTACGCACCTGATGGCGCCGACCCTGCTTTGGCTCGCTTCACAAGCCACTTCGTCACGGTTCGCCACCATGTGCCGGACTACACTGCCGTTCTGACGTACGATGCCACGCGGTTGCTCGTCGAAGCCATCCGGCGCGCCGGTCCCAATCCCGTCCGCATCCGCGAGGCCTTGACGGAGCTCTGTCCGTGGGCAGGCCTCGCCGGTCCCATCTGCTTTGATGGCACGGGGAGAAATCAGCGAACAAACGTCTGCATGGGCACCATTCGCGAGGGAGCGGTGGCGATGCTCAGACCGGGCGACGGGTCTGGTCAGACGCTTGGACGTGGTCCGGCGATGAATGCAACCCTGCCGCACACTCTCACACCATGAATCAAGACATGAAGGTCGATGCAATTCGGAGACTCGAATCTGCGACCAGTCCAGTCCGTTTCAGAAGTCGCTTGGGGGAACTCGGGCTCATGCTCGCAGCTCGTCGGTCGTTGGTGTCGGCCGCCATCCTGGGACTTGGACTGGTCTGCCAGAGCGTGGTTGGCATTGCCGCCGAGCCTCGCGTCGAGATCACCACTTCATCCAAGGAGGTTGCGTGCTACGAGTTCATCGAACTGACTCTCCATGTCGACCACCCCCAGGCCGAAAACCCTTTCACGGACATCGCCGTCGAGGGCACGTTTGGCCTCCAGGGCGAAGCGCCGCTCAAGGTTGACGGGTTCTGCGACTCCATGGACGGGACCGTGTTCCGCATCCGGTTCATGCCCTCCAAACCCGGCACCTATGACTATCTGGTGAGATACCGCAAGGGGGACTTCGAAAAGACGCAGCCGGGGAGCTTTCAAGCCAGGGACGGCAAGAGAAAGGGCATCCTGCGCGTGGACCGCGAGTTCCCCTCCCACTTCCGGTGGGAAGGCACGCAAGAACGGTACTTTTGGAACGGCACAACAGCGTACTGGCTCGCTGGTTGGGACGACGAGCACATTCGCCAGATCATCGACCGGTTGGACCGCCTCCGAGTGACCCGGCTCCGCGCGGCTCTCTGCGGACGCGTCCAGGACGGTCGCGCGTGGTTTGAGAACGTGTTTCCAACCGCCAAGTTCTCCTTCCTGCTGAATCCCTGGCAGGCGCGGAACCCGTCCAGCGTGGAGAGGCCCGAGTTCGACGTGAGCCGCTTCAACGTGGCTTATTGGCAGAAGTGGGAACGTCTCTTGGAACATGCGCGCAGCAAGGACATGGTCGTGTCGGTGATCTTCTACGTCGATGGCAGCCGACCCGGTGTGGACCCATTTGCCAAAGATGGCAGGGGGGGGCTAGACGAGCAGCGCTATTACCGCTACGCCATCGCACGCCTGGCGCCGTTCGCCAACGTCATGTGGGACCTGGCCAACGAATACCGGCTGTTCAGGGACGACGGTTGGGCGGAGAAGATGGGCACATTCGTCAAGCAATGCGATCCGTACGATCATCTCACCTCGACCCACGGTCATGGGGACTTTCGCTTTGGCGGCTCGAGTTGGGCGGACTTCGCAATGTATCAAAGCTGGGACGAGCACGGGGGCTACGACTTCATGCTGAAGAACCGGAAGAAACAAGCGCAGACCGGGCGGATGATTCCCCAAGTCAACGAGGAGTACGGTTACGAAGACCACTATCCTCAGGGCTGGGGAGAGGACCGCAAGGCCCCGGCGCGTTCGGCTTGGAACCGGGCACGTCTGGCCTGGGAAATCTACCTGGCGGGCGGCTACCAAACCACCGGCGAGCGCGCCGACACGGGCACTGGCTGGGGGGCGGACAGCGGTGGCGGTTGGATCAACGGTCGTGGCGATGACCAGATGACCATGCTGGTTTCCTACGGTCATATCCACGACTTCTTCACCGGCATGACATGGTGGAAACTGCTCCCCGACACGAATCTAGTGGTGTCGGTGCAGCGTCACCCGGATGCCTCGGACAAGGCGCGTGTCCCGCAGCGGGCGGTCGCCGCACGCAACGCCGAAGGCGATTTGGCAGTGGTATACGTGGCGGACGGTGGAGTGGTCACCTTGAGGGACGACCTGCTGAAGGACCAATTGAAGCCGCTGTGGTTCAGCCCGCGCGATGGAGGCATGAGAAACGCCCGCGCCCTGCGCCCCCGCGTCTACCGGACCCCGACAGCCGACGACTGGGTACTGCTCCTCCGCACTCCCTGCAACTGCTCGTTTAAGAACTTTGACGAGGCGTTCGAAAGGTAGCCGAGTGTCCTGGGAATCCCTTCCGACTGGTTATTCCCCGAATGGGGGAACTCGGGGTTCACTCGGCCGCACAGTCTCGAACCTGACAGGTTCAGGTTGGCTGCCGGGCTTCCTGATGTCGGCCGGCTTCGCGCTCGTGGCTTCGCTTGCAGCTACGGTAGACACGAACTGGCCACAGTTCCGCGGACCCAACGCTTCGGGGATTGCGGAAGGTTTTCCAGCCCCGGCGACTTGGGACTTGCAGACCGGGCGGAACGTCCTTTGGAATACCCTGATTCCAGGTCTGGGCCATGCCTCACCGATCATCTGGGGCAACCGCGTGTACGTCGCCACCTCCGTCAAGCCTGGCGAAGCCGCGTTGAAAGTGGGCCTCTACGGTGAGACCGATTCCGTAATCGAGAACGAACCGCACCAATGGCGGTTGCTGGCCCTCAACAGGCTGACCGGTGCCATCGATTGGAATGCACTGGCCCACGAGGGCGTGCCCCGGCAGCGCCGCCATCCCAAGTCCAGCCACTGCAACTCCACGCCCGCCACCGATGGCGAGCACATCGTTGCAGTGCTGGGTTCGGAGGGAATGTTCTGCTTTGGCACCGATGGAACTCTGCGCTGGCGGAAGCGCTTGGGCCCTATGGATGCCGGCCCCTACACAGACCCGGCGGAGCAATGGGGGTTCGGCAGTTCCCCGGTGATCCATCAGGGCCGCGTCATCGTGCAATGCGATGCGCTGTCCGAGCAGTATCTGGCGGCCTTCGATGTGCGCAACGGTCGGGAACTCTGGCGCCAACCCCGCAAAGAAGTGGCCACGTGGTCTACCCCCACCGTGGTGGTGGGGGACGCACGGACGCAGATCATCGTCAACGGCTGGCGTCATCAAGGAGGCTACTGCTGGCTTACCGGCCAGGAGCTTTGGCGGCTGTCCGGTGGCGGTGACGCTCCGATCCCGACGCCGGTCGTGGCGCACGGCTTGGTCTATTTGACTGGCGCGCACGGCAGGAATCGGCCGCTGCGGGCGGTTCGTCTGGAGGCAACCGGCGACATCACCCCGACCGATCTCGAACAGACCAACGCCGCGATTGCGTGGGTGCATCCCCAGCGCGGCAATTACCTGCAAACGCCCCTCGTGCTGGGCGACGAGTTGTATGCCTGCACGGACTACGGACTCGTGACCTGTCTGGAGGCGCGGACGGGCCGCATTCATTACTCCGAGCGGCTGCGAGGCTCCAGCCAGGGCTTTGCCGCCTCTCCCGTTGCGGCGGATGGCAAGATCTACTTCACCGGCGAACAAGGGGAGGTCTTTGTCCTTCGTGCCGGCCAGCGTTTCGAGGTCTTGGCGACTAATCGGTTGGATGAAGTCTGTTTGGCCACTCCTGCGATCTCGTCAGGCTGCCTGTTTTTTCGCGCGCGCGGCCATATGATTGCGATTACCGGGCGTCCATAAGACTCGGGCCTCACGATTGCGCCCGGATTTCGCTTAACGCTCTCCGGATGGCTTGCTCGTTATCCTCGACAGTACGGTTGCCCAAGGGACTGGCGGCCGCGGTGTGACTCCCGGACGGATAGCCGTGGGGCGCGCCGCGATAGGCTTCGCGTCGCAGATGTGCAATCGGATTGTGACCCAGTCTGCGGCTGCGGGCTTCCCGTAGCGCCGCGAGGTCGATCTCCGCCACCACGACCTTCTCGCCCGGTCCCGGATCCGCCTGGGCCAGGAGGCGGCCGTCAAAATCCACCACCATGCTGCCTCCCGGCCAGGAGAATGGGCGGTAATGCTGCAGAGTAGCTCCTTGATTGGCCGCCACAACGTACGCCAGATTCTCGATTGCGCGGCTGCGGTTGATCACCGTCCACCAATCCATGGGCGGGGTGGCCCCCCACGGATCCATGTATGCGGATACCCGAATGAGCACCTCTGCGCCGTTCCAAGCCAATTGGCGAATGGCCTCTGGGAACAGCCAATCGTAGCAAATCGCACAACCGAGATTCCCGATCTCCGTCCGCGCGACCGGAAACAACTCGTCGGTGTACCCGGGCACATCGTGCGGACTGGCATGCACCTCCCACGGTATCCAAGGGTTGACCTTGCGGTACTTGGAGAGAATCCCCGTCGGTCCGATCAGGCAGGTGGTATTGAACAACACTCCCGGCCAATTCTGGTCGAACTCAATGAAGGTGCCCGTTTGAATGTGGATCTGGTGCTCCCGGGCCTTGTCCACATAGCGCTCGGTATGCTCGTTCGGCACTGGCACTGCCAGGTGCTCGCGCAATTCGGCCACGGTCGTATAGACCGGCGCGGCGTGAGCAAACTCCGGAAAGACCACGAGTCGGATCGGGAAGAACGGGCGATAACCGAGAACGGCTCCGTCGATCATCGCCAGCATACGGTCCACCCGGTCGGCGATCTCCCGCCGATCCTTGGGACAGGCGAAGTTGGTCTGGCAGGCAGCAACGGCGTATCTCATGGCGGTCAGGGATTAGTCGATAACTCGGGTGTTGTAACGTCGTTGGTATTCAACGTGTTGTGCGTCGGTTGGATATTGTTCATCAGCCGGATAGGGATAGCGGCTCATTGCCCGAAACGGCAACGGTCCCAGCGTTTGAGGCGTCGCCGTATACAGGTCCATGTCCTTGCAATAGGCATGGGACACCAGCACGAAGCTGCGAACCTGTCCCGGCGGCGTCACCGGCAAGGCCGCAGCGTCAAACGACAGGGCTATCTCGTCTCCGGGGCCCGCCAGCACGTAGCGGTCATCGAAGTTCGCCAGAAGTTCCTCGACTGGCCCATACCTTGTGTAAGCACCTCGAGGAACCTGAAACGGTGCGGTGGCATCGCGCAGATCGTAGTCAAAGATCAGTGGCTGGCGCCCGTCCGGAGAGTACTCCCGCGCAAATCCCAGGTAGCGCAGCTGGGCTTCGCGCAAAGGGACCGTGCGCACCATGGCGTTCTCACGGTCTTGCGGGCAGGCCAGGAAGATCTGATCGTAGCAGACCTCCAGATTCGTGGTCAGCCGCATTCGACGCCAATCCGAAGGCAATTGGCCGGTCAACTCAATGGTCATCGTGCGAGCCATCCCCCCTGGGACCCCGCCGTCGGGAACCACGGTTTTCCACGAGCCGCCGGGCTCCTGAACGTCAACGCGGATCGCTTCCCAGCCCACGCCCGACTGGCTGGCGGCATAGACGGTCTGCGAATAGGGATACTCGATGAAACCGTTGATGAACAGAAAGACGCGATCCGCCCTCTCCAGCTTGGCGAGGCGGGTGCCGAAGTCCAGCGTCAGGGTGTGTGGCTGACAGAAGCCGATATAGCGCCGGTCCAAGGCGGGCTCGTACGCGTAGCAGCGGTCAATTCTGGCCAGACGGTCGAGGCAGTCGCCTCCGGAGGGGTCTGTGGCCGCGACGGGGAAGATGGGCTGCCCCACGAGCAGCAAGTCATGCGTAGGGGGCGGCCCGCCAATGGCGAGCCGCTCGTCGGGATAGACCGAGTCGCCAGCCGCATGGTCCACCGCCAGCAACTCGAGGCGGTCAATGTAGGCCGCTTCCTCCATGGGTTCGGTGATGCGCAACTCGTACCGGCCTTCGCGAGGCAAGAGTTGGCCGGGTTCGATCTTCACATGCTCTTCCACCTGAGGCGGGGCCGAGACCCCGGGGGCGGCAAAGTAGCCCAATCCTCCCACCCCGGCAAAATCTGTGATGAAGCCAAACCGCTCGCCGTTCCAAGAGAAGAGCACTGGGCAGCTCGAGATCTTCCGCTGCATTTCGCTGACCCCGTGGGTCTGTCCCGCGACCACTGCCGTCTCAACCTGCGCGACTCCGTCGGGCCAGCGCAGGTCCACGTAATCCGCCTTCCCAGCGCCGCCGAGTCCGAAGACAATGGGCCGCCATGATTGGCCCGCGCCACCGGACTGTCCGGTATGCAGCCATCGCTGCTCTTGGAGTCCGGCCCGCACGGTCAGCGTGACCCCGTAGCCACTGGCGGAAGAGCGGGTGCGCCCATCCCGACTGCGAACGCCGCTCGGTTGGATCGCGAGCGCCGTGGAAGGCGGCTCCAAAACGCCAAGAGAGAGGCAGACGCGGGGAGTCCCGCCTGCTTCCAGCCACACGACATCCGGCGTGAGATCCCCATTGACGTCCATGACCTCCATGTCCTGGGGCACCGCGTCCGGGGCAAACTGTTGAAGCGGCGCCTGGGAGCTGAAGCGCCCCCGCCCCTGGTTGAGCAAGACATGCAGCACCGCGCCATAGCAAACGATGTCGGAGTCGCCGTCCAAGTCCAGATCGGCCACGCGAAACCCTCCCAGCGGCCCCCATGAGGCAGCCGCCTTGGCACAGCTATCGAAACCGGGGGCAGCCTCGAAACGTCCGTGTCCGCTCCCTAAGAGCAGCCTCAGCTCACGGGGATGACCACCCATCACCAGCAAATCCAGCATGCCGTCGCCATTGAGATCCTGCAGGAGGCCGCCCGCGTCTCCATGCACCTCGGGGCCTTGCAGTTCGGCTTCGCGATACTGACCCAGCAGATCGTTCAGGAAGAGCCTCCCTGGACGGCCTGCCGGAAGCACCACCAAGTCGAGATCTCGATCGTTATCCACATCGCCGGGCAGGACCAACTGGGAATTGCCGGCCGGACACTCGATGGCGGCCTGTGACGCGACATTGGTGAAACTGCCATCGCCGTTGTTGTTCCATAGCTGGTTGGCCTCCGAGCCGCACACAAAAAGGTCAAGATCCCCGTCATGATCGGCATCGAGGAACAGGGCCGAGCGAGCCTCCAAGGAAGCCTGTCTGGGACTACCTCCGCCTCCTGCCTCCTGGAAACTGCATTTGCCCTGGTTCAGGAACAACCGCGCGCCAGTCTGGCAGGTTACCAAGAGATCCGGCAAACCATCGTTGTTCACGTCCCCGAGGGCACAACTGACGGCGTCCGTCACAGAATCCAGTCCGGGACCCGGGGTGACCGCTTCAAAGCCGCCAGCAACAGACTGTCTGAGCAGACGCAGGCGGCCAGGCGGCGCCAGCGGGATCACGAGATCGGCCATTCCGTCTTGATCCAGGTCGCCGATGGCCGCTCCGCCCGGCGGAGAAGGCGGGATCTGGGGCCCGCTTGACACGGTTTGTGTTCCAACAAGGATGGGCTTTAAAGCTTGGAGACGGTACCTGCTCTGGGCCGGGGCGGAGGCATTTCGATTGCTGAACGGCAGCACCAGCGCAAGGTCACCCATTTGGTTGTACTGTGGCAGTTCGATCGATTCGCCGAGCGGGCTTCCGCGCAACTCCTTGAAACGCCGGAGGTACTCTGTTGCCTTGGCCTCTTCACCGGCGCGCAGGGCAAGCTGGTACAACTGGTAGTAGCCGCTGTAAAGGTAGGGCCGGTAGCGAACGGCCCGCTGGAAGTCCGCCTCGGCAGGTTGGTTCAAGCGCTGCTTGCAAAGGGCCAGCAGGTACCATGCCGCGCCGTCCTCCGGTCGGCGCTGGAGCACACGGTTGAGGCACTCGACCGCCACTTCGGCTTTGCCAACGTGCTGCAGGATGACGGCCCTAAAGTAGAGTGCTCGGAGGTTGTCTGGTTCCTGAAGCAGCACCGCGTCAATCAGTCCGCCGGCGGAATTCAGGTCATCCTTGCGGTTTCGGTTGAAAAGCGCTATCGCCAGGTTGAGGCGAGCCTCAATCAATCCCGGCTCCAGCTTCAGGACGCCCTCGAACGCACCCACGGCGTCGTCATAGAGGTACTGTCCCATCAGACTGACGCCACGGTTCATCTCTTCCACTGCGCGTGGTGAAGCGGCGCGTGAATCTTCGGCCCGTCGGCAACCGGAACCCGCCAGGAACAAGGCCAAAGCCACCGTAACGATGCCAACCTTCGAGAACGCACCTCGGATCATATGATATCTGCTAGTTTCGGATGGAATGCCAGCGCGACGGACCAGGCTCAACCACTCTGAGCACTTGGTTGACAGGGACATTCGTCAACGACTGCGTGGCCCCGGCAGGCCAGCGCACCACGATCCGATTCACCAGCGGCTTCCTTCCAAGGCCAAAATGCAGCCGAGGGTCCTGCTGGAAGATATAGCTGGTGGGACAGCGTGCTTCCGCGCTCGCCGTCAGGCCGTCAGCCACAATGCTCACCCTGGCCCCGTACCCGTCGCGGTTGCTCTGCTGACCCTCCAGACGGAGGGCCAGCCAGTTGTTATCCGTCTTCTCGGTGTTCCGCCATAGCACGGCGCGCTCGCCTAGCGTGGTGATCATCAGGTCCATTCGACCGTCGTTATCGTAGTCCCAAGCCCCGCTTCCGCGGCCGTTCAATGGATGCCGGAACAGGCTTCCCGCGCGAGCGACAGCGTTGGTATAAACACCCGCGCCGCGATTGGCGAGCAACAGCGGCAGCATGCCCTGCATCGAGTGGGCGTCGCCGTTGGCAATGAACAAATCCAAGTGGCCATCGTTGTCGAAGTCCAGGAAGTTGCCTCCCCAGCCAGTGTATTGTGAGGAGTTCTCA
This sequence comes from uncultured Verrucomicrobiota bacterium, assembly GCA_964472515.1. Lineage (GTDB taxonomy): Bacteria > Verrucomicrobiota > Verrucomicrobiia > Limisphaerales > J093 > CAYYMW01. The sequence goes on along the minus strand of CAYYMW010000015.1, from coordinate 16,519 downwards.
AGTATGCCGGACAATTGGATGCGATCTTCAAAGACGCCTGCGCGAGAGTTGAGATAGAGCGAGGCATTGCCGAAGCGCGTCACGAAGAGGTCGGGCAACCCGTCGCCGTTGCAGTCGCCTACCGCCGCGCCCATGGAGCCCTCCGCGCCGCCAAACTGATTGAAGCTCACTCCGGCTCTCAAACCCACCTCGGTGAAGTGTCCCTTGCCGTCGTTGGCGAATAGCAGATTCGGGGTGCCATCGTTCGACACATAGAGGTCCGGGTCGCCGTCCAGATCGTAGTCCAGCGCGGCCACGGACATGGCCCGGTGTCCCGGCAGGCGAATCCCCGCCTGTCGGCTGACATCTTCGAACGTGCCGTCCCCGCGGTTCCGATAAAGGAGGTTGTACTCCGGTTCGTAGGAGAGTGGCCCCGGGTAGGGGGCCTTCGTGCCTGGGGGGTTCTTGACCCCCGGGTCATAGCGAAGGTAATTAGCCACAAACAGGTCAAGGTAACCGTCGTTATCGATATCCAGAAATGTGGCCGAAATGGCCGCGCTGGAGGCAGCCAACCCGGCGCTCGCCGTCACGTCGCTGAAGGTGCCGTCGCCGTTGTTGCGATACAGGATCAGCCCGTCGAAATTGACCGCCAGCAGGTCGGTGAAACCATTGTTGTCGTAATCCGCCGCAGCGGCGGTGGTGCCGAATCCATGTCCCGCCACACCGGCACGCGCGGTGGCGTCCCCAAAGGTGCCGTCGTGCTGGTTGCGATACAGCCGGTTGGGCCAGCGCGGCGTCCCGGGAGGCGCATCGGTAAGCGTCGGCGCGGGGCCGGAGTTGACCAGGTAAACGTCCATCCAGCCATCGTTGTCAAAATCGAGGAACGCGCCGCCTGCGCCGTCCGACTCCATGATGTTGTCCAGCTTTCCGTCCGCGAGTTGGTGCCTAAACGCAATGCCGGCCTTTTCCGTCGCATCCTCGAAACCGCCCGGAGCGGTGCCAGGGGATACAGCCAAGGCCGGACTCGTGGGGGATTGCGCCTCGGGAGGGACTTGCCTGCCGCAGCCGGACAACGTGGCGAGCGCCAGCACCGCAGCCGGCCACCAGTGCCAGGCGCGCTGCCTTGGGGGGGGCAGGCTGTCTCTGGCGGATGACTTCTGGGTTCCTTGAGTGCTCATGGGCGCAGAGTGCATGCTTTGCAGGCGATTATGCAGTGGGCGTCCTCCGGGGCAAGCCGAACCGCCCGGCCCTCCGCCGCCCTCGCGCACGCCCGAGCTTCGTGCCCGCCATGCTCGGCCGCTGGGGGCGGAGTGGAAAGCTCCAAGGGATGCGGCTCGGCCTTCACCCATGGACGGATGGTCTGGGCAGAGCGGCGGCAACAGCGCCCATGAACTTGGCGGTGGCAAATGCCTTGACCACCCCTTCCTGAATCAGTTCTGCACGAACATGGAAGAGGGAGTGGAAGCTCCTGTCGAGTCGAGCACGGACGCGGAGGGGACATTGGATGAGAACGGGGTGCCGGTAGCGCACATTGAGTTCTGCCGTAACGGCAACTTGACCGTGAGCAAAGAGGCAGTTGGTCATGGCGGCATCGAGCAGGGATGCCACCATGCCGCCATGCAGCACATTGGGATACCCGTTGAGCGTCTCGCCCGCGGCAAAGTCGGCTTCCACCGCGTTCTCCCCGCACACACGGAAGGCAAGATGCAGGCCGGCGGGATTCGAGGAGTTGCACATCCAGCACGTGGGATGCGCCGCCGGGGCCGTCTGATCGAGCGCTTCCCGGCTGACGCGGAGAAGTGGTGTGTTCATGGAAGCAGGAGTCCCCCGAGATGCGAGCCCACCCCACCGGTCGAGGGCAGTTGCCATCGGGCATCCACCGCGACCACACGGCATTCTCCCCCCGGTGCGATGGGGCAGGGCGGCTTCGGCCTGGATAATGCCGACCGTCCGCAGTCCGCCGGGATCGCCGGGGTGTCTGGCGCGGGCAGGACGCCCGAGGTGTGAGCATGCCCGGCTTCACCATGACCGAACCTCACCACGAGCACGGCTACTCCCAGCCCGGCGAGCAGTGCCAGGGTCAGTTTGAGACGGTCATGGGTGTGAAACTGCAACTCGGGCAGCAAGCCAAGGCAGGCGATGCAAAGGAAGGTGCCACCGCAGAATGCAAGCGCCGCACCGAGCCACCCGGGATGGGCCGCCCCCAAGTATCCGGCGCCCGCGTAGAAAAGGAGTGCGCTCACCGGTGTCACCAGGGCGAAGACCACGTTGACCCTGCGCTTCAAGCCGCGTTCCGCTCCGCTTGCGGCCATCAGACTGGCGATGGCCAGAGCCCCAAAGGGCTTGTGCAGAATCACCGCGGAAGCGGCGCCCGCCCCGAGCGCAGTGCCGGCATTCCGGGCGTCGGCTACCGCGGCGGCAGCCAGGGCAAGGCCGTCGAGGATGGAGTGAAACGAGAGTCCCAACGCGACACTCGCCCACGTCAGGTGCCGTGCCGATTGATCGGCCAGCGTGTGGGTGCAACCCTCGGCGAGGGTGGGTTGACCTTCCGCGACGTCATGATGATGAAAGGGAAGGAAGCGCTGAAGCAGGAACATGGTCAGGAAGCCGGCCAGCAGCCAGGCTGCGCCCTGGTGGACAGAGTGTGACTCGGCGATCGCATGCGGAAGCAGTCCCAGCAACGACAGCCCGAGCATCATGCCCGCCACGAAACTGACCGCGAGTTGCAGCCGGGTGTGAGTCAGGCCAAGCCATCCAGGGAGCGCCCCGCCTGCCAGCGCGGCAATCAGCGCCAGGAGACTGTAGACAAGCACCGGGATTGCGGAGGCTTCGGTAACGCTGTTCATGGCACACAGAGGTTCTGGACATCGTGGTCCGCCAGGGGTACGGGCGGTGGGCGGAAAGGCGGCACGATTGCCTGAGCCGGCGCAGCCGCCTCGCCCATGCGGACCAGCCTGAAGCTGTTCGCCACGACCAGCAATGAGCCTGAGACATGGAAGATGGCCGCGACGATAGGATTGATGTAATCCATGGCGGACAACACCAGCCCACCGAACACAAAGCATACACCGAGGAAGAAGTTCTGATTGATCACCGCGCGCGTCCGACGGGACAGCGTCACCAAGAAGGGCAGACGGCGCAGGTCATTGTTCATGAGGGCCACCGAAGCGCTGTGAATCGCCACATCGCTGCCAGCGGCGCCCATGGCGACCCCCAGATCGCCGGCGGCCAGCGCGGGCGCATCGTTCACGCCATCGCCAACCACGGCCACGCAGTAGCCTTTGGCCCGGGCCTCGCCCACGCTCTGGACCTTGTGCTCCGGCAGGCAGTCGCCCCGCACCTCTTCACAACCCAGTTCGCGAGCCACCCACTGCGCCACTGCGGTGCGGTCGCCGCTCACCATGGCGAGCCGCCGCACGCCACAGTCGCGGAGTCCCTGGAGCGCCTGCCTCGCCTCCGCCCGAAGTTGATCCCGCATTCCCACCCAGCCAACACAGCGCCCCGCCCGCGCCACGAACACCAGGCTCCACCCTTCGGCGGCATCCAGGTCGACGGAATCGGCGGGGCAGTCCGTTACCCCATGGTCCGCCAGCCACCGGGCCCGTCCCACCAAGACGCTGGCTCCGTCCACGATGGCGGTCACGCCCAAGCCTGCCGTCTCGCGAAACCCTTCCGGTTCCGCCAAACCCACGCCCGCTTCTTCGGCCAAACCCACCAGAGCCTTGGCAGTGGGGTGGTTGCTGTGTCGCTCCGCCGAGGCCGTCAACCGCAGCAGTTCGGCGGGAGTGACGCCCTCCACCGGCGCTAAGCGGCTCACCGCCATCGTCCCGGTGGTGAGCGTTCCGGTTTTGTCGAAAATGAAGGCGTTCACGCGTCCCGCCAACTCCAAATGGCTCACATTCTTGATCAAGATGCCCAGCCGGGCGGCAGCCGAGAGGGCGGCCACCATGGCCGTTGGCGTGGCGAGCACGAAGGCGCAAGGGCAGGCGACGATGAAGACGGACACGACGCGCGCAACGTCGTGGGTGAATAACCAGACCAAGCCGCCGAGGAGGAGGGCAAATGGGGTGTAGTAGCCCATATGCTGGTCCATGAGCCGGGTGATCGGCAGCTTGGTCTGCTCCGCTGACAGGATCAGGTCGCGGACCCTCCCCAAGGTCGTGTCTCGCCCAGCGCGAGTCACCCGGAGATCGAGGATCCCGGTGAGGTTCATGGTACCCGCGTACACCTCGTCGCCGACGCCCTTGTCCACCGGCAGCGACTCACCGGTGATGTTCGCTTCATTGAGTGCGGCCTGGCCGCCGAGGACGATGCCGTCCGCCGCAACGCTCTCCCCGGGCCGTACGCGCACCACGTCGCCCACGCTGAGTTCCTTCACGGCGACCTCTTCTTCCTGCGTGCCGTGGAGCCGTCGCGCCCGGGTCGGGGTCAGGCGGATTAGCGAATGGATGGAGGCAAGCGCCCCCTCCGCGCTCCGCGCCTCCACAATCTGCCCCATCAGCATGAAGAAGGCCACTATGCCGGCCTCCTGGTAATTCCCGGCCGCAAAGAGCGTCGCGACTGCCAGCGCGGCCAGCGCGTTGGTGTTCACGGCCCCGGCAAGAAGGTCCTTGATCGCGACCCTGACCAGCGGAACTCCCAGAACCAGCGCTCCCAGCAGCGCACTGGCCGAGGCCGCGATCCTGCCGTGCTCCACTAACCACTCCACAAGAAAGGAGTTCAGGATCAGTACAAAACCGGCCATTGTCTGGTTGAGGCGGACGCGGATGTGGGTATGATGCGCACCGCACGCGCATGCGCCATGATTCGAGTGGTCATGCTCGTGCTCGTGCTCGTCAGCCGGCAGGGTGCTTTGTGGCGGCCTCATGCGATGCGGACGACTGATATGTCCGATTGCTTCACGTGTCCGCAGCCGGACCTCGGGCCGGGGGATTGCCGATGGGCGGCCATGCCTCTTAGACGGGTTTGGCCAGCATTTCGACGGCTTTGCCCACGACGATCCGCAGGTTCTCCTCGGTTGGGGGGCTGCCGCGTTTGCACAAGCCAACCGAACTGAGGTCAAAATGTCGGAACCGCCGCAGACCAGCATGTTCGAAGGTCCGGCGGGCACATGCCTTGGGACAGCCATCGATCAGCAACACCCGCTCGGCATACTGGGCGTTGAACAGAATGTCCTCGTCGCGCCCGCCGATGCTGGCCAGACAGGACATGGCGGCAATGCCTTCACGCGCCAACTGGCGGGCCGCAAGATCTGTCAAACCGCCCGCATCTGCGGCGCCCGAACAGGCAAACACCAACTGCGTCACTTTCTTCTCGTTCATAGTCTTGTTCCTCGTCTGTCGGCGGGATAATCATCCACGCCCTCCGTCCACCCTCCACGAGCCCCCTCAATCCGGTCAAAGCGCGGCACGAACGGCTTCACGTCCAGCAGTGGTGTGCCATCCAGCATATCCAC
>CAYYMW010000015.1:0-10985 GCA_964472515.1 uncultured Verrucomicrobiota bacterium | reverse complement strand
CACGTCCAGCAGTGGTGTGCCATCCAGCATATCCACATCCAGCAGGTGCAACACACAGCCTGCCACCCGTGTCAGACGCACGAGGCTGAGCCCGATGGGATTCGGACGCTGCGGGTGGCGGGTGGCGAACACCCCACACGGAAGATCCTTCAGGTAGGGGCGAACCGTTAGTTGAGGGGGGGCGGCCTGGTGGAAGTAGTACAGCAGAATCAGGTGCGAAAACCCGTCCAACTTGTCCAACCCCTCGCGATACGCGGGCAAAATCTGCGCTTGGCCGGGACATCCTTCGGCGTAGACGGGCTGCAAGGGCGCGCGCTCCGCGAGGGAGTGGGGCGTGGCGAGCCATCCGATTGGCTCAAACACCACTGCACGGGCATCGCATTGGGCAACCGGGGGCTTCATGGCAGGGGCGGCCGGAGCGGCTCGAAGGGCGTTTGAGCGTCGCCGGGAGTCCCAGCAGAACCGGACGGTTGCGCGGGGAGGCAATAATAGATCTGTCCGTCTCGCTGGTGGCATCGAACCGATCCCCGGGCCTCCAAATCGGCCAGTTGCTTGGCGACCTCATGCGGGTGCAGTCCCAAGCCGAGCGCCATGCCGTCGATCGTGCATGGACGGCGCTGCAGAAAAGCCAGGAGATCCTGGCATGAAACCGGTGCCTTCACTGGCCTCGCTGGCGGTTGATGCTCGGCGATCACCTCGGCCTGCGGCTCGAAGCACCGCGCCAGGACGGCCAGGCGATCCGGCGACAGCGCCCGAACGGAAGCCTCTGCCGCGGGGCGCACGGCCGTGTTAAGCTGAATCCGGTCTGGCCGAATGCGCCGGATGCAGTCGGCCAATCTGCGCACTTGTGCCGGCTCCGAGGTGCAGCCATCCAAGAGCATCACTTCCAGCCAGTATTGTCCGTTGAACTCACGGCGAAACGACTCCAGCCCTTCCAAGTAGCTCTCGAAGGTGATTTCGGGATGGGGACGGTTGATCAGGCCGAACTGCGTCGGTTCAGCCGCGTCGAGCGAGGGCAACACCACATCGGCCAACGCTGCTTGCTCCCGCACCGCTTTCTGCCAAAGCAAAGAACCGTTGGTCAGGAGCGCGACCGGCAGATCGGTCATGGTCTTGATGTGTTCGATGACGTCGCCCAATTGTGAATGGAGCGTCGGTTCGCCCGAACCGCTTAGCGTGATGTAGTCGGGTTGGCAGGCCAGCTTCGAGTCCAGTTCGGCCAGCACGGCCTTGATCGGCACCCATTCCCTCCGTTCGACCGTCAGTCGAGTGGTGCGTCCCAACTGACAATACACACAATCGTACGTGCAGGTCTTGAATGGCACCAAGTCCACCCCCAGCGACCGGCCCAGGCGGCGCGAGGGCACCGGGCCGAAGACATGGCGGAGGAATGGAGAGGGCTGGCTCACGGCTTGGCAGGAGGACGGCGGGCCAGCAGCACTTCCTCGTGATGTCCAAAGAACCGCCGAACGAAGAAGCCCGCTGCGTGCAATCTGGCGTGCCAGGCGGCCAGCCGGGTGGGCGGGTGCGGATGACGCCGGCCCTCGGCCGCGTGAATCGCATCCATGCACCGGAACCCGTCCGGCGAAAAGTCCGCCAGCACAAGCCGGCCGCCTGGCTTGACGACCCGCATTGCCTCCTTCAGAACACGGTCGGGATCGCTCAAGTGATGAATGACATTCCACGATGTCACCACGTCGAAACTGGCGGACGCCCAAGGCAGGCGGCGCGCGTCGTGAACCACGAATCGAATCCGCCCCGCCACGCCGGCGCGATGCGCCTCCTGAACGGCGTGGTACTGCTCCTCCGCGTCGATGTCGATTGTGACCACGTTCGCGGCATGGTGGGCCAGCGGGACCACGAACCGGCCCTTGCCGGTGCCAATGTCCAGCACCCGGCCCCGGAGCGGCAACGCCTTGTCCAGCACGAACCGCACGCTTGCTTCGGCATCGAAGCCGAAGCGTTGGAAAAGCGCCTCCCGCTCCGTGCGCCGGGCATGGCTGGCCGCAGCCGCCCCCTCCGGAGTCAACCGGGTTGCCGCTCCGCAAGGAGAGGCGGGCGGGATTTCGGATGTGCCTTGCAGATGCATGTGCGCGGTGGAAGGCACTTATCGCTGTTTCTCGAACGGCCAGGCGACCACTCCGCCATCCATGACGCGTACGCGGGTGAATCCGGCTGCCCGCAGGATGGTGGCAGCCTCGTAGCCGCGCAGGGAGACCTTGCAGAAGGTGACAATCTCCTTGTCCTTCGGCAATTCACCCAGGCGCGCTCTCAGGGCGCCCAGCGGAATCAGCACCGCACCCGCCAATCGCTCTTGCTGGTGTTCGGCTGGACTGCGAACGTCGAGCAGGACGAAGTCCTCCTGGGCCTCGAGTTTCTGTTTCACCTCTGTGGCGGTGATCCCATTCAGCAGGCCGTCCAGCTTGTTGCGGGCCACGTTCGCCGCTGTGATGATGGCATCGAGGGCGGTGGCGTAGGGCGGGGCGTAGCAGAGATCGGCCTTGGATAACTGGTCCACGGTCATGCCGGCGGTGATGGCCATGGCCGCTACGTCCATTCGCTTGTCGCCCGCGCCGGGTCCCACCGCCTGGGCACCGAGTAGTCTGCGCGTTCGAATGTCGACCACCAATTTCAGGACGATGAGCTTGGCTCCCGGCATGTAGTGGGCGCGGTCAAAGTCGGGAACGATCACGGTGGCGATGTCGTAACCGTGCTGTCGGGCCGCCGATTCAGACAATCCCGTGCGGGCCACGCAGAGGTCAAACACCTTGCAAACCATGCTGCCCAGCACGCCCGGAAACCGGTCGGTTCCGCCACAGATATTGACGGCGGCCACGCGCCCCTGCTTGTTGGCGGTCGATCCGAGTGGCACGAAACACGGCTTGCCGGTCAACACATCTTTGGTTTCGGCGCAATCGCCTGCGGCATAGATATCAGGGTCTGAGGTTCGCTGCGTCTCGTCCACCTGGAGGCCGCCGGTGTCGCCGATGGCGAGCCCGGCCGCGCGGGCCAGATCGACATTCGGCCGCACCCCAATGGCGAGGATGACCATGTCTGCCGCCAACCTTCCTTGAGTGGTGACCACGGCGGTGACGCGGGTACTCCCCTCGAAGGCGGTCACTCGGGTGTTGGTCATCACTTTGACGCCGTGAGACTCCATGTGCTGTTCCACCAAGCGCGCCATCTCCCCATCCAGCATCCGCAGCGTCTGGGGCAGCATCTCCACCACCGTGACCCGGCAACCGCTTTGCACCAGTGCTTCCGTCGTCTCCACACCGATCAACCCGCCGCCCACAATCACCACGTCGCGCGCTTTGGCTTGCGCCAGAAGGCCCTTGATCGCTTCGGCATCATGCACCCCATGCAGGGTGAAGATGTTCTCCAGATTGACCTGGGGAATGGGCGGGACGACGGGCTTCGCACCGGTGGCCAGAACCAGTTTGTCGTAATCCAGCCAGAAGTCATCCGCCTTGCCGTGCTGGCGGACACGCACCCGTTTCCCCGCCCGGTCGATTTCGAGGGCCTCGGCCTCATTGAGGACCTTGACGTTCTTGACCTTCTGAAAGAACGCGGCATCGCGGACCACCCCGACTGCCGTGCTCATCAGTTCCTTCTGCTCCTTGACCATGCCAGAAATGTAGTACGGAAGGCCGCACCCGGCGTAGGAAAGGAACTTGCCCTTTTCGAGCACGGTAACCTCGGCCGCTGGGTCCAAGCGCGTGATTTTGGCCGCAATCTTTGGGCCCGCCGCAACGCCGCCAACGATGATGATTTTCATGGGGTGCGAATTACTTGACTGCCGCCAACGCTCCCACCAGCACGGACTCGGTTTGCAGCCCGACCAACTGCCGCACAACCCCGCCCCCCTTGAACAGCAGCAACGTAGGGATGCTGCTGATACCATAGCGAGCCGCCAACGCGGGCGCCTCGTCGACATTCACCTTGGCCACCAGGGCCTGGGCACCCATGCGAGTCGCAACAGCCTCCAGGACCGGCAGTTGCATCTTGCAAGGACCGCACCAAGGCGCCCAGAAATCCACCAGCACCGGCAGCTGTGACCTTAGAACCTGTGCGTCGAAATCGGATTCGGTAAGTTGGATGACGTTGTGCATAGCATGTTGACGGAGACGGAATCGTTGAGATGACTCGTGACTTTATGGCACGCTTCATCGAGAATTAGAGCCCGTTTCGACGCAAAAGTTACAGCACCGCCGGCGCGTCGCCATCCACGCGTCGTCATGCAAGTTCCGCAGCCATGGACTGCCGCCTGGGGCAGACCTAGTGGCCGCATTGATGGTGAGGATGCCCGTCATGATGTTGAGCGCACCCTTGGGGAGAACCCTTCAACTCCCCCTTAAGGAAGGCATGGACCAGTTCGTCCACGGGAGCGGCGGAGAAACCAGCACGCACTACAATGCCATGCTGGCCGAAGAGCGTCAGCGCTCGCTGGCCAATGCCGCCTGCAATGACCACCTGCACCCCTTGCTCCTGAAGCCACCGCGGCAGCAGTCCGGGTTCGTGCGGCGGAGGCGTAACCAAGGCGATCTTGGCGGCCTGTTGACTCTGTGGATCCGCGTCCACGAGCGCGAACTGATCGCAGTGTCCGAAGTGCTCGGCCAGGCGTCCGCCCGACAAGGGCACGGCGATCTTCAAAAGGGAAGGGACGGGAACGGTTTCTTGATTCATGGTGATTTTCTCTTGGGGACTCAGAAACAGCGAGATGGCCTGTGCCATTTGCGCGAAGGCGCGGGCCGAAGGGCTCTCGGGATAACGATCGATGAAGGGCGTGCCATTATCGTCGGCTTCGACTACCAGGGGATCGATTGGCAGGGCTCCCAGGAAGGGAGCCGTCATCTCCTGCGCAAGGCGGGCTCCGCCTCCGGCCTTGAACAGGGCGGTCGTTTGTTGGCAATGCGGGCAGACATGACCGCTCATGTTCTCGATCAGACCCGCCACCGGCAACCCCACCTGTCGGCAGAAGGTGATCGAACGCCGCACGTCCGCGAGCGACAACTCCTGCGGGGTGGTGACCACCACGGCCGCAGCGGGTCTGCCCACCAGTTGCGCGACCGCCAACGGCTCGTCGCCAGTGCCGGGCGGCGAATCCACCACCAGGACGTCCAGGTCTCCCCAAGCCACATCGCTCAGCAATTGGCGGATCACATTGTATTTCATTGGACCACGCCAAATTACAGCGTCCTCCTTGCCGCCGAGAAGGCAGCCCACTGACATCGCTGTGAGGCGCTCGCTCACCCGAATCGGTTCGATTTCCCCGTCTCTGGTTTCCGGACGACGCCCCTCGATCCCCAGGAGTTTCGGTACGCTGGGACCGTGCACGTCCACATCCAACAACCCCACCCGCTTCCCGGCAGCGGCCAGCGCAACCGCCAGATTGACCGCAACGGTGCTCTTGCCCACCCCTCCCTTGCCCGAGAGCACCACCAGTTTGCAGGCGATCCGGCTCTGTCGGCGCGTTAGGGCCTCTTGTTGGGACCTCTGGGCCGAGTCCGCTGGCGCTGGCGCGGCCACGGGGGCCGCCGTTTCCGTCGCCGCGGGTTGCTGCTGTCCGCCGGACGACGCATGTGTCGGAGCCGCCGCCCTGCCGCGAGGCACCCGGGCCAGCGCAGTCTTGAGCGCGTTCACGGCCAAGACCGGACAATGCCGGTGGTCCTCCGGCAGACCGCCGATAGCGCTCAGGACCTCCTCCGGCGTAAGCCGCGCCGCCTCTGCGATGGTCTTGCCGTCGGCCAAATGGGCAGCCATGGATCCGCTGGCGATCGATGCGGCGCACCCATCGGTAGTGAAGGTTGCTTGCACGATCCGGTCTTCCTGGCACCACAGCCAGAATTCCATGGTGTCACCGCAAGGCCCGGTAAGCCGGGCGTTGGCGGTGGCGTCTCTGAGTGGACCAAAATTGGCCGGCAGCCGGCGCGTCGCCATTTCGAGGGGTTCGGTTATTGCTCGGTCGGACATTGTTGTGTGGCAGGCAGCGAGGGTTGAGGATCTCTGACGCGGGGCGGGTGCCCCAGCCTTTCGCCAATTTCCGGAAGGAGAGAAAGGAGTTGCGCGCTGAGGTGTTCCCAGACCCGCCGCAGGTCGTGCGCCACCTGCGCGGTCGGGGCGAATTCCACCACCGCGCGTCGCTGCATCTGTGCCTCGCTGATGGCGGGATCGTACCGGACGCGCCCCGCCAGCGGCAGCCCCGCCTCCGCCGCCCAGCGTTCGATGCTCGTTGTCATGGCCTCGTTGATATCCCACCGGTTGACACAGACCGCTGCAGGCAGCCCGAAATGGCGGCACAGCCCGGCGATTCGCTCCAGATCATGAATGCCGCTGCAACTCGGCTCGGCGACAATGAGCACCAGCGTGGCGCCCGTAATCGAGGCAATCACCGGGCACCCAATGCCCGGTGACCCGTCGCAAAGAACCAAGCCTTCCTCCCGGGCGGCCAGTTCCGCGGCCTTTCGCCGCAATTGGCTGACAAGTTTGCCCGAATTGCCGGCCGCCGGGTCCAGGCGGGCGTGAACCAGCGTTCCCAGGCGGGTCTTCGAAACATACCACTGCCCGCACGGTTCCGCCTCGAGCGCGATGGCTTTCTCGTTGCAGAAGTGAACACAAACGCCGCACCCCTCGCACGCAAGCGGGTCCACGCGGAATGTCCTGGGCTGGACACCGTTGCCCGGCCCGGTAAAGGAGATGGCGTCAAACCGGCAAAGCTCCTCGCACTTCCCGCAGGCCACGCAGTGGCCCGGCATGATGCGGGCCTTCTGACCACCGGTGAACGCATGCCGCTCCTGCACCACCGGGTCCAACAAGAGGGGCCAGTTGGCCGCATCCACATCCAGGTCCGCCATGACCGCAGGCGAGGCCAGCGAGGCCAGCGAGGCGGCCACCGTGGTCTTTCCCGTGCCGCCTTTGCCGCTGACTACGACCAATTCGACCGTTGCGTTGCTGCGAGGTTTCATGCGAACCGCCCGAGGCCTGCGGATGTCACGAGGCGATTGTTGGCTGCCACGGGGGAGTGCCCGGCCATCGCCGCCACTTTCCCGGCAAAGTCGGGTTGTGCCAGAGCTGGCGCCACCGCACGGAGCACCTTCTGGAGCAGAGCCGCGAGGGTCGGAAGATACCCCGGCAGTGTGTCGATGATCAGCTCGCCTTTCGAGCAGGCCTGGGCAATCCTCATGTCCTCCGGGATTTCACCCAGCAATGGCAGACGGGCTCCGTCACAGAATGTCTGGACGGCGTTCCGGTGGGAGAGTGACCGGTTGAGGATGACGCCGCCAGGCAGCTTCATCGACCTCACCATCTCGACCGCCAACTGCAGATCGTGCAGGCCAAAGAGAGTGGGCTCGGCAACCAGCACCACGAAATCCGCTCCGCGCGCGGTTTCCACAGCCGGACAGGAAGTCCCGGGCGGCGCGTCGAGGAATGCCAGTTCCAAGGCGGGAATCGAGTCTTTGACGGCGCGGATGAGTGGCGGGCTCTGGCTTTCGCCGACACGCAGGCACCCCTGCACAAAACGCAGGCTTCCGGCCCAGCCGTGCTGCAGGCTGCCAATCTCCAACCGTCTCTCCTTAAGCGCGTCCTCCGGGCACACGAGCAGGCATCCCCCGCAGGCGTGGCACAGTTCTGGATAGACCACTGTTCGTCTTGGAAGGCAGGCGATCGCGTTGAACCGGCAGAAACGCGCGCACTCGCCGCAGGAGGCGCAGCGGTCGTCCACCACCTCGGGCACCAACTTGTGGACCGATTGCGCCGGCAGCAGCCTGGGCTTCAGAAAGAGGTGGCCGTTTGGCTCTTCGACGTCACAGTCCACGTAGGCTGCCGACAGGCCGGCGCGCGCGGCGAGCGCGGCCAAGTTGGCGGCCACCGTGGTCTTTCCGGTGCCGCCCTTGCCGCTGGCGATCGCAATCCGCACAGACGCGCTTCCCGCGCCATCATCGCCTGTGACGCAGCGCCGCGTTGAAGAGGCAGTCGTCACGCCTGGTCAGGAGTCGGCTTTGGGTTCGGGCTCGGAACCCTTGGCTTCGCATTCCTGAACGGGTGCCCGTCTCGGAGGGGCGTCCAGGTTGGACGTTGCACTGCGCCCCCAGCCGCTCCCCTGCCCGCGACCCTGGCCTTGACCGCGTCCGCCGCCTTGGCCTTGGCAGCGCCCTCGCCCTTGGCCGCGTCGTTGTCCACCTCCGCACGGTCCCCGGCCAAAGCCAGAGCTTTGTCCGAGCGGTCCTGTTCCATCTTTCATTGGCATATCGTTTACCTTTCTGTTCAAGATCGAAATGATCATTCAACCGAGCAGGGCCTCACCAGTGACCCGCAACATCCGCCCCGCTCATCGGTTCGAGTTGTCCTGTCATGAACGCGCGCATGGCTTGGTCCACCGTGCCTTCTTTGCAGGCATAGACTTTGATGCCAGCCGCCTGGCAGGCCGCCCAAGCCTTCGGCCCGACGTGGCCCGTCACCACTGCCGCCACCCCCAAGTCCGCGAGCGTTTGAATGGCTCGAATGCCCGCCCCCTGGGCGGCCTCGCGACCCGCTGAATTATCCACGACGGTTTGCTGCCCCGTGGCCGGGTCGACCACGCGAAAACACCTGGCACGACCAAAACGCGGGTCCACCCCAGCATTGGTTTCCGGACCTTGACTGCTGACGGCGAATATCATGGGAGTATGCCTTTCACGGCGGTGATGCTGGTTGTTTGCGCTTGGTTACACCTTGGCCTCCGGCGGCAGTCTCAACTGGTCTTTGGGCAGTTTCTTGAACGTCATGAACCAGTCTAGGGCGTAGGTGTCCGGCGCCGGAGTGGTCACGCGCTCTTTGGCGGTGCCGCAGGAACCGGGGGGGGGAACGATCACGTCATCGCCCGGCTGCCAATCGGCGGGTGTGGCGCAGCCGTGTGCGTCGCTGGTTTGCAGAGCGATCAACAGGCGCTTGATTTCCGGGAAATTGCGTCCGTTGGAGAGCGGGTAATAGAGGACCGTGCGGATTTTGGCCTTGGGGTCGATGATAAAGACGGCCCGAACGGCCTGGGTATCGCTCGCCCCAGGCTGAACCATGCCGTACGCTTTCGCCACGTCCATCTTGACGTCGGCGATCAGCGGGAAGGTCACTTCGACGTCGGTCATGCCCTTGTAGGTGATCTTCTCCTTGATCGTGCGCAACCAGGCGATGTGCGCATAGTGGCTGTCGATGGACAGCCCCACCAACTCGCAGTTCAAGCCCTTGAATGCCGGCATCATGGTGGCAAAGGTCATGAACTCGGTCGTGCAAACGGGTGTGAAGTCAGCCGGGTGACTGAAGAGGATGACCCACTTGCCTTCGTAGTCCTTCGGGAAGTCAATCGGGCCTTGGGTGGTGTGCGCCTGAAACGCAGGCGCCGTTTCCCCGATCAGGGGAATGCGGACGGGAGAGGTGCTTTCTGGAATGGCAGGGGTGGCAGTCATGGTTTCTTTGTGGGTTTGGGGTTAGGCCGTTCGACTGAGGCAAAGCACACACGGTACGGTCAGGCGCAGACGGGCGTGGACAAGCCCCAGGCCCGGCGCATGAGCGCGGGCCGGGCGCAGGCTGGCGACAAGCCCAGCCTCAGGGATATGCAGCATGCGGTCGCTCCGGTCGCCGACAACCGGATTCTGCATTGGAAGTACCCGTCCTTTGAACTTGGCGCTCATGAGGGGAGGTTTCCAGTTCCGCAAGTGGCGGGGCTGCCACCCAGGGTCGAGGGCAGGGGCAGGCCTTTGTCAGAGTCCGCCAAGGCCACGGCCACGCCATTTCCGAGTCTGGCGGGCGGCAGTGAAGAGCAGTGCGCCTTGCTGAAAGCGGGCAAGCCAAGCCGCGCCCGCTTCCATCCAGGCAGCCCGGTGATGCGAAACCAATGGTGAGGCCCACTTCGACGATCGGTCGCTGGGTGCAATGTCTGGTTGTTCATAGGTCTGATGATCGCACGGCTTTCGCGTGGGCTTTGCGGCCATACACCCGCTCAAAGGCACGGCAGAACGGGCAGAGTTGGCTTTCCACTCTGGACACCACCCAGAAAGCGGCGCCGGCTTGTCGTTGGCGGGCCTGACGACACACAGGGCAGCTGCGACAGACACTCGCCAAGGCGCGATCGAACTTGGAGATGGGGATTGCACTCATGTTCTTTGGATTGCCTTAGCGTTGAAACACGAACCAGGTGCCTGCGGAGCAGGCCGTACAGGCGTGTGGGAACTCGCGCCACAGCCGTGACGTGGAACGCCGCCCCTCCACCTCCAAGGCGCACTCCGACGCCGAATCTCCCGCGAGAACGGTGATCGCGACGGTCTGGCTCATGGCTTTCTCCCGTCCCTCCGCCCGCTGTCCTGCGGGCGGCAGCCACGTCCCGCCATGCGCATGCGAGCGCCATGTTGCTTGGGGACGCGGTGTTCATGGTGCTCCCAACAGCCTGGCATCCTGAATTCAGAGCATCTGCAATTCCCGGCACAGAACGCGGCCAGCAATCGCTCGACCTCACCGCACAGATGGTACTCCACCCGCACGCCGCCTCGCTCCAAGGCTTGCCTGAGCGGTTCCGAGATGGCTGCGCACAGCAGCACGTCCACATGGAGTTCTGATACGCTGCGTGCCAGCGCCTCTGCAGCCAGCGTGCCGAGCACGAACTCCTTCCGCTCGATTTCACGACCACGCCGTCGGCGTACCACCAAGAGGCGGCACGCCGTGTCGAACACTGGCGAGACGCGGTCTTGCCAGACTGGAACGGCCACAGTCATTCAAATGCTCGAAGCACCCGCCGTGCCAGTCGGAACACGGTACGAGCCTCCAGTGACGAGAAGGGACCCGTTCGGCCTGCCCAGCAGGCGTGGCGGTCTGTTGGTAGACATTTGTTCCAAAGCTGGGGTCACAGGCAGACCGTGGCGTTCTGCCATACTCCAGCTTCGAGACCGTTGCAATAAGCGCCACCGAAGAGTTGGTCGTTCAGCATCGTGCTGAACGTGTCAGGCCGGTGTGCTTCT
>CAYYMW010000014.1:0-39358 GCA_964472515.1 uncultured Verrucomicrobiota bacterium | reverse complement strand
CAAGCAAACGCTGGAAACATCGATCAAAACAGAGCACGGAGAACATATAAGGCCAGCGGCCTGGGAAAACGTGGGCCTCTCCGAACCCTGAGCCCCGCAGGGGCGACACACCTCGGCTCAGACCACGGTTCGCTCGGTCAATCTCATACGTAACGATCGTCAAACACGATCTCGCATGTCTGCCAGAAGCACCGATTCATGTGGGGGGAGGGCTATGGCGGGGGACGCCGCACCAGGAGCCCCTCATGGATCAGGAACGGCCGGCGCAACCCGGTTGCTCGCACACCCGGCAACCACCGTTACAGAACTCCAGGTATGAGCACGACGCACAATCCTCGCCTGCCCGCCATCGCCGGAACCGCTCCAAAGCAGGCGACGCTCCCCAGAATCCGGTTTCGAGCACCTCCGTCCCTCCCAAAGCCAGATCGGAAAAGGAGCACGGCTTGACCACACCTGCGGGGGTGATGGCGAGGTAGGACGTCCCGCCCTGGCAACCATTCACGTCGAAGCGGCGGAGATCCTTGTGCTTTGGGCTGTCAGCCGCAAGGCTCGGGAGGAGCGAGCAGTCCAGCATGGGGAGGAGTCCGAACCGGCGGCAGAGACGGGAAAGGACCGGCATCAGCGAGCGCTCCTGCTCCCAGGTGAGCCGCATATCCGCGCATTCCCGGTTCTGCTCGGTGAGCTTGAACTTGAGGAATAACACGCGCCCGATACGCATCCGACGACACCAGGTCAGGATGCCTTCCAGATGCCCATACGTTGCCGTTGAGACCAACAAGTTGAGGCCGGGATCGATTCCTGCACCTTGCAGATGCCGACAAGCACTCTCCAGCCAGGGCAACTCGCCATAGTCGTGACAACTCAGGTGAACGCTGCCAAAGATGCGGCAACGGCGCGCCATCGTTGGGTCCAGGCAGGTTCCATTGGTGGTGAGGTTCGGCACGATGCCGTTGACTCTGGCGCAATCGGCGATGGCAAACACCTCGGGGTGGAGCAAAGGCTCCCCTCCACCCAAGGCCACGGTGAAAACCTCCCACCTGGCCAACCGCTCGAGGATCCGGCGGGCTTGGTCCAGCGCCAAGTCCGTCGGGCTCCCGGCGCCCCCGCCAACGTAGCAACCCCGGCAGTGCTGGTTGCACCGACTGGTGATGGCAAGATGCACATCCAGCGGTGCGCGCAGCCGACCGTGCGGCAAGGGTCCCGACGGCGGCACTCCCAAGGCGTCGGCCTTGAGGTGGTCCACGAACGCCGTGAAGCCGGGGTGCTCCGAGTAAATCACGGCCCCGAACCATTCGCGTCTGGCCTTGAAGATGGGCATGCCCCTCAGACGGTTTGGTCTAGATAAAGTAGAACACGGGCGCCCCAGCCAGCAAGAGACCCAGGTACACCAAGAGCGCGTAAACCAGGTTCGTGCCCCGCGCCCCCCGCTTCAAGATGAGTTGCGCCAGGACCACGGTGGATAAGAACGCCGCCACAACCGGCCCGGCCGCCAGAACAACCGTGGCCAAACCGTAACGCCACTCGCCCCCGTACACCATGCGGTTGCCCATGATGAAGAAGCCGAGCCCCAATCCGGCCGCCAGGACGAAGCAGACGCGCAAGTGAATGCGGGCATAGCGGGCGAACACATGCAGCGGCACCGGCGCGGGCCCCGCCCCGCCCTCACTGGAAACGGGCTGCGATCGGCGTCCCTTCAGGCCCAGCAAAATCCAACTGATGAGCGCGAAGACCAAGGAGCTCGGAACTGACAGAAAGACGATGAAGGGCATGTAGCCGGCACCGCCGGAGAAGTTGGCAAGCGGGCCAGGGCGCAGCCGCAACACTCTGCCGCCCCAACACAGCCCGAGCCACCGACGTTGCGTCTCTCTGCGGAGCGAACTACGAGCCATACGACCGAACACTATTCCGTGAAAAGGCCTGGTGACAAGACCCAAAGACGTGACCCAACGCAGGCTGCCTCATGCCAACCCCCCGGCGATCCGCACGGCGTTGACGGCCGCGCCTTTGAGGAGTTGGTCGCCGGAGACCCAGAAGCAGACGCCGCTGCCCAAGTAAACCCGGCGAAGCTCGAGCCGACGGCGTCGTTTGGGGTGGAGCGGCCACAACCCCAGCCTCCCCTCACGGTTGGGCGGCCTGGCCGAATCCCCTCGGAGACCGTCCTGTTCGGATTCTACCCGTCCCCCTCATGCACGCCGGTGGTCCAAACGATGTCGCACGCCTGACAGTGGAACCGATGCTCGTATTTGGTGCTGCCCTGGGTCTGCATCGGTGGCAGGCGCGTCCCGCACTTCGGACAACGGTAATCGGCCTTGACCTTCCCGCAGCTGATCACACCCCCCACCAGGATCGCCACCCACACCACCGTGACCACGTAACCGGCCGGAGTGAAATGGCCGGGCTCGATCACCGTCGGGATGGCCATCGCCCCCACAAACAACAAAGCCGCGAGCAACCCGAACACCCGAACGAGCGTCTGGTACCCGTACTCTTCGTCGCGCTGTTCCTGCGGCATGTTGCGAACTTCTACCGCCGCCACCATGGCCTGTCACCCACGAACCGCGGGCGGTCGAAGGCCGACGCGGTTCATGATCGTTGCTGTTGCTTGCCAACCTCCGCCATCGGGCTGAGGCTGAGGCGTGGCTGGTTGCCGCAGAATTCAGTGCTGCCTCGCGCGTGCGGCCTGATCTTGAGGCTGCTTGGGAGCGGGGTTGACATTCATCGCAAAGTTGCGATATTATACGAAGCATGTAGGACATGCCGGCGACGCGCGTCATCTTTTACCAGGAGTCTGCCGGGGAGTGTCCGGTGGTCGATTGGCTGGCAGACCTTCGAGCGGCGAATCTAAAGGCGTTTGCCAATTGTGTGGCGAGAATCGAACTACTCGCCCATTTTGGCCACGAGCTTCGGCGGCCAGCGGCGGACTTCCTGCGGGACGGCATTTATGAACTTCGCGCCAAACAGGGCCGCGTTCAGTACCGGATACTGTACTTTTTCCACGGACGGAACGTAGTTGTGTTGGCACACGGGCTGACGAAGGAAGATCTGGTGCCGCCAGCAGATATCAAGACGGCAGTGAAACGAAGACTGCTTTTCGAACTGGACCCGGAGGGCCACACATATGAGCAATAAGCGTCAGATTCCAGCCAAAACCAGGGATGCCTTGGTGAT
Organism: uncultured Verrucomicrobiota bacterium; assembly: GCA_964472515.1. Lineage (GTDB taxonomy): Bacteria > Verrucomicrobiota > Verrucomicrobiia > Limisphaerales > J093 > CAYYMW01. The sequence goes on along the minus strand of CAYYMW010000014.1, from coordinate 36,190 downwards.
TCTCAACCGCCTCACCGAAGAAGACCCCGCCGCACGGCGTCTCGTTCAGGAAGCCCGGCTGAACGCCCGGATTGCCCAGGACATCTTCGCGCTTCGCACCGAAGCGGGACTCTCCCAAGCCGAGTTGGCCCGGCGAGTGGGGACCACGCAATCGGTCATTTCCCGCTTGGAAGACGCGGACTACGAGGGGCATTCGCTGGCCATGCTCCAGCGGATCGCCAGCGCGCTCGAGGCGCAGGTCGAAATCCAGTTCGTCACCGCTCGGCGGAAGCTCGCATGCGCCTGAGACGGTTAGCTGCGCGACGATTCGCGCTTACACTCAGGTCCGAACGACTTGATGGTGAATCGGTAAGGGATGCTGACATCGGCCCCCAGCAATTCCGAAACCTGTAATCTCATGGGCATCCTCCTCCTCACGCTGCTGGTGGCGGCTTGCGGGTCGCTCTGTCTGGGTTGGCCCAAAGCGGTGGTCGAGTGTGCCGTTCGCCACCCCAACGGCCGAATGGTCTTCTGCGTGGTGGTGGTTGGCCTCTCCATCGCCTGTTTTGAGACCAACATCGGTCGTCCTGCCCGGGACTTGGCGGTGGACAGTGCCGTCCGCCGCGCGCTGGCGGAGAGGGAAGCCTCTCGCACCCACACGCCGAGCCCGGCAGAGGCATCCCTTGGAGCGACCGGGGCGGGTCCACGCACGCCCTCCAGGTGACAAATTGCGCAGCCCGGGCGGAGGGTGTCAAGCCCGGCGGCCCTGCAAATCGGGCGAATCCAACGCCAGTCGGTCCGGCTTTCCTTCCCATCCGCTGAAAACGATCCGTCTCCTGCCAGGACAAGATATCCCCGTTCGCCGTGGGTGGTTGTTTCGCCCTTCACAGGGCTTAACCGCAATCGTGGGGGCACGGTTCCCAGGCCGGTGGCCTGGGCTGAGGAGTGGCTGCACCTTCGGTGCGCAGCGATCGATGCCGAGCACCGGGCTCATTCGTGCATACTCTGATCCGCACCGGTTTCCTTCGGGCACGGGGTTGTGAGGTCGCTTCCACCTGCTGGACCGGGAAGCCGGGGGGCAACGAAGCCAAAGTTCGATAGACCGAGCACCGTCGGGAAAGCGCCGAGGGCGCGTTCACTCCTCAGCCCAGGCCAGCGGCCTGGGAAAACGTGGGCCTCTCCGAACCCTGAGCCCCGCAGGGGCGACACACGATCAACGGCGCGCAGGCTAATCGGCTGATCCTCCACTTGCCTCTTCCAGATGACAATAAACCAGCCCGGGCGGAGGTTCCACCCGGGCTGGTGCTACTCAAAACGAATTCCCTGACCGAGCCTGCCTTGGAGGCTACTTCAGCAATTCCTCGGCGATCTGCACGGCGTTGAGGGCCGCGCCCTTGAGCAGTTGGTCGCCGGAGACCCAGAAGCAGAGGCCGTTGTCTAGGGCACAGTCGAGGCGCAGGCGGCCCACGGCGCAGTTGTCCTTCTCGGCGGTGAAGAGCGGCATCGGATAGACACTCTTGGCCGGTTCGTCCACCACGTCCAGGCCGGGGGCCTGCTTGAGCGCGGCGAGCGCGGCCTCGATGGTCACCGGCTTGGAGAACTCGGCGCTCACGGCCACCGAGTGCGCGCGATAGACCGGGACGCGCACGCAGGTCACGCTGGCGCGGAAGCCCGGGTGATGCATGATCTTGCGGCCCTCATTCTCCATCTTCATTTCCTCCTTGGTGTAACCGGTGGGGAGGAAGCTGTCCACCTGCGGCAGGACGTTGAAGGCGATCTGGTGCGGGTAGACCTCGCGGGTCACGGGCTGGCCCTTGACGATCTGGTCGACCTGGCGGCGCAGTTCCTCGATGGCCTTGGCCCCGGTGCCGGAAACGGCCTGGTAGCTGGAGGCGAAGATGCGCGTGACCCCGAATGCCTGGTGCAGCGGGTAGAGGGCCATCAGGGTGATGGCGGTGGTGCAGTTCGGGTTGGCGAGGATGCCCTTGTGCAGCTTCACGTCGGCGGCGTTGATCTCCGGCACCACCAGCGGGACCTCGGGGTCCATGCGGAAGGCACTGGAGTTGTCCACCACCACGCACCCGGCCTTGGCGGCCAGGGGGGCATACTCGCGGGAGATGGAACCGCCCGCGCTGAACAACGCGATGTCAATGCCTTGGAAGGAGTCCCGCTTGAGCTCCTGCACCGGGACTTCCTGCCCCTGGTACGTGAGCCGCTTGCCCAACGACCGCGCGGAGGCGAGCAAGGTGAGCTTGCCCACCGGAAAAGCGCGCTTTTCCAAGGTCTTGATCATCTCGATGCCGACGGCGCCCGTCGCACCGACCACGGCTACATGCGGTTGGCGATTCATAAAATGTAAAATCACTATAACCCGATTTGAAGCGCTGTCAAATGGACGATGATTATTGTCGTAACATATTAACGCACAATTATTTACAATCCACTTTTGTGCGTTTTTGGTTTCATATTGGCTGCTCCCTATGCCTATGGAGATTAGCCAGTATGATTTTTCAAGGCACCTGTAGTCACTCCCATCACGCTGAGACGGGCATTGACGCACGGCTGAGTTTGTGCCAAGAGCTTAGTCCGGCCCGGGGACTGTTTCCGTCGAAACCCCCGGGCGAGTTGATACTTAGTGAAGGCACTGATCGAGACAGCGAATCGCCGCACCGAACGGGTTTTCTTGGTGGGCGCGGAACTCAAATCGCAACCCGCGCACGAGGTGCGCGACTCCCTGGACGAACTGGCCCAACTCGCCACCACCGCCGGCGGAGAAGTGGTGGGCGACGGAGTGCAACGGCTGGAGACCCCGGTGGCCGGCACGTACATCGGCTCCGGCAAGGCCGCGGAGTTCTCGGAACTCTGCCGCGCGCGGGACGTCGACACGGTGATCTTCGACGACGAGCTTTCCCCCGCGCAGAGCCGCAACCTCGAGCAACTCTTCGACTGCAAGGTGCTGGACCGCACGGTCCTCATTCTCGACATTTTTGCCCGCCGCGCGCGCACGCGTGAGGGCAAGCTGCAGGTCGAGCTGGCACAGCTGGAACACCTGCTGCCACGCCTCACGCGCTATTGGAGCCACTTGTCCCGCCAGAAGGGCGGCATCGGCATGCGCGGTGACGGCGAAACGCAGTTGGAAACCGACCGCCGGCGGGTGCAGGAACGGATCGAGAAACTCGGCGTGGAATTGGCGGAAGTCCGCCGCCAGCGTTCCACGCAGCGTCAGGGCCGGCAACGCAGCCAATGGCCGCTGGCGTCGATCGTGGGTTACACCAACGCCGGCAAGTCGACCCTGTTCAACGCGCTGACCGGCGCGGATGTCCTCGAAGAGGACAAGCTCTTCGCCACGCTCGATCCCACGACGCGCCGCCTGAATCTCCCCACCAACCAGAACGTGCTGCTCTCCGACACGGTGGGTTTCATCCGCAAGCTCCCGCACCGGCTGGTGGAGGCTTTCAAGGCAACGCTTGAAGAAGTGGTCAACGCGGACCTGCTGGTACACGTGGTGGACGCTAGCCATCCGCAGGCGGACGAGCAGATCGTGGCCGTGAACCAGGTCCTGACGGAAATCGGGGCCGGCGAGAAGCCCACCCTGATGGTGCTGAACAAGCTCGACCGCTTCTCGGACGGCGCCCTGCCGCACCTGCTGCGCGACCGTTTCCCGCACGCGGTGGGAGTCTCGGCCAAGACGGGCGAAGGTTTTCCCGCCCTGATGGATGAGCTGGGCACGCAGTTGCGGCCGATCCGGCAGTTCCTGGAGCTGGCCATCCCGCACGCGGAGTCGGCGGTGATCTCGCGCCTGCACGAGGTGGGCCAGATTGTGGAGCGCGAGTACGAGGGCGAGGCCGCCCGGTTCAAGGCGCGCATCCCGCCCCACACGCGTGCCGAGTTCGCCCGCTACGTGGTCAAGGAGCTGTAGCCGTTCGGCCGCGTTTGCGGACGCGCAGGCCGGGGCGCTCGGCCGCCGCCGGCCGGACCATTTCCCGCCACACGCGCCGATGAGCCGCGGTGAGGGGCAACGTTTCCACTTCGGCGGCCGTATGCCAGGTGCCGCCCGCCGGAGGCTGCAGGCGGGCCGGCCACAAGGCGCACCATACCTCCGCCGCATAGCGGTAGCGGGTAATGCTGTAACGCACCGTGCCCAGACGTTGCCATGGGGAAGGCGTCTCCCCGCCACCGCCTACGGCATCGACGTCTGCTCTCGGGGCGGCAAGGGGAGGCTTGCCCGCTTCACCCTTCGACGCCTCCTCGTTGGGGAATTCCCACAAACCGCCGTTGACGCCCCCGGCAGGACGCTGACGCAGCAGCCAGCGCTGGCCACGCCGCAGGACGAGGATGTTCACGTGCCTCGCCGTCGACGGCACCCGGGCTCCGAGGTTCGGCAACTGGTCCGTCAACCCGTCGCGGCGCGCCGCGCAGACCCTTGCCCAAGGGCACTCGCCGCAACAGGGGTTCCTGGGCGTGCAGACCGTGGCGCCCAACTCCATGAGGGCTTGGTTCAGCGCCGAACAGGGGCGGGCTTGATTGGCTGGGACGGAAGGGTCGGGGTCGGTGGGGCGGAGGCCGTCGGCCGCTTTCACCAGCGCCTCGGCGAGGTTCCAGAGGCGGTCATTCACGGGCTTGGCCCGCACGGGTTCGCGGATGCCCTCCAACCGCGCCAGCACGCGCGTCACGTTGCCGTCCAGGATGGGGGCGGGCTGGTCGTAGGCGATGCTGCAGACCGCCCCGGCCGTGTAGCGGCCCACCCCCGGCAGCAGCAGCATCTCCTCCACCGTTCCCGGGAAACGTCCCCCCTGCTCGCTCACGAGCTGCCGTGCGCCGGCCTGCAAGTTGCGTGCCCGGCGGTAATAGCCCAGGCCCTCCCAGAGCTTGAGCACCTGCGCCTCGGGGGCGTCGGCCAGCGCCTTCACCGTGGGCAAGGCGGCCATCCACCGCTCCCAGTACGGGATCACCGTCTTCACCTGCGTCTGCTGCAGCATGACCTCCGAGACCCAGACGGCGTAGGGATCGCGCGTCCGCCGCCACGGGAGCTCCCGGGCGTGGCGTCCGTACCAATCGAGCAGGCTCCTGGCCCGCTGCCGCGCGCTCAGCATGGGCGTCACTGTACTGCGTGCCGCCGCAGGCGCAAACCAGCGATCCTTGCCATACGAAATGCCACCGTGGGGCGAAGCGGATTATCAATTGTGGGGCACGGCTCCACTACGCGCCACCTTGTCACGGAGGGAAGGCGAGATTGCTGCAAGCAGCGCTGCTAAGGGCCGTTGCGAAAACCCTCGCTGCGGAGGCGTCCGGCAAGGTCGGCCAACAGGTGCGGATACTCCTGGTACCGACCCGTCGGGACGAGAAACAACACCATGAGGTGGACGGACTTGCGGTCAGCGGCCTCAGACTGAATCCCTTTCCTCGATCGTCCGATGATGACGACCAACTCGGAAACCAGGTCGGTGGACGCGTGCGGTATTGCGATTCCAAACCCGATCCCTGTGCTCATGGCGGCTTCGCGTTGTTTCACCGCCGCCACAAGCGCTCCCTGCTGGTCTGGTTTGATCCTGCCTGCAGCCACAAGATGATCGACCAACTCATCGATTGCCTCCCAACAGTTGTCCGCCCGCAGATCGACCACGGTGGGCTCTGCGCCCGGAAAGTCGTTCAGATCCATGGCTACAGGCTCCCTGAAAACCAGTTTACTAGCCCTCGCGCGCTAAGCATGGGGGTGAGTCTACCGCGCCGAGCTGCCAACGTCACCCGTCACTTCCTGGCTTTCTGTTGATGCGTCTGCCTGACCACGGTGATGGCCCCATCCTGCGGCTCCACCAGGAAATCGTGGGAAAACTCGCGCGAAAGAACCGTGTCTGTGTGGCCGAACACGCGAAACCGAAGCCGTCCGTCCGCCTCCCATTTCAAGGCTTCCCAATAGCAGTGGCCTTGCTGCTCCTCCACGCTGACAAGCGCTCGGAGCTTGCTCGACTTGAGGAGGCCGTCCAGTCGCTTCGCGGGACCCTTTCCATCTGGCTTCACTAGCAGGATCTCCGCGCAATCGCTCCCACCCCAGTCGGTAATCGCGAAATACGATTCATCCGGCCGCCACAGAACCTCGCACCAGCGTCCCCCGCTGAAAACCACCTTCTCGGTGCCATGCTTCAAATCGTGGAGTATCAACTCGAACGCACCTTCATGAACCTTGTCCTCCTCGCATCGAACTCTCCATGACTTCTTTGGCGAGAGACTGCTCCGCCTTCCCGGAAAGGACGTGCCGGCTGGAAGCGCATTTTCCATGAGCGCCAGCAGCAAGGCGGGAACAACAAGGCAGTGTGCCAGTTTCATCTGTGCCGTTCGGGGGTTTGATTACGAGCCTCAGGGCCTCCCAGCAAAGGGACGTTCCTCACCAACCCGTAATTCAAGCCTGTGCCGTTCAAGGCCATGATACTCCGAATGCTTGGAGGCGGCTGAGCCATCCGATGCTGTCTTCGGCAGGATCTTGAACCGAGCCGGTCGGGAATTCAACCGGTTTGGCACAGGGTTGACCGGAATGACCGCAGCCCCGTCGGACGATCGAGCGCCGCAGGCGCGTGATTACGGGAGCCCAGGGCGTAAGCCCTGGGGGAGATCGCCCCGATGGTGGTTTTCGAGCCCCACCGGGGCGGTAATTGGCATGTCTGGGTCCAATCCCGCCCTTGGCAGGGCTGGTCATCACCTACCAACCCACCTGGGCCGCTGGCCCAGGCTCCCACAATCGCGCCCCCATTCCGGGGGCTTTCACGGATGGCGCAAAGGGTGCCAGGCACTGTCCTTCCATTCCCGGCAAAACGTGACACTGATTAAACCGCGGTCCCGTTCGGCGAGGCTTCCGAACGCGGCTGGGACCCCCATCATCCCTCAGTTGGACGCTGGCCTGGGTTTGCCCGTTCCGTAGCCGTAGTAGCCCCCGCGGTAGATGACGACGTACATGTCGTACTCGGGGTCAGCGAGGTTGCTGCCATCGCGGATCGGGACCCCGTCGGAAGTGAAGTTCCCCTTTTCCACCATCGCCCAGGTTTCCGCGGTGACGCTTTCCGGGGCGTTGGGCTGGGGCGGACGGACCGACCCGGGCTTGGCAATCTCGTAGCCTTCCAGCAGGGCATCCGCGGGTGGCGTCAGGAACGGCCGCAACTGCTCCAGGCTCGCGGGCAGTTGTTCGCCGTTTTGCTTGGCAAACCACTCCAGCGCCTCCTTGACCGCCGAGGCGAGCTTGGCTTTCGCGGTCCAACTCAAGTGTCGGAAGGCGTAGGGATCGCGCGTCCGCCGCCACGGGAGATCCCGGGCGTGGCGTCCGTACCGATCGAGCAGGCTCCTGGCCCGCTGCCGCGCGCTCAACATGGGCGTCACTTTTCGTCCCAACAGTGCGAGAGCAAGCACGGATGGCTGGGCGGGGACGGCTGTCATGTGGCGGGACGCAAAGCTCCTGCACTCGATGAACGTGGCCGAGTGGGTTTTGCTTGGCTCAAGGTTTGCCGATTGGAGCAAAGTCCCGCGTCCGGGATCCGCCAGTCACTTGATCCAGGGGGAGTACCGTCCGGCTTGACAAAGCGGGGAACCGGACGATCCTCTGCGTGGCTTTGTGCAGTGCATCAGCATGATTTCAGTCTCAGCGCGCCCGCCGAGCACCCCGGCGGGTGCAGAATTGCCCGGTTGGCCAGCGGCAAGCGTGTCTTGTCCGCCAGCGAACCGCTGGACGACGTTTGCCGTTTTCACCGGGCTGACAGTGTATTGCTCATCGGGCTGGTGCTGGAGGGAACGCTGACGCTCCGGATAGAGGGCCGGCAGGGGGTGGAGCTCAGCGCCGGCCAGTTTGGGATCCATCGCAGCCTCACGCCGTTTGGTCCCTGGCGACTTGAGGCCCAGGGCGCGCGCTTTGCCATCATCGAAGGCCCGCCCCACGTCGCCAGCGTCTGCCCGGTGGGTACCGGTGACCGGGACGTGCCCGCCTGCCTTTGCTGTCCCAACTACCGCCAGGCCGCCAAGACGTTGGTGGCGTCTTTGCCTGAGAAGCTGCTGCCCGAGTTGGCGGAACTGACGCGCATGCTGCCCCGTTCCTTTGGGGAGCACCTGCAAATGGAGGCCAGGATTCTCCACCTGATCGGCGAATTGATCACCGACGCGCCTCCCTCGCCGCTTCCCGCGAGTGGCGCGGCGTGCCCGCTCTGGTTGCCGTCTGAGGACCGCGCGCGCTTGGAGGAGGTGGGCGGCCACCTGCGGGCGCATCTGGGGGAGGACCACTCGCTCGCGGCTTTGGGGGAACGGTTTCACCTGAACGAATTCAAGCTCAAGGCCGGATTCAAACTGCTGTTTGGGGACACGGTGTTCCGGTATCTGCGCCAGCAGCGCATGGAGCAGGCCCGGCGGTTGATCGAGCGGGGCGACGCCAACGTGACCGAGATTGCCCTCGAGGTCGGCTACAGCAACCCCAGCCAGTTTGCCGCCGCGTTTGCCGCCCACTGGGGCATCAAACCCAAACAGTACCAGCTCTGTTGCCGGCTGCGGAGACAGCCTGCCGCCCCGCTGAACGCCGAGCCGTAGCCCCTCCCCCACCGACTCCGGCTTGGGGCGGTTTTAATCCCGTAGCAGGTGGATTCCCCGAGAGGCGTTTTGTCATCCTTGCCGCATGTTGAACGGCGTGGGTCCGTCGATCCGTGCCGGTTCACTTGTGCAAATGACGACGACAAACACCGATGCCGATTGCCGCGGCTCCGCCGCCAGACAGGTTTCCGTCCCGGCCGGCGCCGCCCTCTGCCTCTGCCTGCTGGCGGCGCTGCAGGTCCGCACCGAAGAGGCCGCGGCACCCGAGCCGGAACCCGCCAGCACCCTTCTGGGGCAGTGGGGGCCGCGCGCGAAACTGGAGGCCGCAGGGGTGGCGCCGTTCGCGCAATGGACCACGGAGGGTTGGGGGAACGCCGCCGGCGGGCTCGCCCGGCGCGGCTGGTGGAACAGCCTGCTGGATTTCGGCTTCGAGCTGGACATGGAGAAGCTCGGCTGGTGGCGGGGCGGGCATTTCATGGCCCAGGTCTATTGGGTGAGCAACTCGCATAGGGAAGGCTGCTTCGACGACTATGCGGGCGGGGTCAATCCCGTCAGCGGAATCATGGCAGGGGATCAGTTGCGAGTATTCAACCTGCACTACCGGCAGGTCTGGGGGGAGGAAACGACGGTGCTGAAACTCGGGCAACTGGCGGTGGACGACGATTTCATGGGCTCGGATTACGCCGGGCTGTTTCTCAACTCCGCCTTCGGAGCGATGCCTTCGCAGGTTGGCACGCCACTGGCAACTTCCTGCGGCAATCCGCCCGCCTTCCCCATTTATGCCGTTGCCGCGCCGGGCGCGTTCCTGAGCACCCGCTTCACCGATTCCCTGACGAGCCAACTGGGGCTGTACTACGGCCGGCCCGGCTTCGATGAGCCCGGCAACCATGGGTTCGACTGGGTCAGCCAGGAGCCGGCCGAGTTGGGGGTGTTTTGGGAAACCGCCTGCGCCTATCGGGTGGCGCAACGCCCGGCCACCACCCGGTTGGGCCTGAGCTACCACACCGGGCCGCTGGACGACTTCAGCGGACAATGGGCCGACGAACCGCCGGCGACCCGCCAGAACGTCCCCAACTTCTACCTCATCCACGACCTCCAGTTGCTCGCCGATGCGCAGGGGGCTCCGAAGCTGGGCTTGTTCGCGCGCGGCGGGGTCACCCCGCAGCCGGATCGCTCGATGGTGGGCTGGTACGCGGACGCGGGTTTGAACTGGTTTGCGCCGCTGCCAGGCCGGGCGGAGGACGTGGCCGGGGTGGCGGCCTCGCACACGCAATTCGGGCACGACTACCGGGCCAGCACCGGCCCGGACGGCATCGCGGCGGGAGAAACCACCCTCGAGCTGACGTACCGGGCGCAGGTGACCCGCTGGATGGCGCTCCAAGCCGACGTGCAGTTCTTGTTCAACCCCGCAGTCGATCCGGCATCCGGCCGCCGCGAGACCGCGACCATCCTCGGCCTCCGGGCGGAACTCTCCTTTTGACGAACCCCCCTTGAACCATGACCAACTCCCGCCCCGCCGCCGCCTGTGAGCGATTGGCTGGCCAGCCCATCGGCCAACGCCTGAAGATACACGGCTACGAACTCCCCGAGGGGGTGCGCCTGCGCCTCCTGGAAATGGGCCTGACCGAAGGCAGCGAGTGCCGCGTGCTGCGCTATGCCCCCCTGGGCGATCCGATGGAGGTGAAATTGCGCGGGTACTTGCTGTCGCTGCGGGCCGCCGAGGCCGCAGGCGTGCTGGTTCAACCGACCGACTAGGTCAGCCATCCACTACTTTCCCATGAGTCACACTCTCGATCACGCTCCGGCGGCCGGCGGCACGCCGTCCGCTCCCGAATCCAAAGCCGGCCCGGCGGTGAGAAACGTCGCCATTGCGGGCAATCCCAACAGCGGCAAGAGCACCCTGTTCAACGCGCTGACGGGCTTGCGCCAGAAGGTCGGCAACTATCCCGGCATGACGGTCGAGAAGAAGACCGGGCGCTTCCATGGGACGCATGGAGAGGCGTTCGACCTGCTCGATCTTCCGGGCACCTACTCCCTGCAAACCCGCTCGCCCGATGAGGGCATTGCCCGGGACGTGCTCCTGGGGCGGCGCGCCGACACCCCGCCGCCGGACGTCATCCTCTGCGTGGTGGACGCGACGAACCTCGAACGCAATCTCTACCTGGTGGCGCAGGTGGCGGAGTTGGGCGTGCCGATGGTGGTGGCGCTGGTGATGATGGATTTGGCGGATCGCGACGGACTGGTCATCGACGTGGCCGGGCTCGCGCAACGGCTGGGGTGTCCCGTGGTACCCACCATTGCCGCGCAGGGCAAGGGGCTGGTTGAGTTGCGCCAGGCCATCACCCGCCAGCTACACGGCCCTGCGCCACGCCGCCCCACCCTGCCGCCCGCCATCGCCGGGGGGATCCGGTTGGTGCAGCGGGCGCTGGTGGCGAGCGGGACCAGCCCGGCCCGGTTCGCCGAGGCGGAGGCCACCTTGCTCGTGACCGGCACCCGGGAGCAGGCGGATGCGGCCCCGGCCGCCGTGCAACCCGCCCTGAACCAAGCCCGTGAGACCTTGTCCGCGGCAGGGGTAAACGGTCTCTCCGACGGGGTGCATGCCCGCTACGCCTGGGTCGAAACGATCGTGGAGCACACCGTGCGCACGCGGACGGGCCAGGACGCCACGTTGAGCGAGCGTTTGGACGCCGTACTCACCCACCGGGTCTGGGGTTGGGTCTGCTTCTTAGGCATCATGGCGGTAGTGTTCTTCAGTCTGTTCCGGCTGGCCGAGGCCCCCATGGGATGGATCGAATCCGCCCAGGGCGCGCTGGGGGGATGGCTCGCTCAGGCCATTCCGGCCGGGGATTTCCGGAACCTGCTCGTCGACGGCATCGTGGCGGGCGTGGGGGGCGTGGTCATCTTCCTGCCCCAGATCCTGATCCTCTTCTTCTTCATCGGCCTGCTCGAGGACTCGGGGTACCTGGCGCGCGCCGCCTTCATCATGGACCGGGTGATGAGCCGGGTGGGGCTGCACGGCAAGTCCTTCGTGCCGATGCTTAGCTCGTTCGCCTGCGCGATTCCCGGCATCATGGGCGCACGAACGATCGAGCATCCCAAGGACCGCTTGGTCACCATCCTGGTGGCTCCCCTGGTGAGCTGCTCCGCCCGCCTGCCCGTTTACACCCTGCTGATTGCCCTGATGCTTCCAGCGGCCTACTCGGCCTGGCATAAGGCCGGCCTGATGCTCGGGGTGTACACGCTGGGGCTGATCGCGGCCTTCGGTATGGCCTGGCTGTTCCGGCAGATCCTCTTCAAGGGTGAACGGTCGCTGCTGCTCCTGGAAATGCCTCCCTACCGCCGTCCCTCGGTACGGGTCACGCTGGCACGCATGTGGGAGCGCGCGGTCTTGTTTCTTCGCCGGGCGGGCACGGTGATCCTCGGCATTTCCATCATCCTGTGGGCGCTCTCCAATTACCCGAAGCCCGCCAACCCGGAGGCCACCCCGGCCGAAGCCCTCGCGCAGAGCGTCGCCGGGCGCCTGGGGCATTGGCTCGAGCCCGTTATCGCCCCGCTCGGCTACGACTGGAAGATCGGCGTGGGCATCCTCAGCTCCTTCGCCGCGCGCGAAGTGTTCGTCGGCACCATGTCGATCATCTACTCCGTCGAGGAGGAGGCAGACACCCCGGGACTGCGCACGGCGCTCCTGGCGGACCGGCGAACCGATCAGTCGCCCGTCTATACGCCGCTCGTTTGCCTCAGCCTGATGGTCTTTTACGCGCTCGCCATGCAATGCCTCAGCACGGTGGCCGTGGTCCGTCGCGAAACCAACTCGTGGAAATGGGCGTTGTTCCAGCTTGGGTACATGACGGTGCTGGCTTGGCTGGGTGCGTTCGCGGTCTTCCAAGGTGGACGGCTGCTGGGATTCCACTGAGAGCAAGCGCCCCCTATGCCCGCCTGGCTCGATGCCGAACTTGTGATGGCCACCGTGAGCGTGGCGCTGGTGGCCTTGGCTTCAGGCGCGGTTCGCCGCCTGTGCGCCAAGGGGACATCGTGCGGCTCCGCACGCGGGTGCGCCGGATGCGGACTGCACGGCGGAGGCCGGGGGAAGATCGGCCATCAGCCTGGGCGATAGAAACCACGCGCCGGGCCCTTCTGCCGAGGAGCCCGGCGCGCGCACAGTCTGTCCGGCGCTGGTCCCAGCGCAACCCAGGCTATTCGCCCGGCGCGGCGGGCTTCTCCGGCGCCTTCTCGAAGGACTGGAGGGCGAGGTAATTCGGCCCGAAGCGCTTGATATTCTCGAGTTGCTTGTCGAACTGGTCGAAATGCCGTTCCTCGTCGTTGACCAAGGATTCGAATACCTGCTTCGAGGCGGCGTCCGCGTTCTGGCCGCACTTGATGGCGGCTTCGTTGTAGCTGTTCACCCCGCCCTGCTCCATTTCAGCGGCCTTGGCCAGGATCTTCTGCGCGTCGGTGATCTTCTCGACCGGCCCGGCGGGTGTCATCTCCACATCTCCCTTGAGGAAGAGGATGCGCTCGGCCAGGCGCTCCACGTGGCCCATCTCCTCAATGGCAATCCGCTTGAACAACAGGGACAGCGGGCCGAAGCCCTGGTCGTCCAAGTGGAAATGCCAGTACATGTATTGATGCACCGCCTGCAATTCGTCGGCGACGCCCTGATTCAGAAGTTTGATGCTCTTGTTCTTGTCCACAACAGGCCTTTCGTTTGCGAGAGGATCGTAGCGCTGCCGGTGCGGGGCATCAAGCGTCCACCGCGCCGGCAGCGCTTTCGCCGCGCGGAATCAGGCGGCATCGAATCGGTCCAGGTCCATGACTTTGCTCCACGCCGCGACGAAGTCCTGCACGAACTTCTCCTGGGAGTCGGCACAGGCATAGACCTCCGCCAAGGCGCGCAGTTGGGAGTTCGAGCCGAAGACGAGGTCAACCCGGGTGCCAGTCCACTTGATCTTGCCGGTTTTGCGGTCGCGGCCCTCGAATACGTCAGCGCCGTTTGCGGCCGCCTTCCACTCCGTGCTCATATCGAGCAGGTTGACGAAGAAGTCGTTGGTCAGCGCGCCGGGCCGCTTGGTGAAGACGCCGTGCGGAGAGCCGCCGGAGTTGGTCTTCAGAACCCGCATGCCGCCGACCAGCACGGTCATCTCGGGCGCGGTCAGGGTCAGCAGTTGCGCCTTGTCCACCAGCAACGCCTCGGCGGGGAGGCTGGATTTGCCCTTGAGGTAATTGCGGAAGCCGTCGGCGATGGGCTCGAGCACGGCGAAAGAGGCCGCGTCGGTTTGCTCCTGGGAAGCGTCCATGCGTCCCGGGGTGAAAGGCACTGCCAGTTTGAAGCCGGCGCTCTTCGCCGCTTGCTCCACCCCCGCGCCACCACCCAGGACAATCAGGTCGGCCAGCGAAACCCGCTTGCCTCCCTTGGCGGTCTTGTTAAAGGCGCTTTGGATGCCTTCGAGCTTCTTCAGGACCTTGGCGAGTTGGGCGGGTTGGTTGACCTCCCAGTCTCGCTGCGGCGCCAGGCGAATCCGGGCGCCGTTGGCGCCGCCGCGCTTGTCGGAGCCGCGGAACGTGGAGGCGCTGGCCCAAGCGGTGGCCACCAGTTGGGACACCGACAGGCCGGATTCCAGTATCTTGCCCTTGAGGGCGGCGATGTCCTTCGCGTCAATCAGCTTGTGATTGACCGCCGGAATGGGGTCCTGCCAGATCAGTGCTTCGGCGGGAACCTCGGGGCCGAGATAGCGCGCGCGCGGACCCATGTCGCGGTGCGTCAGCTTGAACCAGGCCCGCGCGAACGCGTCCGCAAACTGGTCCGGGTGTTCCATGAAGCGTCGCGAGATCTTCTCGTAAACGGGATCGAACCTCAGGGCGAGGTCGGTGGTCAGCATCGCGGGCGCATGCCGCTTGGACGGGTCGTGCGCATCCGGCACGGTGTTGGCGCCTGCGTCACCCTTCGGTTTCCACTGCTGCGCCCCGGCTGGGCTCTTCGTGAGTTCCCACTCGTAGCCGAACAAATTCCAGAAGAAGTTGTTGCTCCACTTCGTGGGCGTGGTGGTCCACGTCACTTCCAGGCCGCTGGTGATCGCATCACCGCCTTTGCCCGTGCCGAAGCTGCTCTTCCAACCGAGGCCCTGCTCTTCCAGACCGGCCGCCTCGGGCTCAGGCCCGACATGGGATGCGGGGCCGGCGCCGTGGGTCTTGCCGAAGGTATGACCGCCGGCGATCAGCGCCACCGTTTCTTCGTCGTTCATGGCCATGCGGGCAAAGGTCTCGCGAATGTCCTTCGCGGCTGCCACCGGGTCGGGGTTGCCGTTGGGACCTTCCGGGTTGACATAGATCAGGCCCATCTGCACGGCGGCGAGCGGATTCTCAAGGTCTCGGTCACCGGAGTAGCGTTGGTCCGCCAGCCAGGTCCTTTCGGCGCCCCAATAGACGTCCTGATCCGGTTCCCAGACGTCCTCGCGGCCACCGCCAAAGCCAAAGGTCTTGAAACCCATCGACTCGAGGGCGACGTTGCCTGTCAGGATCATCAAGTCGGCCCAGGAGATCTTGCGGCCGTACTTCTGCTTGATGGGCCAGAGCAGGCGGCGGGCCTTGTCCAGACTGACGTTGTCGGGCCAACTGTTGAGGGGCGCAAAGCGTTGCTGCCCGCGGCCGCCGCCGCCGCGGCCATCGCCGGTGCGGTAGGTGCCGGCGCTGTGCCACGCCATGCGCACGAACAAGGGGCCGTAGTGGCCGAAATCCGCCGGCCACCAGTCCTGCGACTTGGTCATCAACTCGCGGAGGTCCTTCTTCAGAGCCTTGAAGTCCAAGCTCTTGAACGCCTTGGCGTAGTTGAAACCCTTGCCCATGGGGTTGGACTTGCAGGAATGCTGGTGAAGGAGCTCCAGCCTCAATTGGTTTGGCCACCAGGCCTGGTTGGTCGTGCCGCCGCCGGTCTTTGGGGTATGACCCGTGACCGGGCACTTGCCGTTTTCACTCATATTGCTTGGTCCTTTCAGTGCGGGTTTCGCTTCTTCTTTGGTGAGGTTCGGTTGCGAAGCGGGCTGCGGCCCGTTCGAATGAGACGGGGCTTCCGCAAGCAGCGGGCGCAGAGGCCCCGAAAATGAACGTGATAGTCCTCGATCTGGAACTCGTTCGGGCTGACCTCGGGCCAGGGAAGCTCGTTCAGGCGCGGATCCTCCACGTCGATGATGCGCCCACAGCCAAGGCAGACAAGGTGGTGATGCTGACAAACTCGGGGGTCGAAGCGGGCGGCGGAGCCCGGGTGGCAGGTCTTGGCCACCAGGCCGAGGGACACGAAAGTGCCGAGAATGCGGTGGACCGTCATGCGCGAGATCTGGGGAAGTTGGTCCCGGACGGCGCCGTAGACTTGCTCCGCGGTGGGGTGGTCGGTGCGCTCGATGATCACCTCGAAGACGGCCTGGCGCTGGACGGTGACGGGCAGGCCGCGTTCGCGGTGGACGGCGAAGAAGCGGTCCATGCGCTCTTTCTTGTCAGCCGGGCTCATGACTTGTTGGTAACCTATATGCACCAGATGGTAATGATATGCAAGTAGGATTCGGCCCGGACGGGATCGGCAGTCAGGAACCCGGCTCAAGCGTGCGGAGGGCGGTGAAGGCGGTTGCGTGAGGAGGGCGTCCTTCCCTCCGCCAGAACCCCTGCTTCCGGGGATCGCGTTGAGCGAAGGCGCCCGCCAGGGACGCCTGACACTGCCTGTCCTTTCCCGGCAAGCCGTGAGGCGGGTGGGGAAACCCTCGGAATCCGCGACGACATCCAACGCGGGTGGAACTGCCCACGCAGCCGCTCGGCGTTCTTTCCACAAACAGAAACTCGCCCCGATGGTGGTTTTCGAGCCCCACTGGGCCGGCGCGGACAAATCCGGCACCCCGCCCGCCCGCTGCCTTTGGCCTTGTCGGGGGCGGTGGGGGACGACCATAGTGCGCGGAGTCGTCATGAACTTGTTTGCGAAGAGCTGCTTCGTCCGGCCAGCCAGCCGCCTGGCCAATCTCAACCGCCACCCCCACCAATGCTCCGCCCGGGCGTTCGCCTGCGGCCTGCTCGGCCTGGGGCTCGCCGCCAGCGGACCCGCCCTGGCCCAGCCCGCCTCGGCCCCGGCGCAGGCCATGATGGCCGCATCGTCCACGCCGTCCCCCGGGTTCGGCATGCTCAACGCCCGTGACTTCGGCGCCAAGGGCGACGGGCAGACGGACGACACCGCCGCGCTGCAGCGGGCCATCGACACCGCCGCCACGAACCAGGACACCGTTTTCCTCCCGGCGGGGACGTACCTGTCCTCGCGGCTCCAGATGCGCCCGCGCACGGGCCTCTACGGCCACCCGAACTTCAGCTACGGTGCCAACGGCGGCGCGGTGCTCAAGCTCAACGACGCCAACGCCCCCTGCCTCCTGGACCTCACCGGGGCCAACGGCGCCACGGTCGAGGGGCTCTGCCTGGACGGCGCAAACCGCCTCGGCAAGGAGGTCCACGGCATCCTCGTGGACAAGCCGGATTACGGGAAATCCGAGGACGCCTGGCGCGTCGAGCGCTGCCGCGTGGCCGGGTTCTCGGGCCACGGCATGCTGCTGAACCGCATCTGGTGCTTCTCCATCCGGCACAGCATGATCGCCTTCAACCAGGGCAACGGCATCCGCGTCCGCGGCTGGGACGGCTTCATCATGGACAACTGGCTCAGCGGCAATGGCAGCGCAGGTTACGGGGCCTACGAGGAGAACGCGTCGATCACCATGACCGGCAACCGCATCGAATGGAATGCCACGGCCGGCATCGATATCCGCGGCGGCAACCATTACAACCTCACGGGCAACTACCTCGATCGCTCGGGCGGGCCGGGCATCAAACTGGTGGCCGTCCCCGGCCGCACCTGCCGGGTCATCAGCGTCACCGGCAACGTGATCTTCCGCAGCGGCGCGCCCAACTGGGGCGTGCCCGAGGGCCCCAACAGCTCGCACTTGTACTTCGACGGCGTGGAGGGACTTGTCTGCACCGGCAACACGGCCAATACGGGCCGCGACGACGGCGGCAAGGGGGTCTATTCCCCGCGCCAGGGGATCGTCCTGCACCAGCTCTCCGAGTCAATCGTCAAAGACAATGTCCTCTGGAACGGCGCGCTCGAAACGCTGGTGGTGGACCAGGGCGGGCACAACGAGAACACGATCATCCGCGACAACGTCGGGAAGCTGTTCGTCCCGCCCAAGCCGGCGAATCCGTGAGCGAGGGCCGGGGCGTCAGGCCAATTGCTTGAAGGGGTTGATGACTTTCACGCCACCGTAGCTCTGCCCGTGGCTGAGGTCCTCGGAATAGAGGGTGGTGGCGCCCAACTCCGCGGCGGCGGCCAGGATCGCCGCGTTGTACGGGTGTACTTGGTAACGCTGGCTGAGCAGGAAGGCTTGGTGAAACAGCGCCGGAGTGCCCGCCACGCACGGGAACACCGTCAGGCGTTCCAGAAATGCCGCTACCCGCTGGGCGGGCACGGGGCGGGCGAACTTCCGGGTGGCCGTGACCCAGGTCTCCATGAGCACTTGATAGGAGGTGCCGAAGTCGAGCGTCCGGATCAGTTCGGCCGCGCGACGCTGCTTCGCCGCCTCGGTGGGCGCGTCGGACAAGGCGTACAGCAGCACGTTGCTGTCCAGGAAGGCCTCAGCGCGCATTACGTTCCTCCCGGGAGGGCATGCGGCCCACCTTGCCGCCCGCGCTGCCAATCATGGTCAGAAGCTCGCGCCGTGCTCGCTCCCGGCGGTCGTCGGCCTGCGACAGTTCGGTCAGGTAGTCGCGCACGAGGGCGGTCACCGTGGTGTTTCTTTGGGCGGCCAGCACGCGCGAGCGCTCGTATACCGCCTCGTCCAGACTTACCGTTACGCTTTTCACAGTAACACAGTAACTGTGAAAATGCGAGGAAGCAACCTCAGGCGAGTGGCTGGAAGCGGATCAATCACGCAAGGGAGGCGGAGGAATGGGCGGGATCATGAAGGCCTCGGCTTCGTCAACTTTGGACAACAGCTCGCTCAGCAAGGAGTCCTCGGCGGACGCTGGTCGGGCTTTTACTTCGGTCAAGCGGGCACGAATGCCGGCGCGCAACCTCCGCTCTTCGACGAGGTGGCCGGCGTTCAGATCGCAGATCTCTATATGTGTCCAGCCCGGGGGAGTGGCTCCTACCAATTCTCCCGTCGCAGGATCTTCGAAGATGTGGACCCCGTAATCCATCTCTTCGCAGGGATTGAGCAGGCGCATACCGTCCGCCGCCTCCTCCGCGGTCGGCCAGAACTTGTCTTTCGACCGGTTGCAGTGGCGGGAGGCGAGGAACAGGTTGTTGTAGTCCTGGACGGCGTCGATCTTCTTCCGGGGATCAAAGTGGTCCACCTCCATGCAGGTGAGACCGCCCGCGAAACGCAGGTGCTGCATCGAGTAGGCGCAACGGTCCTGAAAATCGCGTCGGAGCGCGGGCAGGGCTTTCTCCCGGTAGTTTCGAGGTGTCAAGACGCCATCAGGTGCCGGTCCTCGGCGAATTCGTGGTGTCGAAGCTTCTGACATAATCATCCAGCGCGCCCAGCACCTTCCTCAACGAATCAAGCCGCTGCTCGTGCAGTTTGGCCTCTTCGGTCGGCATCTGGGCCACGGTCTTGCGGCGAAGGTCGGCAAGCCGATCAAGTTCCTCCTTATCAGCGGTGGAAATCCGGGCAGTCGCCTTCAGTCGCACCAACTCGCGGAAGCGGCGCTGCGAATCCTCGCTCCACGCGGGAGTAGACTCGACGTTTGGAAGAGCAACCGGGACCTCGCCAGGCGGGAGCAGCAGCCGGATGCACCCCGCTGCGGCGCAATGAACTTGAGCAGAGAATCCCGGCGAAAGAAATTCGGCGAAAGCCTTGACTTGCTGGGTGGCGAACGAGCCCCTGCGACAGTAGTCAGCCAACTCATGAAGTCGCCCGACTATCCACCTATCGTTGAACTCCTCTTCAAGGAGCCGGCGAAGTTCTTCAGTAAGCCACTCGACCTCGCTGAGCATGGCTTCCCTGACTTCTCTGTCTCTTTCAGCCTCTGGCATACAAGGGTCGGACCAGCGGCGTTCGAAAAGCAGTTGCACTCGCCTGCTAGTGCGAGGTGTTGAGGCCGAAGTTCTTTCATTCCCAAGCTTGTTTGTCTTCCTAGTCATAGGCGTGCGTTTCAAGGATCCTGCGGAGGACTGGAGAGCCTTTCGGTGACAAAATCCGCGAAGGCGAAAGGAGAAGTCTCGAACTTGAGCTTCGCTTCTGTTCCTTCAGGCAACGACTTGAATATGTCCGGATCGGTGCGAGCCGTGAGAACCACAATCGGAACGTTGGGAAACCGCTTGCGAATCGCGTCAGCGATAAACACTCCGGAGCGCAATCCGCCGTCCGTTTGCTCCATCGTGAGCCGGTTCCCAGGTGGGAGCATGAGATCGACAATGAACACCGACGGTGGCCGGGAGTTTGGGTTTTCAATCCACTCAAAGGCTTTGTCCGTCGCATCGATTTGTGTTACACCGAAGCCACGCCGCCGTAGCGCTTCGACGAAATAGTCCATCGGACCGTGGTCGTCGTCGATGAGAATGACGGAAGGTTTCATGGGCTACTGGTGTTGTGCTCGAATCAGCTTGGGGGATTTGTGACGCAGTTCACCGGGAAGGCGGATCGTCAGCCTAGTGGGCTTTCGGGGCGAGGTAAACTCGACCGTCCCACAATGAGCGGTGATCACGGCTCTGACGATCGCCAACCCGATCCCCATTCCGGACACGTCGCGGTACTGAGACGTTCGTTTACCACGAACACCCGCCAGGAAGAGGCTCTCTCCCCTTTGGTCACCCTCGTCCAACCCGATGCCCCAGTCCTCCACCTCGATGACATACCAAGCCGGTTTTTTCGGCTCGCCCTCCAGACCCACTTTTACGTCCACCCGGAAGGACTCAATGCCATCGTTATACTTGATGGCGTTGACAAACAGATTGAAGAAGACCTGTTGGAGCATCGAGCGGTCCAGCTCTAGCCACGGTATCACGCCCTGAAAAGACTGAATATGGATGCGGTCTTCGGGCAGATGGTAGTGATTGATTAGAGCCTTGAGTTGATTCTTCACCGGAATCAACACCATAGTCGCCAACTCGGTCCGTGCGAATTGTGGCCTCAATTCGTCCATGATGGACCCGAAGAGGCTCGCATTGTTTACGAGTCCGCTCATAAGCGCCTGATAGGAAAGGAGATCCTCTATGTAATCGGCTCCGAACTCTTTGTTGAGATCCGTGAAGTGATGCTGCCTCAGGTTTTCGCGAAGGAAATCGGCTGCTCCAGTGATACCGATGAGCGGATTCTGCAGTTCATGTGCTAGGCGTGTGAGAGCGAACGACTGCCTCTGCTGCTTAATGAGCAAATCCAGGTGGGGCAGTGCCGCCTGAATGACCGCGTCGAGTTTCGCGGAATCATCGTCGGTGAACGCTGTAGATGCTGGGCCTGAACGTTGGAGGACCTTGTTGTGCAACCGGACAACGCCAATGAGATCACCACCTCGTTGAGCCAGCGGAGCAATCAGACATTCCCGTCGATTAAGAGTTGTCTTTTCGAAGGACTTCGCTCTATGGGGGGCGGTCGCGAATTGCATTTGCCGGTCGTGCCAAGTTTGCCCCGTCAAACCCTCGCCCATTCGGTAGTATCGCTCGGTTTCAGGCACGCCTTCAGCCCATTCAATGCGGCTGGTTGTGTCACCGACCGGTTCTAGTCGAGTCCGGGATTCATCCAGCAGCCAGACCGTCGCCTTGTCGCAACGGAACAGACGCTCGATGTGGCTCGTGAGGGCATTCGCGAATGGAACAACTCCACTTCTGATCTGCCCGCAGAGATGAGCTGTCGCACCGGCAGCAGCCGAACACATCTCGTCCGTCAAGCGATCGGCGCAGACGGATAGCAAGTCAGCATACCGTTCTAGCCGTTCCCGTTCATCCTCCTGGTCTTCGCCCTGTACCAGCGGCATTCCCCGCTCGGCCACAATGGTCAGAACATAGCGGACTTGGTGGGCGTTGCATGAATTGAGTACAGGGACAGCCACCAGGCAACGCGATCTGAGTGCGCTGAGCAGTGCCTGGTCGCCAAATCGGGATCGAACTGAAGGATCGGACAAGTCGTAGACTGTTACCCGGGTGCTTTGGATGACGCCCCCTGTCAGGCATGTCTTGCGGTCATACCTGACCCTGGAAGGCTGCGGCAGATACGCAGCCATTGAGGTAGCAAGCAAGTATAGCTCGTCCGTGAAGGGGTTGTAGCTCCAAAGCTTGACCACTTCGGCCTCAAAAACACTGCGGATCAACCGCACGACCATTGGGTAGAACACGTCTGGTCCGCGAGCTTCGGCCAAGGACAATTGACGCATCATCTCAAGCTCATCGAGCGTCCCTTTAGCAGAGGCGTGAAGCGGGACGGGCTCGGAGCGATCCTCCATGTCCGCAACTGTTGCGGTATTTGGAGAGATGCACTGAAAGTCTTTCCCGGCCCAACGGACCGCCCACGACGCACACTCAAGAGCGGTTCCTTCTTTGGAGACTTCAAAGTGATCCTGTTCCATTACCAACCAGCCAGTGAACCCGATCGTATCGAGCGTCTTCATGACCTCTTGAAGCGGCGCGATCCCCTGACCAGGTGGACAGACTCCGCGGGCGTAGCGGTGCGACCAACGCCCATAATCAGGGCTCCAATCTTGGATGTGTACGGAGGCTAGATGGCTCTGGTGTCTGCGGATGGCCGCCGCAGCGTCGTCCTCAGCGATGCATAGGTGCGCTGTGTCAATGATGATCTTCAGATTGGGACTTGGCACAGCCTCCATGATTCCCTCGGCCTGGCTAAGCTTAAGCATGGGCATGAACCAGTGCGGATGGAGCGCGAGCGTGAACGGATTGTCCGATTCGAGCGCAGCCGCAAATTCGTCGGACCATGAATCAACATAGAGGTAGGCCGAACGGTCCTCCCCGCAGAAGGCCATCCGCTCATCTAAAGTCCCGCCTACGAGACCGACCAATTCAAGCCCATGCGCGCGACAACGCTCCTTGAGACGCTGAAAGGTGCCGATAGGTCGGGCGGCCCCGTTCTCCCGGACGTAAATGTCGCGGTGGTTTTGCCCAAATTCCACGCCCTCGTACCCGCAGGCAGCAAGGACAGCCAGCAGGTGATCGAGATCGTCGATCCTGCGTCCCCACACAACTGTCTGAAACCCGAGGTGCATCATGGAGCAATAGGCGGTTACTTGGTTGTCTGACTTTGTTTTCGCCACGCCTCCACCGAGGAAGCGACTGCCTCCCGTTGCTCGTCCCGTTCCCACTCGTCCCAGAAGTTGATTGTGCCGCTGTCGGGATGCGTCTTGGGTTCGCTTATGCGAATGCGGCTTGGCAAGAGACTCGCGTCGCCAACGACCAGTGCCTCGCCCGTATCCAGCACCGGGAGCAGGTCAGCGAACCCACCGAGACTGTCCGGCAGCATCCGCTGCACAACGGACTGGTCCTCGGCATTCGTAAGGCGAAGCGCGACGAAATTGTTACACTGGCTCAGCACCGTGCGACTGACCTCGGAGGGACGCTGGCTGATGACCACCATGCCAACGCCGTACTTGCGCCCTTCCTTGGCAATGCGCTCGAAGTATCGCAGCGCGGCATCGCCGACGCCTCCAGCGTCGTTCCTGTTGGGCATGTAAAGATGCGCCTCATCGCATAGCAGCGCGATCGGATGCCGCTGGGATTTGGGTGTCCACTGCTGCACCGAGAACATCAGGCTTGCAATCCGACTGACGATGAGCGGCAGAATGTCCGAGGGAACCTCGGAGAAATCGATGATCTTCACGCCGCCTTTCTTGTCGCCTTGGTCCCGGGTGCCGGCCATGAGGGACTTGGCGAGCTTTGCCAGCCAGTCGAATTGTTGGGCTTCCGCCGGAGCGGCCATCATGAAGCCTAGGCGCCGATCTGTCAGCTTGTTCTCCAAGCGCGCGATGAAGCGACTGAGGCGTCCGTGGAACTCGCCTTGCTTCTCGCTCCGGGTGCTTGGAACCATCTCGGCATCCAGCCGTTTCAACTCCCTCAGCACCACCTGCATGTCATAGGGGACGGGGCTGTCGATGGTGAAGTTCGCCAAGACGTCCTTGTGGTTGCCAGCCGTTAGGAATGCCTGCTTGGCTGCCGTGACGGTGCGCGAAAGAACCATTGCCTGGTTCGGTGCATTCTGATCGCTCCGGTCAATCAGCATCGTCGTCATGTCTTCGTAGGCTAGGAGCCAATACGGCAGGTACACGACCCCTTTGTCGAGGCCGGAGCCAGCCTCCAAGTCGGCGGGGCCTGCGATGCGGAAATGACGGATTCCATCGCCCTGGAGTGGGGAGTACTCGCCATGTATGTCGAACAGGACCGCATTGGCGTTGGCCAAGGGCGCAACCTGTTCCAGCAACCTCGCGGTGGTCCAGGATTTGCCGGAACCCGTGCTGCCGACGATGACGGCGTGTCGTTGGAAAAACCGGTTGGCATCGAGGTACGCCTCCGCGTTCTCATCCAGCGTGTAGGTCCCCAGGCTTAGGCGATGGTCGTCCTTGCCAGTGTGAGATGAGATCGCCCGCATGAACGCGGTCAACCGGTCCCCCTCGATGGGGAAACAGCGGGCGTCGATCTCCGGAACGGTCTCCAGGGTTCGACGAAAGACGTTCTCCCTTTGTCCGAGCCGGTCGAAGAACGTTCCGATGAGCGCGATGCGAACTATGTTTTGTTCGACGCTCTCAGGCTGGCCGGCATCTGGCTCAGTCCCGAGCGCCTTAGTAATTGCCGTGTCGCGGATGATCTTCTGGACGATGCCGACGAGGTGTTGGCCAGCCCTGGAGCTTTGCAGCACGACAAGGCGGTTCACCTGAAGCTTGCGGAGCAATTCGAGATTCTCGACGGATACCACGACCGTGGCAGTATCAACAGCCTTTACATTGCCAAGCGAGTCGGAGTCTCTGTAGTCGAACAGTGCCATGGTTTGGTAGGTCAAGGGTTTCCAATCGTGTCGGCCAGTAGTTTGCCGAACTCCCACAGGTTCGTCCCCGGCAAGTCCAGTCCAGTCGGATGAGCCGAGCAGTAGGCGCGGGTATTCGCTCCGTCGCCTTCCAGAGCCAGAAAGGAACTATGCTTGCATTGAGCAAGGAAGTTCCTTGCCGAGGGCGTGAGTTTCTTCGCGAGCACGAGCAGGGGTACCTGGTTTCTCAGCACCCGGTTGGTCAACTTGGGCTGGATGTGGCGGTCGTTGAATCCGTAGCCCACTGTCAGGACCGCACGCGCATTGGCGAAGGCTGTATCGGATCGCGTGATGATCGTTCGGAAGGGTTCCTCGTGCGTCGCGAGGTATTTTCCGGTGCCCGGCGTGACCATCAACGGGGCAAAGCTCGCGGGAATCTGGGCCGAGTCGGGCAGACAGTGGGACGTGCCATGGGCATCCTGAAACCAGTCCACCGAACCATGCACCTTCAAGACCTCGACGACCCGTGGCTCTCGAGAGGGCTGGCTGGGCGCAGCCAGCGTCCCGAAGGAGCGGTAGTATCCGTGAGTGAAGCCGGTCGTATGCTCCAGGCTTTCCGCGTCAGTCGCGTACTCCGCCAACCGGTCGTAGTTTGTCGTGACGACCGTCACCGAGGAGTGGGTGCTGCGAAACAAATGACGCAACAGGGCGGCCAATGGCAGTTCAACGTGGCCAGCCAGGAGACCGGCAAAAACCTTGAGGTCGTCATCGCGCACCAGTTGGCGAGTCTGCTTCACGACTTCCGCTTCCAAGGATGGCGAGAGATGGACGTTGTGGAGGGCAAGTTCAAGGTCATTGCAGCGCCGAAGCTCGTCCGCGAAATCGCGCCAGAGGTTCGCATCGCCGGTTCCGGTTGGATTGACGTGACTCAGCAAGTGGTTCTGCAACTCCGGCATCCCACTGATGCCAAACGGCCGAGATGCACCACTACCAAGCACAATGACCGGCACCTTCTCGATGCACTTCTGCGCCAGCTTGAGGATGTCCTCGACCGGGTCGCTCATCTACTCCTCCTTCGGGTGCCCCAGGCTTGTGAATCCGCCGTTTCGGGCCTGTCCACGCGCAACTGGCCGACCTGCCAAACGAAACGCATCTCGTGCTCTAGGGGACTGTCGAACCTGTTGTCTTCGTCGGCGAAGCTGGTTTGGATGGTCACCGGTCCCCTGTGGTGGTCGGTGTTGGCGCGGGCATCGGGGAAGTCGGATGATGTGGTCTTGGTGCCGCTCTGTAAGGTGCTGGTCCTTCCATCCTGGCGGACGATCCGGAGCGGGGATTGCGAGCTTCGATTGCCGATTGGTGGGTTGGCTTGCTGCTCCTCGTTGGAGATTCGCTTTTTGGACTTTGTGCGAGGCTCGGCTAGCGCGGTTTTCAGGAACGCAACGGGAAGCGCAGGGAGAGCGGGACGGCCATGGCAATAGAAACCCACTCCGCCAAACCTGGCGGGCATGCCGCAATGTCCCCTCATCCGGGCATTCATGGTACGCCCTTTTCAGTACGGTGCTAGTGATCAACTTTTGCGAAGTTTAGCGGCGTGTTGATTAGATGAAAAGGATTATGTGCAAGAAAAAATGGGGCAGTTCTCGTCGCGGCTTGACGGCGTCTGGGGGGGCTTGGGCTGCGCGGAGGTTGGCAGTGTGGGGTCACCCAGGTCGCGTGTTCAGCGGGGTTGGGGACTTGCGGTCGGCGGGATGGCGGTCGGTCAGGATGGGGGCGAAACACGAGCGGGCGGTTGCGCGGTGTAGGCCATCCTACCGTCCGAGCAGTCCGCCGCTGCCGCGAACCGGTCGCTTCTCCCACTCGGTCCATCCAGTCCATGGGCGACTGGCGTCCCGGGACGTCCCACCCGAATGTCGGCGTCGATGAGCGCTGCCATCAGCGATTCAGGGTCTGGCGGGCCCGGCCACCCTGCGGTGCGCGACACCGCAGGAGCGTCTTGCGAATGCCGTCCGGACGCCCTACGCCGCCCCCCCAGCCCGAATACCTGCAAATAGCAGCAAACAGCGGCAAAACCACGATGCACGATGCTCTTGTTGCTGACGCCCGACTCGTTCGCCGCGCTCTTGATGGCCTCCATCGCCACGGTTTACTGCCGCACTTCGTACCTTCACCGCCTCCCATCCTGTGAATCCTGTTCATCCTGTCCTCTCCCATTTCGCCGTGCGCAGCACCGTGCGCCGCACCTCCCCGCCTGTACCGCAGGTTTCCAACCTGCCGTATCGCAGGCTTCCAGCCTGCCAACAACCTCCCGCGTGGACCCCGGCGGCAATACCGCCGTGCGCAGCACCCGTCCGCAGGCGCGTGCGCCGCGCATTGCTTCTGTCGTCCCGCGCGGCGGGACTCGACCGGAAAACAAACCCACCCCACCCATTCTTGAAAGACTGGGCTATTCCCGGCCGTCCCTGACGGGACTTGCGCACCCACGCCATCCCCCAGCCTGTGAATCCGGTTCAACCTGTCCCACCCTCCCCAATCCTGCTCATCGTAGGTGGGCCGCCGCCACCGGTCCAACCCCGCAGCGGGTTATGGCCTTCCAACCCTCGGGTGACGATCCATGTCATCGCAGTCCGAGTCTGCGAGAGCCACAACCCGTTCCGGGTTGATGGTCACGGGGGGCTGCTGACCCAACGTAGGCTCGCGGTCGAGCCAACGTTGGGCTGGGGGCCGCACGCCCCTTGGGCTTGGAGCGTCCAGGTCCTCCCTGACGGCCCGCACTATGGACGGCGGTGGCAAGCGTAGCGCGACACCGCTTTCGGCCTCCCAGGGAAAAGCGCCGTCGCGGCGATACCTTGCCGGCGCACGCCACAGGGGAGAACCCGCCCACCTCCATCCCGCCGTCCGCAGGATCGCAGGTGCAAAAAGCCGCAACAACGCGCAAACCGGTTTCCCCCATCCCGCCCTCCGGAATATGGCCGTGCGCAGCACCTCACGTCAGCGCCTACGCAAGGCGGGTGGGGGCTTTCCGCTGGACGCCTCCCCGTTCACTGCTAGATTAGCCCCACGGAGCGACGGCATGCCCGCGGGTGATTCCGCAGCCTCCGGCGCCCAACTCGAACGAACATGAGCACACCTGCCGCCGCCACGCGGGACCCCGGGTCCCCCCAGAAGGTCAATTTGCGCCGCCCCGACATCATGGAGGCGGTGCAGGCCCAGGTGCTCTCCCATTACCGCAGCGAGTTGGTCGAGCGGATTCGCGCCCAAGGGGGCGTCCTTTCCGCCGACAACCTCACGGTCCGCCTGGCGAAGGAGTTCGGTTTTTGTTACGGCGTGGAACGCGCGATTGATCTCGCCTACGCCGCGCGCAAGGCCTATCCGGACCGCCCCATCTACATTCTCGGCGAGATCATTCACAACCCCGAGGTCAACGACCAGCTTCTCGCCATGGGCATCAAGTTCCTCTCCGGCAAGGAGAAGAGCGCGGACATTGAAGACCTCAGCGAGGGCGACATCGTCATCATCCCGGCCTTCGGCACCGAGGTACGCACCCGGACGAAGCTTGAGGCCAAGGGCTGCCTCTTCGTCGATACCACGTGCGGGGACGTGATGAGCGTGTGGAAGCGCGTCCGCCAGTACGCCCGCGAACAAGTGACCAGCATCATCCACGGCAAGGCCTGGCACGAGGAAACCAAGGCCACCAGCTCGCAAACCACGGCTTACAGCGGCCACTATCTGGTCGTGTTTACCCTGGACGAGACGGACTACGTTTGCCGGTACATCCTGCACGGCGGAGACAAGGCGGAGTTCCTCAAGAAGTTCGAGGGAGCTTACTCCGTCGGGTTCGATCCTGATCTTCACCTGCGGGTGGTCGGGGTGGCGAACCAGACCACGATGCTGCGGGGCGAAACCGAGGAGGTGCAGGGCCGCATCCGCGCCGCCATGGCCGCGAAATACGGCCCGGCGGACCTCCCGAAACACTTCCGTTTCTTCGATACCATTTGCGGCGCCACGCAGGACCGCCAGGACGCCCTCGAGAAGCTCCTCCAAGAACCGCTCGATCTGCTGCTCGTCATCGGGGGGTACAATTCGTCCAACACCTCGCACCTGGCCGAGATGGGCGAAGCCAAGCTGCCCACGTACTTCATCAAGAACGCGTCGAAGATGGTATCGGACAAGCTGATCGAGCATTACGACCAGCACCAGAAGGCCGAAGTGCAAACGGCGGACTGGATGCCGTCCGGCAAGATCACGGTGGGCATCACCGCCGGCGCCTCTTGCCCGAACAACCTGATCGAGGACGCCATCCGCCGGCTCTTCGAACTACGCGGGGTCTCCGTCCAGCAGTTGCTCGAATCGTAAGCGTGCCGGCGTTATGGGTGAGTGAGCTCGTCAAGCGGCCCGAAACCCGAGGCGCACCAGCGAAGATCACCTGCCGCGCCGGTGCGCGATGTCACCCGTTTGCGGTGGGAACGGCGCTCTACGCCATGACGCGGCGGAGGGCCGCCAGACAGCGCTCGTTTTCGGCGGGCGTCCCTACCGAGATGCGCACCCAGTCAGGCAACCGGTAGCCCGCCACCGGACGAACGATGACGCCGAGCTTCTGCATCTCCACGAACACGCGCTGGCCATCCCCCACGTGGACGAGAATGAAGTTGCCGACCGAGGGTATGTACCGCCACCCCTGCCGCTTGAACTCGCGTTCGAAGAACGCCAGCCCCTGCTGGTTGTTCTCGCGGCTGCGCCGGACGTGATCCTCGTCGTCCAAGGCCGCCAAAGCGCCCGCCTGGGCGAGGCTGTTGGTGTTAAAGGGTTCGCGCACCTTTTCGAGGGCCGAGATGATCTCCGGGTGGCCAATCCCGTAGCCGACGCGCAGACCGGCCAAGCCGTGGATTTTCGAGAAGGTCCGTGCCAGGAGCAGGTTCGGATACTCGCCCGAACGGACCAGCGTCATGAGATCGGGCGGATCCTGCATGAACTCGATGTACGCTTCGTCGATGACCACGAGCACCGTGGGCGGTACGGCTTTGACGAAGTCCACCAGCGCTTTTGGGTCGGCCAGCGTGCCGGTGGGGTTGTTCGGATTGGCCACGAATACGACGCGGGTCTTCGGGGTAATGGCCCGAAGCATCGCGGGCAGATCGTGGCCGAGGTTGACGGCCGGGACTTCCACATAGGTGCCGCCGAAGAGGAAAGTGACGATGGGATAGACGGCGAAGCAATACTGGGACGCCACGACCTCCGCCCCTGGTTGGATGGCGATGTGCCCCACCAGTTCGAGCACTTCATTCGAGCCGTTCCCCAGCGTCAGGTTGGCCGGTTCGACCCCCAGCTTGGCCGCCAGGCGCTGCTTGAGGTAGAAGGCGTTGCCGTCCGGGTACAGGTGGACGCTGGCGACGGCTTGGCGCATGGCCTCGAGCGCCTTGGGGGAGGGCCCCAGCGGGTTCTCGTTCGACGCCATCTTGATGATCTCGGCGGCGGGCAGGCCCAGTTCGCGGGCGACTTCCTCGATGGGGCGGCCCGGTTGATAGACCGGCAGACTCTTCAGCAGGGAGTTTAGAGGGGGAATCGATTTGGCCATAAAGGGTGGGGTAATGGAGTGGGTTTCGCCGGCGGGCGGGCAGGGCTCAAGCCCCGCAGGCCACCTCCAGCAATCGCTCGACGTTGACATGCGTCGCAATCAAGTCGCGGATCAAGGCGATCTTCTCGGTATCGGTGGGGCGGGTCTTGACGATCATGTCGTGGACGGTCGAGGTGACCCGGTAGCTATCCTGCTCGGCCAGGAGCACCGGGAAGGGGAAGTCCTTGATGACCCCCAGGACCTGCTCGGAGGGCCGCATGTTGTCGGTCAGGATAATGCCGGCCAGGCCTTCGCTGGCGCCCCGGAAGAGGGTGGTGGCCGCGGCGAGCACGATGTCTTCGCGATCGCCGGGAATGATGATCAGCACGCCTTTTCGGAAGTGCGGCAGGGCGTGTTGTACGCCCATGGCCCCGACAATCACGTCCTCGACCGAGTTGGTGATCTGGCGCGAGTGGTTGAGCGGGGTCGCATGGAGGTCCTCGCAGATGACTTCCATGGTGGGCCGCGAAAGGAGCGGCTGATGCGGGAGCACGCCCAGGAGTTCGAGGCCGCGGCGCTTGAAGCCCTTGCGGGCAAATTCGGCGATGAAATCGAGCTTGTCCGGCAACACCTTGTTCAGGATGACACCGGCTACCTCAACCCCCTCCTTCTCGAAGAGCGCCTGGTTGACCGCCACTTCGTCGATGGGCCGGCCGATGCCGCCTTGGGAGACAATGATGACCTTGGCTTCGAGAATCTTGGCCACCCGGGCGTTGCTGAGATCGAACACCGAGCCCACCCCGGCGTGGCCGGAGCCCTCGCAGAGGACGAAATCCTTCTCCCACGCCACGCGGTCGAACGCCTTCTCGATTTTCCGTACCAAGGCGTCGTAGTTCGAGGATTGCAGGTATTTGCGGGTGAAATCGGGCTCGACCGCGATCGGACTCATGTCCACCAGCGGACAGTTGAGGCGGTAGACCCGGTCCATCAGGATCGTATCCTCGTCGATCTTCTCCTCGTCCACCTGCACGAACCGCTGCCCGACCGGCTTGATGTAGCCGATGCGGGTGTAGAACTTCTGCAGGGCGGAGAGCAGGCCCAGCGAGGTGGTGGTCTTGCCGTCGTTTTGCCGCGTGGCGGCAATGAACAACCGGGGGGTGGTCTGGTTCATGGCGGCTATTCCCCTGGCAGCGCCTGCCCGGCACCCGGATAGAGCAAATTGTAGTCGATCGCTTGAACCCCGACGATGGCCGCCACACCGAGAATATCGTGCGCGTTGGAGCCGCGCGAAACATCCGCGGCCGGGCGGTCCAATCCCAGCAGGATCTGGCCGTAGGCGTTGGCCCGCGTGACGTGCTGGATGAGCTTGCTGCCGATGTTGCCGGAGTTCAGGTCCGGGAAGATGAGGACGTTCGCCCGCCCGCCTACCTTGCTGTCGGGTACCTTGCGCTCGGCGATTTCGGGAACCAACGCGGCGTCCAGTTGCAACTCGCCGTCGAAATCCGCCTCGATGTTCTTCTGCCGTGCCTTTTGCTGCGCCAGGGCGGTGGCGGCCTGGACGCGGCCGATGGAGGGGTGAGTCGCGCTGCCTTTGGTCGAGTAGGAGAGCAGGGCCGCGCGCGGGCGCACGCCCAGGAGTTGGCGCGCCAGTTGCGCCGTGGACACCGCGATGTCCGCCAACTGCTCCACCGTCGGCTCGGGGATGACGCCGCAGTCCGCCATGAACAACACGCCCCGCTCGCCAAACCGCGTGTCTTCGACTTCCATCACCATGCAACTGGAGGCGGTGGTGGTGTGGGGCGCCATCTTGATGATCTGGAAGAGCGGCCGCAGCACGCTCCCGGTGATCTCGTTGGTGCCCGAGATCAGGCCGTCAGCCTGGTGCATCGCCACCATCATCGCGCCGAAATAGTTCGGCTTGGTCATCACCTCGCGCGCCTCCGGCTCCTGGATGCCCTTGGAGCGCCGCACCGCCATGAAGCGTTGCACGAACGATTCCAGCTCGTCGCTCGTCTCAGGATTGATGATCCGCAGCCCCTCGAGCGAGACGTTGAGCTGCTCGGCCGCCGCCTTGACCTTGGTGCGGTCCCCCAGCAGGATGGGCGCGCCCAGCCGGAGCGAATGGAACTGCCGCGCGGCCTGCAGCACCCGCGGCTCGGTTCCTTCCGGAAACACGACCCGTTTCGGGTGCCGTTGCAGCTTCTCGATGACACTGCCGATAAAACGCATGGAGCTTAACTAGCCCAGCCCAAGCCAAACTGCAACAGCGGATTCCGCTGCACAATTCCGCCGGACGTGCTACTCTCTCCCCACTCGCATGAACGAAGGCTCTCGGTGGCGGAAATGGCTGCGGCGTGCGCTCGCGACCGCAGGAATCCTGCTCGGGCTGTTGCTGCTGGCGCTCGCAGCCAGGTCGTTCTGGGCCTTTCGGGACAGGAACCCGGGCTACCAGGTGGACCTCCACCTGCCGGTGCCCGGGGCCGCCGCCGCAGTCCAGCCCCTGCGCGCCGGCTTTGCCCGGCAGCGCATCAATCCCGACCTGAGCCGGCCCGGCCATCCGGTCTGGATTGCCGGCTTCTCCCAACACCGCGCCGCCACCGCCATCCACGACGACCTCTGGGCCGTCGGTTGCGTGTGGGACGATGGGGTGACGAAGGTCGGTTTGGTGGTGCTGGATGCCATCGGTTTCTTCCAGGACGATGTCATCGCCGTGCGTCGCGCGGCAGCGGCCGCCAAGCTCCATTACCTTGTGGTTTGCAGCACCCACAATCACTCGACCCCCGACCTCATGGGACTCTGGGGCCCCCACCCCCTCAAGACCGGCGTGGACCCCGATTACCGCCAGCAGGTGATCCAAACGGCGGCGAAGGTCTTGGTGGAAGCTGCCAGCGCCACCCGCCCCGCCCGGATGGGCGTGGTGGAGTTGCCCCTGCCGACGGCCGGGCTCGTGGCGGACACGCGCAAGCCCGAGGTGTTCGATGCCACGCTGCGGGCCATGGTGTTCCGGGACGCGGAATCCGGCGCCGTGCTTGGCACGGTGGTGAACTGGGGCGACCACCCCGAAACACCCTGGTCCAAGAATACCGAGATCACTTCGGACTATTGCGGCTATCTGCGCGACGAGCTTGAGAAGGGGATCACGGTCGATGGGCAGGTCCGGGAGGCCGGCCTGGGCGGCATCCACCTCTTTGTGAACGGGGCGGTCGGGGGGCTGATGAGCACCACCCCCAGTGTGACGGTACGCGATCCCTACCTGGACAAGGATTTCAAGGAACCCTCGCACGACAAGGCACGCGCTGTGGCACGCCGACTGGGACAACCCTTGTTTCCGTTGCTGCGGAAGCCGGAGCTGGCTGCCGTCGAGCGCGCCCCGATCACGGTCGATGCCGCCACGCTGGAGCTCCCCCTGGCGAACAAGGGTTTCTTTGCGGCGGCGATCCTCGGCCTGATGGACCGCGGCCACTCGCGCCTGGGTTGGCTGCGCACGGAGGTGGCCGTCATCGGGTTGGGGGACGTGCGGTTGATTTGCGTGCCAGGGGAACTCTATCCGGAACTGGCCAACGGCGGCATCGAGCGCGCCCCCGGCGGGGATTTCGACTGCGATCCCGTCGAGTTGCCTCCGCTCCGGGCATTGGTGGCCGACAAGCCCGCGTTCCTCCTGGGCCTCGCCAACGACGAGATCGGCTACATCATCCCCAAGTCCGAATGGGATGAGAAGCCACCCTACCTCTACGGTGCGAAGCACGGGGTCTACGGTGAGGTAAATTCGGTCGGACCGGAAACCGCGCCCCGGTTGCATCGCGCTATCAAGGTTTTGGTGGAGCGAATGGGGTCAGTCAAGGAAGTCGGAATCAGTACCCACCAGTGAACGCTCCGGTCGCGGAGGTGGTGGCAGGGCCGCTGCTCGCTCCGGCTTGGGTGCCGACAGGCCGCGCAGCCGCTCCCTGAGTTCCGCCAAGGCTCCTTCAGTGGCCGGTTCCACGCGCTGCACCGCCTGGGTGACCCGTGACACGTCACCCATGTGCAACTGCTGCGCGAGCCACGTCCGGGGCACGGTGGTGGTCCTTCGCAACCACCACGCCAGCACCAACTTTTCGGGCACGCCCTTGGGCAGGCTTGGGAGGGCTTCGGGCTCGAGGCCCAAGGCTTGGAGCCCCTGCCGGAGCCGCGCCGAGGCGGTCGCAACGTCCTCCTCGGTCTGGATTTGACTGGCCGCGTACGTTCCCCCGCGCTGCATCGACGGGTTCTGGGCGGTCAGACTCAAGAGGCGGCGGCGGAACTCCTCTCCTCCCACGTACCATCCACGCTGAGGCTGATGATCCGCGCCCGGCGGTGGTGAGGCCTCAGCCTTGGCCCGAGCCTCCTCTAGGAGCGCCAGGTAGTCGCGTGCCTCGTTCAAGCGCAAACCATGGGCCGCCAGCACTTTGGACGTACACAGCCAGGCCGGGGGGGCGGGGGCGTGGCCCAAGTATCCTGGAAGGCTGCTCCAAGGATAGTGGTGCCAGTGACCATCGCGCGGCCCGGGCTGGCCGTTGGGTGCCGGGACCAGGTGAATCAGCGTGCTCAAATCCCGCAGGTGCCGGGGGTCGGTTTCATCCACTGGCACGGCTCGATACCGGCCTTGGAACAAGTGCCCGTGCAAGCCGTGGCGAACGTTGAACCGCAGGGTATAGGTGCCCTGCAACCACTTCATGCCGACGACGAGGTTCGGCTGAGGGGTCTCCACCAGCATTTGGTACTGGTTGGCCGTCAAGACATAGGCATGAATCTGCCACCCGGTCTTGGCGCAGGTTTCGGCCAGCGTCTGAAGAAAGCGCTGCCGGTCGGAATCGTCCTGAAAGACGGGGTGACCTTGGTTGCCGCAAGCGGTCACATGATAGAGCGCGCCGGGGTACTCGAGGCGGAGCAATCGGGCCATGGGACGAGCTTGCCCGGGTAGCGGGGGGATGTCAATTCCCAACAATCCCGCACCGACCCCTAATCAACCCCTCACTTTGGCCAGAGTCCATCGGCTCCCACGCCTTGCATGGGAGGCGGCGGATGGGAAGCCTTGAAAAGGGGTGCGCCTACGCGCCAAAGCAAGGAACTGCTCAGGCTTGTCGCTGCCAGCGCCGCAGACCGGCAAAGGCCAGCATGCCCAGACCCGCGCTCAGGGCAAACGCCTGGGGCTCCGGCACGACCTCATACCCGATGTCCTTCAGCATGGCCACCTCGACGGGGATCAGGCTCCGTTCCATGGTGCCGGTGGTGTAGGTTGGGTTCATCGCCCCATCGAGGCTGGCGGCCAGATGGCTCAGGCTCGAACCGGAGGAGTAGGTGCCAGGCGAGTAGATCGGCACGTCGGTGCCTCCGTTGGCGGCTTTGGCGTTGGCGCCGGTGAAAACGACCTGCCCGCTCGTCAGGTCGGCGGCGTTGCCCACAAACGCGCCCGCGCCGTCGATGAGCACGCCGTTCGGGCCGGAGAGGAAGGAGGTGAAGGTGGAGCGCGTGCCGCTCAGGCCGGAGACATAGCCCCCATCCGAAGCCATAAGGGCGGCGAAGCCGAGGCTGTGGGTAACCTCGTGCAGCACCACGCTGAACAGGTCGTTCTGGCTGCCGGTTGGGGCGGTCAGACCGGAGTTCCAGCTCAATCCGAAGTTCATCTGACCCTGGCCGTCGACCGTCGCACCGTTGCCGTCCGGATCGATCCCGGTGGTGATGTGCTTGAAGACAAAGCCGTCCGTCACGCCGGCGCCCACGTAATAGAGCGACCCCATCGAGCCCAGCAGCGAACTGCTGGGGAGGTTGAGGGAGGTGCCCCAGTGCAACTGGGCGGCGCCGTTCTCGACGAGCACCGTGTTGAAGTAAGCGCCCACCGCCTCCACCGTGGCCCGGCGCGTTGCTCCCAAGGAGGGGTCATCGAAACCGAAGCCCGTGCCATCGATGACGTCCTGGTAGGTGAAAGTGAAGGTGATGGCCGCCTGGGCGGCAGAAGAAAGGGCAAGAAGGGCCGACAGAGTCCAAGCAGTGGTCCGGTTGCTCATGCGGCAAGCATCGCATGGGCCAACCGGCTGTCAAGTCAGGGCCGCGTTCGGGTGTACGAGATAAAAGGGGGTTTGGGTGCTTTTCCTTGTGTTTTGGCCTGAAT
>CAYYMW010000013.1:0-40144 GCA_964472515.1 uncultured Verrucomicrobiota bacterium | reverse complement strand
GGATGGTCCCAGCGGGGACGCGAGAGGGAGTCGGGCCGGGCGTGGCGGGGGTCAATCCCCGGCTGGTCATGAACCAAAGGTCCGCCATGGGCGCCGCGTTGAGCGCCAAGCTGAAGGTGGAGACCATGGTTCCCTCGGTCTCGGTGAGCGCGGCCCGGAGCATGGGCCAGTCGCGCTCTACCGCCGGGGTGTTGTTGGTGAAGGTGCGGAACACGTTGGTCTGGTTCTGCATCCAGCCGGCGTGGAGCACCCAGTTCTGCCGCAGTGCCACTTCCCCGCCGCTCTCAATCGCCGCCTCCCCCCAGAACAGGCGGGTGGAAGTCGCCGGAGTGGTGAAGGCCTCGTACAGGTTCAAGTTTACCAGGCGGTACTTCTGAAACAGCACGTCTCCGGGAAGTTGGACGAGATCGAAATCGCCGGTGACCGGAACGGGGATGGAGAGGCGGTCGCAAATGGCGCAGTCGTCGAGGAACGTGCTGTCGCCAATCAGTTGGTAGTGCCAGCGCTGGAGTTCGGGAGCCGCTACGAGGCGGAGGGTGTAGGTTTGTTCCGCGCCGGGCTTGGAGGTCTTGGTGGCGAGGAGAATGTCGAGGCCCGGGGCGGCAACCTCCACGGGCAGCAGGTCCGTCTTGAACACGAGCACCTCGTTACCGTTGGTCAGGGTCAAATCCATGGCTTGTTGCGGGACACCCCGGCCGCCGATGCGATAGGAGCCTTCCCCCTGCAAATGGAAGGGCTGCCCCTTCGCGTCGAGAGCGATGAAGTCGGCGACTGAGACGCGGTAAGTGTCCCAGTCCAGCGGGCTGGCTACGGGGTCCAAGCGCAGCGACCCCATCAGGAGAGACCCGGTTTCGCGAACCACGGGCGGGAAGGTGACCAAGTCGGTGCGGTTAGTGTAGGTGGCACCTTCCACCAGGCGCATCCGGGTCCCGGCGGGGAGATTAAGGGCATGGGCGACGCACAAGGGCAACAGTGCCGCCAGCAAGCCTGGCAGCATCGAAAACGGACGTTTCATGGCAATCTCCAGCGGAGCCGGAAGCTCACTGCTCGATCCAAGGAGCTTCCGCAACGCTGTCAACCTACAACAAGCGCCGCGAACCATCAACCGTCTTCGGACGCGTTCTTGGGTGGCCCCAGCCAGCCCCCTGCCTGGACAAACCCGGTTGGCGCAGGCATGGTAGGGCTCATGCTGACTCCTTCAACTATGCTGCCGCTGGGAACCGCCGCTCCGGAGTTCCGGCTCCCGGCTACCGACGGTCGGTGGGTCGCTTTGGCTGACTTCCGGGACGCTCCGGCGCTGGTGGTGGCGTTTCTCTGCAACCACTGTCCGTATGTGAAGCACGTCCGCGCGGCCCTCGCCCAGTTTAGCCGGGAGGCACAGGGACGAGGCGTGGCGGTCGTGGGGATCAATGCCAATGACGCCACCTCCTATCCTGCCGACAGCCCGGCTCGGATGGTGACGGAAGCCCGCGACGCAGGGTACTCGTTCCCTTACCTTTATGACGAGA
This sequence comes from uncultured Verrucomicrobiota bacterium, assembly GCA_964472515.1. Lineage (GTDB taxonomy): Bacteria > Verrucomicrobiota > Verrucomicrobiia > Limisphaerales > J093 > CAYYMW01. The sequence continues at coordinate 38,636 of CAYYMW010000013.1, read as the reverse complement.
CCCAGGCCGTGGCCAAGGCTTACCGGGCCGCCTGTACGCCGGACTTCTTTGTCTTCGACCAAGCCCGTCGGCTGGCCTATCGCGGACAGTTCGATGCCAGCCGGCCGGGCAACGGCGTGCCGGTCACCGGGGCCGACTTGCGCGCCGCGGTGGACGCCGTGATCGAGGGCATGCCGGCGGTCGCGGCCCAGAAACCGAGCTTGGGCTGCAACATCAAGTGGCGTCCAGGCAACGAACCGGACTACGCTTGAAGGCGCGCTTGGGAGCAGGCGGCCCGGTCGAACCGGCCCTTTCCGACGGGCGATTCCCGGTTCCAGCGCCCCCCCTCCGGCAGGACAAAACCTCAACAAAAAGACGTGAAATCTCAATGACGCCCGGCGTCCGGCGTGGTACCAACGGACTATGTCGTCCAGTCTCGGAATGCCTTGGTGCGCGTGGGTGAGGGACCAGCGGCCGCAGGGCGCCCGGGCAGCGTGGGCGGGGGCGCCTCGTGGTGAAGCCACGATGACAGGCGCCTCAACCCCGCCCGGCGAACCAAGCCCGGACGACGACCGTTCACGGTTATGAATGCCACCGTTCCGAAGTCCGCCGCCAAGGCCTTTACGCTGATCGAACTGCTCGTGGTCATCGCGATCATCGCCATCCTGGCGGCCATGCTCCTGCCGGCCTTGGGAAAGGCCAAGGAAAAGGCCAACCGGATGTCCTGCATGAACAACCTGCGCCAGGTTTCCCTGTTCCTGCAGTTCTACACGGACGAAAACCGCGACGTCCCCGCGCACCGGAATCAGAACCTGAACACCACCGCCGACGCGCCGTCGATGACCAATTGGTGGGGGACCGTCCTGGTCAACTACTCGAAGGGCTACTCGAACCTGTTCCGCTGTCCGAGCATCAAGGGCAAGCGCTTGGACAACGGCGTCACGTGGGAATGGAAGTTCGATCCGCACAAGGTTGGTTACGGCATTAATAGCTGGTTCCTGTGCCTGGCGCCGTACGAGAGCGACTCCCTGAAAGCGGGCAACATTCAGTTCGACACCAAACCGTGGTTTAAGCGCTCCAGCATCCTCTCGCCTTCCCAGAACCTGGCGATCGGTGACTCCATGCCCAAGGCCGACGGCATGTGGAGCAGCAGCCTCTGGTGGCCAGCCTCCTGCATGGACAAGGCGGCGTCCACTTCCAAGGGCTACGAGGGGATCGACAAGAGCCGGCACGGCGGCAACGGGGTGGTGGTGTTTAATGACGGCCATTCCGAGGCCCGGAAGGACACCCAGATCAATCCGCCCGCCGATCCCTATTCCGGAGTGGCCAAGGCGCTAAAGAACTCGATGTACTGGGACCCGCTGCAGCGCGCCGGCGGCCAGTAGGGTTCGCGCGGGTTCCCAGGTTGCTCGCAGGGTGCGCCCGCGCGGGCCCGAACGAGTCTCCATGACAGACCGCCGCCACGGCGGCACTTGACGGTGCCCGCCCCCTCCACTAGCTTTCGGAAAGCATTCGGTTGCTTTAGCTATGAACAATTTCCTGGTTCCGATGGTCGTGGAGCAGACGGGTCGCGGCGAGCGCGGCTACGACATCTATTCCCGCCTGCTGGTCGACCGCATCATTTTTCTGGGCACGCCGGTGGATGACATGGTCGCCAATGTCATCATCGCCCAACTCCTGTTTCTGCAGATGAGCGATCCCAAGAAGGATATCCATCTGTACATCAACTCCCCGGGCGGCAGCGTGACCGCCGGATTGGCGATCTACGACACGATGCAGTTCCTCACGTGCGACGTGAACACCTACTGCATCGGCCAGGCCGCCTCGATGGGGGCGGTCCTGCTTGCCGCGGGCACGGCCAAGAAGCGCTATGCGCTGCCCAACGCCCGCATCATGATTCACCAACCGTGGGGCGGAGTGCAGGGGCAGGCCACGGACATCAGCATTCAGGCCAAGGAAATCCTGCGCCTGAAGGATCGCTTGAACGAGATTCTGGCCCACCATTGCGGTCAAACCCTCGAGAACCTGACCCGCGACACCGACCGCGACCGCTTCATGTCATCGGACGAGGCGAAGGCTTACGGCTTGGTGGACGAGGTGGTGAAATCGCGCAAGGAAATCCCCGCTCTGGCGACGCCCGAGAAGAAGGCTTGATTTATCAGGCGGCCGGTCGGGCAACCCGCCCGCCCGCGCCGCCCGCATTGGCATGGCCCGTTCCAACCAACTCACTCTCTGCAGTTTCTGCGGCAAGTCCCATTCCGAGGTCCGCAAGCTCATTCAGGGGCCCGGGGTCTATATTTGCGACAGTTGCATCCTGGTCTGCAAGAGTGTGTTGGACCGCGAACTGCGCACCGACACCCATAAGCACCCCCCCCGGCTGAGCGTGCCCCGTCCGGCTGAGGTCAAGACCCAGTTGGATCAGTATTGCATCGGCCAGGAGCAGGCCAAGCGCACACTGGCCGTGGCGGTGCATAACCACTTCAAGCGCATCCAGGCCAACTTGGCGGCGCGCGATGTGCCCGCGCAAGAGCAGGAAAACGAGGTGGAACTCGAGAAGAGCAACATCCTGCTCATCGGCCCGACCGGTTCCGGCAAGACCCTGCTGGCCCGCTCCCTGGCCCGCGCGTTGGATGTGCCGTTCGCGATCGCCGATGCCACCACCCTGACCGAGGCCGGTTATGTGGGCGAGGATGTCGAGAATATCATCCTGCGGCTGCTCCAGAACGCGGACTACGATGTCAAACGCGCCCAGGTAGGCATCGTCTACATCGACGAGATCGACAAGATCGCCCGCAAGACCGAGAACGTCTCGATCACCCGCGATGTTTCGGGCGAAGGCGTTCAGCAGGCCCTCCTGAAGATTCTCGAAGGGACCATCTGCAATGTGCCCCCGCAAGGCGGTCGCAAGCACCCGCAACAGGAGTATATCCGCGTCGACACCACCAACATCCTGTTCATCTGCGGCGGCGCATTTGTCGGATTGGACAAAATGGTTCAGCGCCGTCTGGGGCATCGCGTGATGGGTTTTGGCGCCACCGAACAGGGCACCAAGGCCGCGACGCTTCAGGCGCAGGAGGTGCTGAAGTCGGTCGAGCCGGAGGACCTGCTCAGCTACGGTTTTATTCCTGAATTTGTCGGTCGTCTTCCCATGGTCACGGTGCTGGATGAACTCACCGAGAACCAGTTGGTGTCCATCCTGACGGAGCCCAAGAACGCGCTCGCCCGGCAGTACATCAAACTGCTGGCCATGGAGGGCGTGCAACTGCATCTCCGGGATGACACGCTGCATGAATTGGCGAAGCTCGCCATCAAGAAGGGCACCGGGGCGCGCGCCCTGCGCAGCCTCCTCGAGAAGATGATGCTCGACGTGATGTTCGAGATTCCCGGGGCGTCGGACATCGAGGAAGTCACGATCACCCCCGCGGTGGTTCGCGGCGAGTGCAGCCCCACCATCCGCCGTCGCACGAAGGAAGCCGCCGCCTGAGCCTCGGCTCCTCGTGGCAGGGGGGAATTGTCCCGAACCGATCCTCGGCGGGTCAGTTGGATTGCAGCCGGAAGAAGCGGGCGGGCGTCAGGCCGACCGCCAGGGTGGCGGCAAACCCCTCGGGTGCGATCTCCACGGCGTCGCTCCACAACCTCCAGTCGGCGGGCAAGGCCGGGTTGGTGGAGGTGAACAGAGCCAACCCCGCGCCGCTTAAGGGCCATTGCACCCGAAGATCCCGGCCGGTCACCCCGGCTCTGAGCACGATGGGGGTGGCGAGCTGCCCCAGGGTTCGGGCGGCGGGCAAGACGTTGCCGCCGGCATCGAAGAAGGAGCGAGATTCAAAGCCCGCGGTGTTCACGCCGGTCAGTCGTTGGTACTCGGTGCCCCACCAGAAGATGCCCGCCCCGTGCCCGCCAGGCACCCCTTTGACCACCCTGGCCAAGGCAAGGAGGTAGGCGTTCTGCCCGGCCGGGGTGGCCGGGAAGCCGGCGACATCGGTTGAGTTCGTCCAAGGAAACGCGGTCTCGGCCACGATCACCGGCTTGCCGTAGCGGGCGGCGGCGTTGGTCAGGCACCCCCGCAGGGCCTCCATGGTTCCGTGCCAGAAGGGGTAGTAGCTCTGGCCGATCAGGTCGAACTCGACCTGCTGCTCGCGGAGGTGGTCAAAGTACCATTGCGTCGCTGGCCAATCGCCGCCCCGGTCGATATGGATCATGAGCTTCGGCGGGGCTGCTCCGGAGGCTTCCCGCACGCCGCGAATGGCCGCTTTGAGCAACCGCCCGAGCTGGCTCCATTGGGTGGCGTTCTCGTAGGCGCCGCCTACCCGGCCATCCGGCCACAGCATGCCTGGGGTGATTTCATTGCCCACCTGCACGTAGTCCGGCAGGGCGCCCGCCGCCTTGAAGGCGTTGAGGGTGTCCCGGTTGTACTCGTAGAGGCGCTGTTCGAGCTGAGGAAAGGACAGGTTGGTCCAGGCTGAGGGCTTGGCCTGTTTACCGGGGTCCGCCCAGGTGTCCGAATAATGGAAATCCAGGAGCACCTGCAATCCGGCTTGCTTGCAGCGAACCGCCAGCGGCAGGGTATAGGCGAGGTTGTTGATCCGGTTGTAGGGGTCGGCTTGCGCCTGTTCCGCGGTGCTGGTGAACAAGCGCAACCGCACGCAGGTCAACCCCTGCTGCTTCAGGATCGCCAGGGCGTCGCGAACCTCGCCGTCCGCCCGGTAGACGCTGCCCCGTTGCTCGAAAAAGGCAAGGTGGGAGCAGTCGGCCCCGGCGATGAAATCGGCGGCCGAACTCCTGCTTGGCAGCAGCGATGCAGCGGTGAGGATGGCGGCGGCAACGCGCATCGCGGCCGCCCCGGTTCGCGCGCCCGCCCTGCCCAGGCCGGCGCGCCGCAGTGGGTTCAGGAGTGTCCGCGCCATAATCCGCGCGATCATGGGAGCGTCAAGGTCCCACCAACCGGAAGAAGGCCCGCGCGCCACTGACATTGACCGTGGCGCTACCCTGGCCGAGCGTGTCCGGAACATCGGTCCATCCGCCGCCCAGGTCGGACGCGGTCTGGAGACGGACCAACGGACCCGCTGTCCAAGTGAGGGTGGTCTTGCCCGCGGCGATCGCCCCTTGCGTCACTCCGCCCAGGTTGTTCACGTTGTCGAAGAAGGCCCGCGGGACGGTTTGGGCGTTGGTGCTCACCAGGGTGTAGCTGCGGTTGTCGATGCTCTCCCAAGTGCTGCCACCAAGGACGAACTTGAAGAGCGTGGCCGTGCCGGCGGTGCTGGTCACGTCGAAGGTGCCCGTCCAAACGTTGCTTTCCGTGGCGCTCCGTGTGAGCGCCGCCGCCGTGGCATTCCAGTTGTTCAGCAGGTCGCCTGCCACGGTAACCGTGCCGGCCTCAGGGTCGAACTTGCCCAAGGCGATCTGGGCCGACAGGTTGACCTCGAAAGTGACCGGGATGATCACCGGTTGCTCGGTGAGGTTGTTGAAATAGACCACAGGCAGAACCTGGCTGGCGTTGGTGAGCGTCAGCGAACGGTTCTGCGAGCCATTCGGCCCCACGTTGCCTTCCCAGGTGCTGCCGTTCATGACGAACTTGTAGCCCACGTTGCTGCCCGAAGCTCCCGTGACTTTGAGGGTTCCAGCCCAGACATTCGGATCGGTGCCGCTGCGGGTCAGTTCGGTGGCCGTGGCGCTCCAGGAGTTGAACTCGCCCGCCAGGTTCACCGTGCCGGCGTCAGGATCGAAATTCCCGAGTTCGATCTGGAGGGCCATGTTCACCTGGAACGTGATGTCCTCGCTGACCGTGGTGCCGCTGGTCACGTTGTTGAAGTAGACGGGGGGAAGGGTTTGGTCGGCTGCCGTCAGGATGAAGCTTCGGTTGCCGGTGCCCCCGCCGGTGCCGACATTCCCCTCCCAGGTCGTGCCGGCGGCGGTGGTCATCAAGAACTTGTACTGGACCGTGATGTCCGGGTTGCCCGGCACATCGAACGTGCCCACCCAAAGCGCCTGGTCGGTTGGGCTCTGCATCAATTGGGAGGCAGTCTCGCTCCAGCCGTTGATGGGATCGCCGGCCACGAACACCGAGTCGTTGGCCGGATCGAAGTTCCCCAAGGCAGTCTGGGCGGACATGTTGACCTGGAAGGTAACCTGGGCCGCGGAGGCGGTCAGGGCGGCGCCAAGGCAGAGGCACGCGCAAAGGGTGAAGCGGGTTTTCATGGGGGGGGCACTCGAACTGGGTTGATACATGCTTTCGATTAGGTGGCTTAAGCCTAGTCTGCCCGCGACGATCCGCCTAGCCTCACAAATGTAAGGCACACCTCTGGCTCGAGGACTGTGCTTCCGGGTCGACTACCCCGCCTTGGCGGCCCGGAACTTCAACGCCGCCTCGGTGCGGGAGCGGACGTGCAGCTTGTGGTAGACGTGCCGCAGGTGCCAGCGCACCGTGCCATCGGTCAGCCCCACCCGGTCGGCGATTTCCTTGTTGGGGAACCCCTGGGCCAGCAGTTCGAGAATTTCCCGCTCGCGGGGCGAGAGTTCCTCCACTCCGGCGGAGGCCGCCAGCGGTTCTTGGAACGAGGCGATGACTTTGCGCGCGATCTCGCGCGACATCGGCGCGCCCCCCTGACGGACTTCCCGGATCGCCGCCACCAACTCCCCGGGCGTGCAGCGTTTGAGCAGGTAGCCGCAGGCGCCCGCGCGCAACGCCTTGAAGATGCGCTCGGTATCCTCGTACACCGTCACCATGATGATCTGCAGCGCCGGCAGCAATTGCTTGAGCTGCGCGGTGCATTCGATCCCCGAAGCGTTGGGCAACTGGATGTCCATCAGCACGATGTCGGGCTGGTGCTTGGGGATCTCCTTCCAAGCCTCCTCCGCCGAACCGCAGGCGCAGACGCATTGGCACTCCGGGTCCGCCTGGGCGAATTCGATCAGGCTTTCCCGGATTACTTTGCTGTCTTCCACGATGGCGATGCGCGTCATAAGCAATCAGCGGCTGGGCAGGGAGATCTGGAGCGTCGTGCCGCAGCCCGGCACGCCGGTGATCTCGAAGCGTCCGCGCAGCCGTTCCAGCCGGGCGCGCATGTTGTTGACTCCGTCCATGCCCTCGGCCCTTGCGCCTTCTGACAAGCCGCGCCCATTGTCGGCTATGGTCAGGCGCACCATGCCCTCCTCCAACCAGAACGCCAGCCTGGCCTCGGTCGCGCCGGAATGGCGCACAATGTTGGTCAGGGCCTCCTTGAAGACGAGAAAGAGTTGGTGCCGCCGGTGCGAGTCGATCACCTGGTCGGAGGCTCCAGCCGGGCCGTCCAGCCGCCACACGATTCCCGCCAGACCCAGAAAATGATCGGCGTAGAGGCAGAAGTAGCTGACGAGCGAGGCGAAGGAATCGTGCTTCGGGTTCATGGCCCAGACAATCTCATCCAACGCCGTGACCATGTCGCGGGCCTTCTCCCCCATCTGTTCGAGGCAGCGGCTCCGCTTCTCTTCGGAGGCCGTCGCCGCCTGAGCCCGCGCCGCCAGCATGCTGACCTCGGTGATGCCCGACCCCAATTCATCGTGCAGGTCCTGGGCGATGCGCGCGCGCTCCAGCGCCAGCGCTTGCTGGCGCTCCATGCGTTCCCGTTCGCGGATTTGGCGTTCGAGTTCGGCGGTCCGCTGCTCGACGCGCCGATGCAACTGGGTGATCCACAGCACCGAGACGGCCAGGACACAGACCAGCGCGGCGGAGGTCACCAGCAGTCGTTTGAGCGTCCACCACGGCGGATAGGCGATCACCTTGAGATCGTTGGTGCTGCCCAGCAGCACCTCGAACGAGGTGAGGTCCCGCCCCGCTGCCAGGTTGCCCCCCTGGCCCGCGTACACGCCGGTCAACTCCAGACGGCTGCCCGCCGGGAGGGACGGCAACGGCTTCCCCTGGCCGTCCAACCGCGCCACAAACGTCCGCACCCCGCTCTGCATTTCCAATGCCCAGTCGGCACGGCCCGGCCGGAGGTTGACGAGCACCCCTTCCACCCGCACCCGCATGGCGTCATGTTCCGCCCGCAACAGGCCGTCTGCGGCGAGGCTCCGCGGCTCAGGCAGGGCCGCGCGGCCGGTGACCCGCACCGCCGCCTCGCGGAGCACCGGCGAGACTCCGCCCCAGAGATCGGGGAAACCAACCACCTCGACCATTGCGCCCGCCGTCAGGGTCGTCGGTTCCCCGGGCACGAAACGCATGCCCGATGTGCCGTCGCTGAGATAGCACTCGGCAGGCCGCGCCAGCAATACCTGCCCGGCCACCTTCACGCGCTGAAAGGGACCCGCTTGCGGATCGAACCGCCGCAACTCCGCGACGGTCTTGACCGGGGCGGCGAAGAGATCGGCGGGGGGCGGTTGCTCCACGATCAGGTCGGCGGCGTAGAGGCGCACCTCGCCCGCTTTTACCTGGTGGGTGACGTAGTCCCAGTCCGCCAACAGGCAACCCCGGAGACGCACCAGCGCGTTCACCTTGGTACTCAAAGGCTCGGGGTTCGCTCCCAAGAGGCGCAATTCCGCCCGTATCGGGCCGCCTTGGGTCAGAAGGGTGACCGTATTGGTGCGGACCACGGTAATGATGCCCAGCAATTCCACGTATTGGGCGTCGAGACTCCCGTTCATGAGTTGGTCCCACGAGGGGCGCACCGGCTCGGGCAGATACCCGGCCCCCAGCCGCGTCACCGCCCGTGCGTTCACGATCGGCGCGAAGTAACTGGGATCGGTTGTTCCCTCAAACTCGAGGTAGTCCCCCAAGCGGGGCGGGCTCGAGCGGTTGGTGGATACATCCACGACGTACAGCCCGCGCGTGGCATCCTGCACGGTAAACGCCTGGCGTTCCGGCAAGACGCAGGTGACCACCCCGCGAAGCCGCACCGGATAGCCCCGCTCGGCCTCCTCGCGCTTGAGCCGGTGTACCTCGCGGGCGCTGGCCAGCACCTGCCCGGCCGCCTTGCCCTCGTCCTCAGCCTCCTGTGGCGCGGCCATCGATGTGATCGCGTACCGGTTAGGCGCCCAAAGCATGCCGGCCACACGCTGGCCGTCGACGGTGTGAACGGCTTGGCAGAAGCCCGTGGCCCGGACGCGGCCGTTCCAAGGGGGGGGAGGCCCCTCCTCTTCGTCCGCCACTCGCACGCGCATACGCCCCCCACCCGCCGTCAGTTCCAGTGCCCAACCGCCGGGTTCCTGTCGAAGCAAACCCACGCTACCTTCGACGGCCCCCCACTGGCCTTCCTCGCCATCGCCCCACACCTGGCCAATCGTCAATGGACGGGGTGTTGGCAATTCATCGTCGCCAAGCGAGGTCAGATGGAAGGCCGGCCCGGCAACAAACAGCCGGCTCCCGTCGTCCGACGTTAAGTGGAACCGGTAGAGGCCTTCGCGCCGCACAGTCAGGTTGCCCTCGAAGACCAAGCCGACCTGCTGCGCCCGGCTGGCGCTGGTGAGGTCGAAGTGGGGCTTGGTTTCCGACTTCACCGGTGTCAACCGGGTGAAGTCCGGCAAGGCTTCCCAAACGCCCTCGTAACATCGGCAGACCACTCCGCTGGCAAGGGAGCGGCTCCCGTCAGCGGCCACGACCCAGTGGCTGAGAGCACCTCCTGGGATGCTCCCTCGGGGCAGGCCGGGCCCCTCCCACTCCACCACCAAGCCGCTCACCTCCGCGCCATTGAACCACTCGAGCCGGAATGGTTGCGCTCCGGCTGCCAAGTAAGCGGCGCCTGACTTTCCGCTCATGCCGTGAACGCCGTCATTGTCGACCACGGCGCCCACGGTGCCCAACTTGCAGCCGATCCCGCTGCACTCCAGGACTCCCTTGCCCTCCAGCCTGATCCGGTTGCCGACCCGCACCGGGGGGCCGTCCCAATTCAGTTCCAGCAACTCCACTCCGGCAACGTCCTTCAACGCCAGCGCGTGGCGCACCGCACTGACCCACCAAACCGTTCCCTCCAGCCGCACGGCGAACGCCTGCCCCCCGCTTTGCCCAGCGGCGTTGCGGAGTTGAACCACATTGGTGAGCAGGCCCGGCGGAACCGGATCAGCTGCAGCGTTCTCCAACTTCATCCCACCAGCGCCCACCGTCCCGGCCGCCAAACCAAGCATGCCTCCCCACCGGACCCATGTCCGCAGGAGGTTGGGGACGCTCGTGGCGCTCATGGTCCGAGGTTAATGCATCCGACACCCGGCCCGCAGCAGGAAACGCCCACTGCGTGGCCGTGCGCGGGCCGGTGTTTGCGAATCACTTTGCAGGGCGTGACTTGAGTAAGGCCTTGGCAGGCTTCAATCCGCCGCTGGTGGCGCTCACCTTGATGGCACCGCCGCCGCCCTCCGCCGCCCGCAGGATGAGCATCGCCTTGCCGTAGAAGAGCGTCACATGATCGGCGACGAATTCCGCCGGATAATGATGGTCACCGTTGCCCACCCCGGCGAGGGTGGCGGGTCCCTCGACCTTGAACTGCACGTCGTTCATCGCCAGCGGACAGAGGTTGCCGTCCTTGTCCACCGCCTCGACCAACAGGTAGCTCAAGTCATCGCCGTCGGCGGCGAGACGCTTCCGATCGGGCGCCAGGCGCAGCGAGGCCGGCTCTCCGGCGGTGCGCACCAGGGCGCTGCCGATTTGCCGACCGTTCTGGTACGCCACGGCCTTCAGTTCGCCCGGCTGGTAAGGCACGTCCAACCAGCGCAACGCGTAACGATCACGCACCACTTCGGCCTTGCGGTTCTTGGTGCGCCGGCCGAGGGATTTCCCGTTCAGGAACAACTCGGCTGAATCGCCGCCGGTATACACGTACACCGGCACGTTCTTACCGACCCGCTCGGGCCAATTCCAATGCGGCAGGATGTGAATCGTCTGCTTTTCCGGCGCCCAATGGCTGCGGTACAGATAGAACCGGTCCTTGGGAATACCAACCAGATCCACGATGCCAAACGAACTCACCCGGGACTCCTCCGGCTTGGTGAGTTTCCGTTTCGTGAAGCTGCCCCAGCCCTCCGCGATGTACGGCACCGGCTCGCCGATGTAGTCGAAGCCGGTCCAGACAAATTCCCCGGCCACGAAGCGGTCCTGCTCCATGAGGGCAAACTCCACATCCGCCGGGTCGGAGTAGTAGGCCGAGTTGTGGTCGTAGGAACTGATGCGCGCGGTCGAGGGATAGTCGTCCTTCTTGGCTGGCATCGGGAAGTCATCGTAATAGCCGCGCGTGCTGTAGGCCGAAGCCGACTCACTGTAGATGATGGGGAGGTTCGGCCACCGCTCCCGGGAATTGGCGTAGCGCCGTGCGTAGTTCCAGCCGGTCACATCCAAGGCGGCGGGCAGTTGGGATTTCGCCGACTCGGGCACGCAATGAGCCAGGCCGACGGGCCGCGTCGGGTCGAGTGCCTTCACAAACCCCGCCATCGTCTTCAGGAGGCCGGGGGAGTCGGGATACTTGAGGCCCTCCAGGTCCCAGATTTCGTTGCCCACGCTCCAGACCACGACGCAGGGGTGATTGCGGTCGCGGTGGACGAAATGGGTGTACTGCTTCCGGCCGTGGTCAGGGATCGAGACGCCCTTGGGGAGCGTGGCGGTGCCGTCCCACTTGTCGAAGGCTTCGTCCCACACGACCATGCCCATGCGGTCGCACAGGTCCAGCAACTCAGGCGCCGGCGGGTTGTGGCTGGTGCGCACGGCGTTCACGCCCATGTCCTGCATGATCTGCAGTTCCCGCTCCATGGCGCGATGGTTGAACGCCATCCCGAGCGGGCCAAGATCCGAGTGCAGGCACACCCCCTTCATCTGCACGCGCCGGCCGTTGAGATGAAACCCGTCGTTGGCCGTGAACTCGAACGTGCGGATGCCGAAAGGCGTCTCCGTCGCATCCACCAAACTGCCGGCTACCCGCACCCGCGTCACGACCGTGTAGAGCCGGGGGGTGATGAGGTCCCAAAGCTGCGGCTTGCCGATCGTGATCGTCGCCACGCCGGGCTGCGAACCGTTGGCCGGTACGGCGCAACTCACCCGCAGCCGGGTCACCTCCTTGCCCTTCGGATCGAGCACGGTCGTCTCCACCTCGGGCTCCACGCCCGCGGTCGTATGATTCTCGAGCGTCGTCTCCACCCGGATCGTGGCCGACTCGGCGGTGACCTGCGGGGTGGTCACGTACGTGCCCCACTGCGCGACATGCACCGGCTCGTTCACCACCAACTGCACCTTGCGGTAGATGCCCGCGCCCGGGTACCACCGGGACTGATGCTGCCGCGTGTCCACGTGCACCGCCACGAGGTTCGGCTGGCCCGGCTTCACGAAAGGCGTCGCGTCCACCCGGAAGGACACATAGCCGTAATCCCAGCCACCCGCCAGGTGGCCGTTCACATAAACGGCGGGCATCGCCATCACGCCATCAAAGTCCAGGTATACCCGTTTGCCGACATCCGTAGCCGGGAGGATGAACGACTTGCGATACCAGCCCTCGCCGCGCCACGGGAGTTTGCCGGTGTGCGCGTCGCCCTGCGGTTCGTAGGGACCGCTGATGGCCCAATCGTGCGGCAGTCGCACGCGCTGCCACGCGGTGTCGTTGAAGTCCGCCGCCTCCGCTCCCGGTAGAGCGCCCTTGGCGAACTTCCAATCGCGGTTGAAGTTCTCCACCCGGCGCGACGCCGGTTCGGACGACCAGGCAACGGTGACGGTCAGCGAAACCAGCAGGGCCAGCAGGCCGAGGAAGCGGTTGCTCATAGTTGTTGTCCGCAGATTCTCGCACCGTCCGCAGCGCACCCGCAAGCAAATGGCGCCTCACAAATGTGAGGCCTCGGAATAGCGACATGGTCTCGCACGTGGCCATGGCCACCACGCCAGGCGACGGACCTCGCACCCGGTTGACGGAGGCCCGCGCACCCGGCAGGATAGCCACCGCGCGGTGAACGCGCCCGTCATGGAACTGACCAATCTCTCAGCCGAGCCCCTGGGGAAGCTCCATTCCTGGATTCCGCACGGCCTCGACGCCGAGCAGGTGGTCTTCCTCCCCGATGCCTGCCCGGGCAAGTCCCCTCTGCCCACGGGCACCGCCGTAATGACCCGCCAGACCGACTGGCGGCGCTTCGCAGTCTCCGATTGTGGCTGCGGCATGCGGCTAGTGCGTTCCGGTATTGCCTCAGGGGGACTAAGCCAGGGCCGCTGGGACCAGTTGGCCGACCGACTGCGCGCCAACAAAGATCGTTTGGGAGACCTGGGCGGCGGCAACCACTTTCTCGACGCCTTGGCCCCCTATGCCGATGGCCCGCTGTATTTCCTCGTCCACACCGGTTCGCGCAGCGAGTCGGGCCTGGTTGATGCGCTGGTCGACCGGCCGGAGGAGTCTGATCGCGAGTTTGGCCGCGTAGTTCAATGGGCGGCGGACAACCGGGGCAGGATTCATGAGGAGATCGACGCGGTCTTTGGCCAGACGGAGTTGGTGTTGGATTTGCCACACAACACATATGAACGTCTGCCCGGCGGAGGTGCGGTCATCCGCAAGGGAGCCGTGCATCTCCGTCCGGGCATGCTCACGGTGATTCCCTCACACATGTCGGGCGACGTGGTGCTGGTCCGAGGCACGGATCAGGTCACGAGCATTCTCTCCTCCATGAGCCACGGCACGGGCCGCAAAATGTCGCGCGGCGACTGCAAGCCGCTCGCTGAGGCCTTTGACTTTTCGGCCCTTCGCAAGGCAGTCCTCATGCCGTCGGGGTTGGAGAACACCTCGCTCCGGACCGAAGGGCCCTACGCGTACCGTGACCTCGACGAGTGTCTGGCTCTCATCAGTGGCTACGTGGAGGAGGTCGCCCGGTTCGGCGTCGTTGGCTATATGGGACACCTGTAGGTGGGATGGTGATTTGAAGCACCCCAACCTACACCCACTCATTCTGGAGAGACCCTGCTCGGGAGTCTCTGGTGCCGATCTTCGAAACTCTGACGACTCGCCGAGTCAGCCCAGCCACCCCCCGTGAACGTGGAAGAGTCGGAGACAGGACGATTGCGCTCAAACGGGGCCTCAAAAGTACCCGTTCATCTTCACCTTCACGATCCGCTTCTCCCGCACATCATAGAGCATCTGGACAAAGGAAGGGCCGCCATCGTGCCAGAACCCGAATCGTTGTTCCCATCCCTCTTGATACGCGCCCAGGAAGTTGAGAACGATGCACCGCCGATCGCGGATCGACACCCCAACCATCTGGCAGACATATCGTTTCAGATCGACCTCATTCAGAACCGGGACGTTTCGGAAGATGTGAAGCCCGCACACAGCCGCATCGGTCACTTCATCGTTGGATAGGGTAGCCGCAGCGTAGCTGTCCTTCACCCCGAGTCGCTTCTTCAAAGTCCGATCCAAGCTCGCGGTGTGAACCGCGTCAGTCGACAGCAGCGCAAACCGAAGGGGGAAGGGCTTCGTCCGATACTCCTCTCGCTGGGCAGCACTCGGGGCCAGCTTCGAGACGTCGTATCTGCCCCATACCAGGTCAGATACAACCCCAGCGCCGTCGTTGGTGTTCGGTGCTTCGGCCGGACGCTCCGACTTCGCACCAGTACCCCCCTGCGCCGCGATCCAGCGGTCGAGTTTGGCCTCCAGCACATCCAGAGGCAGGCCGCCGTCCTTCACCAGTTCGTCATGAAAAGCGCGTACGTTGAAATGGCCGCCAAGGGCCTGTTCTGCCTTCGCCCGTAACGCGCGGAGGCGCAGTTGGCCGGTCTTATAGCTCAGGGCCTGTCCCGGCCAGGCAATATAGCGGTCAACTTCGAGCGCGGCGTCCGCCGCCGTGAACCCCGGCGTTGCCATCAGGTATTGGTAGGCACGGTCGCGGCTCCAGCTCTTCAGGTGCAGGCCCACGTCGACCACTAACCGGCGGGCGCGGAACATCTCGCTGCCGAGGAAGTCAAGCCGTTGCCGGGCGTCGCGATAGCAGCCCAGTTCGCCCCCCAGCCCCTCGGAGTAGAGCGCCCAGCCTTCGCCGTAGGCATCGTACCAGCCGAACCGCCGGAATGACGGCAGATCGGTCCGCTCCATCGCGATGGTGCTCTGCAGGTGGTGTCCCGGCATCGCCTCGTGCAGGAAGAGCGATTCGGAAACGAACTGCGGCGTCTGCTCGATGCCCGCGGCATTGACATAGAACACCGCCGGCCGCGAGCCGTCGGGCGCGGCGGGCGTGAGCTGTGAAGAGGAGGTCGCCTCACGAAACGCCTCGACCGGCCGGATCTCGTACGTGTTCTTGGGTAAATGCCCGAAGAGCGCCGGCAGCCGCGGTTCGACCGTCGCGCGCAGGTCGCGGTAAGCCTGGACCAACGCGCCCTTGGACTTGTAGACGCCCGGGCTGGTCTCGTCCAGATGCTTGGCGAAGGCCGCCAGGTCGCCGTTGAAACCCGCGCTGGTCTTGAGTTTCTCCATCTCCTGCTGCAGCCGCGCCACCTCGGCCAGGCCGGTCTCGTGGAGTTGGTCGGGGGACAAATCCGTGGTGGTGAAGTACCGCACCAACTGCGCGTACCATTCGCGCCCCTGCGGCAACGCGGACAATCCCAGCGTCTCCCGGCATCTCGGCAGATACTCCGTCCGCGTGAAATTGGCCAGCCGCCGATAGGCCGGCATGATGCGCTGCGTGATGGCCTCCCGGTAGACCCGCGTAAGCCGCTCCTTGTCGCGCGCGGAGAAACTGGACGGCAGTTCGCGCACCGGTTGGTAGAACGGGTTCTGACTCTCGTCCATCGCGAGCAGGGCCTCCCACTGCGCGAGGCTCTTCTCGATAATCACCCGCGGCTGCACCACGCCGGCGGCCATGCCTTGCCGCATGTTCGCCATCGCGGTATCCACCCAGGCGGTGAAGCCCTCGATCCGCCCAAGGAACCGTTCGTAATCCCGCACCGTCTTGAACGGCTGCACGTCCTTGCCCGAGCCGAGCAGCACGAACGTGGTCGGCAGGTCCTGCATCTTGCCGACGGGCAGCCAATGCTCCGGGAACTTCAGCCCCGCGCGAATGCGGGTCAGGTCGCTTTGGAACACGTCCCAGCTCAACTTGTCCGTCTCGGGCAGGCGGGCGCGGTCGATTTGCGCCAGCTCGCGGGCGCAGCGTTCGGCCAGCGCCGCCACCTGGGCCCGGTGGGCGTCGCTGATGTCGTTGGTGAGCCGGTCATCGTAGCGGTGGTCGCCGATGGCGCTGGCCTCGAGTGGGAAGAGGGCCAACCGCGCCTGATAGTAGTCCTCCAGCAAGCGGTGCAACCGGGCGGTTTCGTTTCCGCCTTTACCGGTTTGGGCGACGTGGCTGGCGCAGCCGCTCAACAGCACCGCCAGCATGGCCGCCACCAAGCCGCCGCCACACAACCAGGGCACATTCAGCATGGGCCGAGTCTTGAGGCCGCCGTGCCGCGCGGTCAAGCCCATTGACCCGCAGGCCCCCAGGGTAACACGCCGGTTGCCGTTGGGGCCTCGGCCGATGCATCGACGGCCGCGATAGGCGGATTGAGAGTATCAATTAGGTTGCACGCGCCGCACCGGAGTAGGCTGTGACGGTAATGCGAAAGGAAAGCCATGAATGCATCCGTTCCTGCGCCTGCGGCTGGTCGAGTCTCCATGCGCGTCCTGCGATGGAGCGCACGCCTGCTCGGGTTGTTGGTGTCCATCCTGTGGGGGGCCTTCTTTGTGGAACACGTGAGTGAGTGGTTCATCCGTCCATTTCCGAACCATCCGCCCCTGAGCGTTTGTCTCTGGATGGGAGTGCATTTCCTGATGATTGCCGGATACGTGGCCGCCTGGCGCTGGCCCGTTCCCGGCGCACTCGTCTCCCTGGTGGCCGGGTTCGTGTTCCTGGCGGACAAGGCCGGGCCACGCTTCCCGGTCTTCTTCACCATCACGGCCTTGCCAGGGGTGTTGTTCCTGCTCTCCGCCTGGCTGGAGACCCGGCTGCGTTCCCAACCGCCCCAGTTGACCGACCCGAGCTGATTGCCGCGAGGCTCGTCTGGAAGAGACTCTGGCGGTTGTTGCTTTTTGTTCACAGACGCCAAAAACCGCCAACGCCCGCTGGAGAGATCGGAGCCGATCGACCAGCCCGATTTCACGCCCCTTTGACGAGACACTCAAACCGCTGGCTCCAAGGTCCTTATGGAAGCGTGTGCGACTTCTAATGAGGGACTCTCGGTTGGCGGCATGCATTCTGCTGGAGGACCTTCGTGCGGTGGCGAAGCGCCCACCAGGAAGTCAGGCTCACAGCGGCTATGAAGTTCTCGCATTACGAAACGGAAGGTTTCTACGATGAGATGTTCACCGGCGAGCGCCAGCCACGACCTTTCGCGCAACGCCTGTGGAACAACCTCGAGAGCCTGCCGACCGACGAGATCACCCATCGGCAACAGGCGGCCGAGCGGGCGCTCATGCAGATGGGGATCACTTTCAACGTGTATGGCGCCGAGGCCGGCGTCGAGAAGATCTTCCCGTTCGATATCGTGCCGCGCATCGTGGGTGGGACGGAGTGGCAGGAGGTGGAACGCGGGTTGAGGCAGCGGATTCAGGCACTGAACCTGTTCATCGACGACCTTTATCACGGCCAGCGGATCATCAAGGACGGGGTCGTGCCCAAAGAGATCATCTACTCGGCCAAGTCGTTCCGCCAGCAATGCATGGGCTGGAACCCGCCGCGGGGCATCTGGTGTCACATCACCGGCACCGATCTGGTCCGCCACAGCGACGGACAGATCTACGTGCTGGAGGACAATCTGCGCTGTCCCTCCGGGGTGTCCTATGTGCTGCAGAACCGGCAGGTGATGAAGAGCCTGTTCCCCAGGGTGTTTGAAACCTCCCGGGTGCGACCCGTGGCAGATTACCCGCACAAGCTGCGGGACATGCTCGAGTTCCTGGCACCCGAGGCGACGGGATCGCCACGCGTCGTGCTGTTGACCCCCGGGGTCTACAACTCGGCCTACTTCGAACACTCGTTCCTCGCCCAGCAGATGGGAGTCGAACTCGTCGAGGGCCGCGATCTCGTGGTCGAGGACCGCCAGGTGCTGATGCGCACCACCAAGGGGTTCGAGCCCGTGGACGTGATCTATCGACGGATCGACGACGATTTTCTGGATCCCACTTGTTTCCGGGCCGACTCGATGCTCGGTGTCCCCGGTTTGATGGAGGCGTACAAGGCCGGAAATGTCGCTCTGGCCAATGCACCGGGCACCGGCGTGGCGGACGACAAGGTGGTCTACGCCTATGTGCCGCGCATCGTAAAGTACTACCTGGCGCAGGAGATAATTCTCCCCAACGTCCCCACGTACATCTGCGCGGAGGAGAAAGACCTGGCCTATGTGCTGGACCACCTCGGTGAATTGGTGGTGAAGGCGGCCAATGAGTCGGGTGGGTACGGCATGTTGGTGGGGCCGCACTCGACGCGGGAGCAGCGCGCCGACTTTGCCGAGCGGGTCAAAGCCAACCCGCGCAACTACATCGCCCAGCCCACCTTGGCGCTTTCGCGGGTGCCTACCATCGTAGGCGATCATTACGAGGGGCGCCATGTGGACCTGCGCCCGTACATCCTCTATGGAAAAGAGATCTTCGTCCTGCCCGGAGGTTTGACCCGGGTGGCCCTCAAGAAGGGCTCCCTGGTCGTCAATTCGTCCCAGGGTGGCGGCAGCAAGGACACTTGGGTGCTGGCCGACGCCCCGACGCAGGAATTGGACGCCACCGATGCGAGACCGGTCGAGGCCGCGACCCGGCAGGCACCCTGCGTGGCGACAACGGTGAACGGGCGCGCCGCCAAGTTGACCGGGCAGAGCCAACTCGCCTGATCTGGCTGAACTGACGTCCCCCACCCACCCAAGCCTCCCATGTTAAGCCGTGTTGCCGATTCCATCTACTGGATGAGCCGCTACGTGGAGCGCGCCGAGAACGTCGCGCGCTTCATCGATGTCAACCTGCAATTGATGCTCGACGCCCCTGACGGCCAGGGGCAGCAGTGGCAGCCGTTGGTCAACACGACCGGCGACCACGAGGAATTTGCGCGGCGCTTCGGGGAGGCGACGGAGGAAAACGTGATCCGGTTCCTCACCTTCGACAGCGAGAACCCCAACTCGATCTTCTCCTGCCTGCGCGCCGCGCGGGAGAACGCGCGAAGCGTGCGCGAGATCATCTCTTCGGAGATGTGGCTGCAATTGAACAAGTTTTACCTGATGGTGAAATCCGCCGCCGAACAACCTTCCCGCGTCCCGTCGGCGGCGGAGTTCTTTGCCGAGGTCAAACTGGCGAGCCATCTGTACACCGGCGTCACGGACGCCACCATGACCCACGGAGAAGCATGGCACTTCAGCCGCCTGGGGCGGAAACTTGAGCGTGCCGACAAGACCTCGCGGATGCTGGATGTGAAGTACTTCATCCTCCTGCGCTCGTCGGCCGACGTGGGAACGCCGTTCGACGACCTGCAATGGGCGGCGGTGCTGCGTTCGGCCTCCGCGTTCGAAATGTATCGCAAGCGTCATGGGCGCATTTCGCCCCGGGGTGTCGTCGATTTTCTGATGCTGGACCGCGAGTTCCCCCGTGCGGTCCGGTTCTGCCTCACGGCCGCCGAGGAATCGTTGCATGCCATCAGCGGCACGGCGCTGGGGACGTTCCGCCATCCGCCGGAGAAGTTGCTGGGGCAGTTGTGCTCCGAACTCTCCTACGCGAGCGTTGACGACATCATCCAACGCGGAGTCCACGAATACGTGGATGAGTTTCAGAACAAGCTCAACCAGATCGGCCAGGGGATTTTCGAGACCTTCTTCGCCGGCAAAACGCCGGCGCCGCAGAAGAAAGCCTCCCGCGTAGCGGCACAATGATTCCTGAACGCCCCCACACGCACCCCATGTCATCCTCCCAACCACGGAGCCTGGACGAATTCTTCGCCACTGGTGTGCGGCCGTCCATTCCATGCGGTCAGCCAGACTGCCCGCGGCAAGGCCCTTTGCCGAAAACCCTGTCCACCGCCGCGCCGTCACTTCTCTGAACCCGCATGTCTATTCATGTTGCCCTTCAGCATCGCACCTCCTACCGCTACGACCGCGCGGTCACCCTGGGCCCGCAGGTGGTGCGGCTGCGTCCGGCGCCGCACTGTCGGACCCGGATTCTGAGCTACAGCCTGCGGGTGGCTCCGGAGCCGCACTTCCTCAATTGGCAGCAGGATCCGCAGGCCAACTACCTGGCACGCTTGGTCTTTCCGGAACCGACGCGGGAGTTCCGGGTGGAAGTGGATGTCGTGGCCGAGATGGCCGTGTTGAATCCTTTTGACTTCTTCCTCGAACCGGAGGCCGAACGCTTTCCATTCGCCTACGACCCGATCCTGGACCACGAACTGGAACCGTTTCGCCACCAATGCGAACCCACGCCGCGCCTGGCCGCGCTGCTGGGGCGGATTCGCCGTGAACTCTTCCCCGAGAATCTGGTGGGGGACGCCCGCCCGCGCACAGTAGATGCCGTGGTGGAACTCAACCGTCGTCTCTCGCGGGAAATCCAGTACATCATCCGGATGGAGCCCGGGGTGCAAACGCCGGAGGAGACCCTCGAGAAAGGAAGCGGTTCCTGCCGGGACTCAGCCTGGCTGCTCTGCCAACTCCTGAGGCACTTGGGGCTCGCCGCCCGGTTCGTGAGCGGCTACCTGATTCAACTCACCCCCGATGTCAAGGCGCTGGACGGCCCCAGCGGTCCTAGCAGCGACTTCACCGACTTGCACGCCTGGTGCGAAGTCTACCTCCCCGGGGCGGGTTGGATTGGCTTCGACCCCACCAGCGGTTTGCTCGCGGGGGAAGGCCATCTGCCCCTGGCCTGTTCGCCCGAGCCCGGGAGTGCCGCTCCGATCACCGGCTTGGTGGACGAATGCGAGTGCGATTTCAAGGTCGAGATGGAGGTGCGCCGCATTTTCGAATCACCGCGGGTCACGAAGCCCTACAACGAGGACCAGTGGGCCGAGATCCGTGCGCTGGGCCACCGACTGGATGAGGAACTGCGCCGCAGCGACTGCCGGTTGACCATGGGCGGCGAACCCACCTTCGTGTCCATCGACGACATGGACGGCGCCGAGTGGAACACGGTGGCCTTGGGGCCGGAGAAGCGTCGGCGGGCGGATGACCTCATCCGCCGCTTGATGCGCCGGTTCACCCGCGGCGCCCTGCTGCACCATGGGCAGGGCAAGTGGTATCCGGGCGAATCGCTCCCCCGCTGGGCCCTGGGTTGCTTCTGGCGGCGGGATGGCGAACCGGTCTGGATGGACGAAGACCTCTTGGCGGATCAGACGCGCGACTACGGCCATGACGAACGGGCGGCCGAGGCGTTTGTCAAAGCACTCGCCGCGCGCCTGGGCTGCGGCGACCGCCATGTCATGCCCGCCTTCGAAGACACTTGGTACTACCTGTGGCGGGAACGGCGGTTGCCGGAGAATGTCGATCCCTTCCAATCGAACCTCGAAGATGAGGAAGAACGGGCGCGGTTGGCCAAGGTGTTCGAGCAAGGACTTGATCACGTAGCCGGCTACGTGTTGCCGGTGCAACGCGGCCAGGGAGACAACGGTTCCTGGTGGGTGAGCGGACCGTGGTTCCTCAGGCCGGAGCGGTGCTACCTGATCCCGGGCGATTCGCCGATGGGGCTGCGGCTCCCGCTGGACTCGCTGCCTTGGGTCAAGGGGGCCGATCGACCTTTATTGTGCACACCCGACCCCATGGAGGAGCGGCCCCCCCTGCCGCCCCGGCAGGCTTTCATGCCGGGACAAACCGCTCGACGGCAGACCGAACCGGCCATCCGGGCGCAAGCACGCCGGGCAGCAGCGCAACCGCCGGGGCCGGACACAAGCCGGCCGCCGGGGCGGCAGGAATCGGCGTCATGGGTGGTGCGAACCGCCCTCTGTGTCGAACCTCGGGAGGGGCGGTTGCATGTGTTCATGCCCCCGGTGCACAGCTTGGAGGACTATCTGGACTGCCTGGGCGCGGTGGAGGACACGGCCGCCACGTTGCGCCTTCCGGTGGTGATTGAAGGTTACCCGCCACCCAAGGATCCCCGGCTGAACGTGATCAAAGTGACCCCCGATCCCGGCGTGATCGAGGTTAACATCCATCCGGCACACTCATGGGACGAGATGGTGCAACATACCGAGATTCTCTACGAGGAGGCGCGGTTGGCCCGGTTGGGCACCGAGAAGTTCATGCTGGACGGCCGCCACACCGGCACCGGCGGCGGCAACCACATCGTGTTGGGCGGCCCGACCCCGGCTGAGAGCCCCCTGCTCCGGCGCCCCGACCTATTGCGCTCCCTGGTGGCGTACTGGCAAAACCACCCCTCGCTGTCCTTCCTCTTCAGCGGGATGTTCATCGGACCAACCAGCCAGAGCCCCCGCGTGGATGAGTCGCGCAACGACTCGCTCGCCGAATTGGAACTGGCGTTCCGTCAGGTGCCGGATCACGCCCAGGTCCCTCCCTGGCTGGTTGACCGGCTCTTTCGGCACCTCTTGGTCGATGCCACCGGCAACACCCACCGCGCCGAATTCTGCATCGACAAACTGTACTCGCCCGACAGCAGCACGGGCCGGCTGGGGCTGCTGGAGTTGCGGGCCTTTGAAATGCCTCCGCATGCGCGCATGAGTCTCGCGCAGCAACTCCTGCTCCGCGCGCTGATCGCGCGTTGTTGGAACACCCCTTACCGGGGTCAGTTGGTACGCTGGCGAACCGATATCCACGACCGCTGGATGCTGCCGCATTTCGTATGGAGCGATCTTGGCGACGTGATGGAAGACCTCCGTCAGGCAGGCTACGCGGTGAAGGACGAGTGGTTCGCCCCGCACTTCGAGTTTCGTTTCCCGCAGATCGGGGACCTGGCGTTGGGGAACGTCCAGCTCGAATTGCGCCAAGCGCTGGAGCCCTGGCACGTGCTGGGGGAGGAACCTGGAGCAGGCGGCACGGTGCGCTACGTCGATTCCAGCGTGGAGCGTCTGCAGATCAAGGCCCGTGGCTTGATCGAGGGGCGCCATGTGGTCAGCGTAAACGGCTACGCGGCGCGGTTGCATCCCACCGGCACCAACGGCGAGGCCGTGGTGGGCGTGCGCTACCGGGCGTGGCAGCCCCCGAGCTGCCTTCACCCGACCCTGGGCGTCAATGCCCCGCTGGTCTTCGATCTGGTCGACACTTGGAACGGCCGCAGCCTGGGCGGCTGCACCTACCACGTGATGCATCCCGGTGGCCGCAACCACACCAGCTTTCCCATCAACGCGTACGAGGCCGAAAGCCGGCGATTGGCGCGGTTCTTCCGCTCCGGGCATACCCCGGGGCCGATGCAGCCGATTCACATGGAACCGACCCCCGACGCCCCATTCACCCTGGACTTGCGGAGAGGCAGGACGGATGGCCGCTAGCGCTGGTCCCGTGGGGCCTCACCCTATTGCCAACCGCCCGTGAGCATGCCATCTTCAGCCACCCCGGGATGAGCCTGGCCACCACCCATATCCTCCCCCGCCAACCACTGTTGCAGGGCTATCGCCCGCCCGGTGGCGTGTATGATGAGATGCTCGCTCCGGAAGGCCTCCTGCGTCCCCACTGGCAGACGCTGGTGGGCGCGTTGGATCAGTTGGGGCGCGAAGATTTTGCGGCACGGTGGGACGGCGCGCGGAGCATCCTGCGCGAGCATGGAGTTACCTACAACGTCTACGGTGACGCGCAGGGGCTGGATCGTCCGTGGGCGCTGGATCTGGTGCCGCTGGTGATCCCCGCGGAGGAATGGCGGACCATCGAGACCGGTCTGGCGCAACGGGCGCAGCTCCTGAACGCCATCCTGGCCGATGCCTACGGCCCGCGCCGCTTGGTAAGCGACCAGTTGCTGCCCGCCCCGCTGCTGCAGGCCAACCCCGGCTTTCTCCGGGCGGCGTGCGGGGTCCGCCCCCCGCGCGGAGTGCATCTCTTCCTGCATGCCGTGGACCTCGCCCGCTCGCCCAACGGGCAGTGGTGGGTGCTGGCAGATCGCACTCAATCCCCGTCCGGCGCGGGCTACGCCCTCGAAAACCGGCTGGTTTCGCTCCGGGTGCTGGGAGACGAATTCCGCGATGCCAATGTGCATCGCCTGGCCCGGTTCTTCCGGGTGATGCGCGATACCCTGCGCCTGCTCGCGGCCCCTGCCCGCGGGCAACCCAACGTGGTTCTCCTCACCCCGGGGCCCTACAACGAAACCTACTTCGAGCAAGCCTTCCTGGCGCGCTACCTGGGCTTTCCGCTGGTGGAGGGAGGGGACCTGACCGTGCGCAACCGCCGGGTGTTCATCAAGACGCTCGAAGGCCTGCAGGCGGTGGATGTCATCCTGCGCCGCGTCGACGACACGTTCTGCGACCCGTTGGAACTGCGCTCCGATTCCCACCTGGGCGTGCCCGGTTTGTTGGATGCCGCGCGCGCGGGGAACGTCGTCGTGGCCAACTCGCTGGGAAGCGGGTTGGTCGAGATGCCGGCGCTCATGGCGTTTCTGCCGGGTCTGTGCCGCCATGTTCTTGGGGAGGATCTGAAACTGCCTTCGGTGGCCACTTGGTGGTGCGGTCAGGAGCAGGAGCGTGAGCATGTGCGCGAGCACCTCGCGGACCTGGTCGTCAAGCGCGCCTTCGCCACCGCCGGGGCACAACCGGTTTTCGGCGACCGCCTGACGGCGGACGAACAGGCCGGTCTGCTGGCGTCCATCGGCGCGGAGGCCCATGAGTATGTGGGCCAGGAACAGGTGGCCCTCAGCACGGTGCCGGTTTGGGAAGCGGGCCGGCTGGAGCCCCGCCCCATGGTCTTGCGTGCCTACGTGGCCGCCACCGGCGAGGGTTGGTGTGTCATGCCCGGCGGGTTAACCCGGTTTTCCGCCTCGCCGGATCGCCTGGTCGTTTCCATGCAGAGCGGTGGGGGCAGCAAGGACACCTGGATCCTCGCCGACGGACCCGTTCCCGATGTTTCCCTGCTCGGCGAAGCCGCCCAGGTCGTCCGCCTGGAACGGGCCGCCGCCGAAGTCCCCAGCCGGGTGGCCGACAACCTCTACTGGCTCGGACGCTATGTGGAACGCCTCGAAGACACCGTGCGCGTGCTCCGTTGCCTGCTCGGGCGGCTTAACGGCGAGGCCGGCGCGGAGGAGACCCCCGAACTGCGCGCGGCGGTGCGCCTGCTGGTGGCGCTCGAGATCTTTCCGCCCAAGTTCGGCACGCGCTACACCCCGGGCGGGGTCGAGCGCGAGGCTTTCCTGCTGATCTACCAGGCCCACCGCCTGGGCACCGTGCGGGAGGTCTTGGGCCGGCTCAAGGGGATCGCCTTCGTCCTGCGCGACCGTTTTTCCGCCGACACCTGGCGGATCATCGGCAAACTGCAGGTCGATGCCCAGGCACGCCCGGGCCGGTTGCCCGCCACCGAAGCCCTGGCCTTGCTCAACACGCTGGTGGTCAACCTGGCCGCTTTCAGTGGCATGGAAATGGAGAACATGACCCGCGGTCACGGCTGGCGGTTCCTGGACATCGGCCGCCGTCTTGAGCGCGCGGCCAACGTCGCCACCCTCGTCCAAGGCGGTCTGGCCGTCGGCCGGGACGGACTCAACGCCCTCGATCCGGTCCTGGAGATCGCGGACAGCGTGATGACCTACCGGCGGCGGTACTTTGCCCAGCCCCAATGGCCTCCTGTGGCCGACCTCCTGTTGGCCGACGAGACGAATCCCCGCTCCTTGGCCTTCCAGTTGCGCGCGCTTTGCGATCACACCGCCAACCTCCCGCGCGACCCCGCTGAAGGCGGGGCCGGCAAGGAAGCCCGGCTGGCGGCTGAACTGCTGGAACTCATCGGGACGGCGAATCTCCCTGCTCTGGCCGAAGACGAGCTTTCCGGCCGTTCGGCCGAGCTGACCAAGGTGCTGGCGCGGCTCACCTTGGGCTTGCGGGGGCTCTCGGACGTTGTCACCCACCGTTATTTCGCCCACGCCGACACCCGCGTGAGTTGAATTGCCGTGCGCTACGCCATCCTCCATCGCACCACCTACGACTACGCCCACGACGTCGCCGTGTCGCATCACCTGGCGCGCCTTACGCCACGCAGCACGGCACGTCAGCAAGTGGTGGAGCATGTGCTGGATATCGAACCGCGGCCGGCGCAAGTGTGCCTCCATGAGGACTACTTCGGAAACACGGTTTCCACTTTTGCCATCGAGCACGCCCACCGCCAACTGACCGTGAGCGCGCGAAGCGTGGTGGAAGTCAAGCCCCCGTATCTTCCTCTGACCTCGACCTCACCCAACTGGGGCGAAGTTCGCAACCTCTGCCAGCGGGGAGCCACGCCCGAGGCGGTGGCGGCGGCGGAGTACCAGTTTCCATCGCCGCTCGTTCCCCTGGGACCGGCCTTCGCCGAGTACGCGCACCTGGATTTTCCAGCGGGCCGCCCCCTGCTGGAAGCGATCTTCGCCTTCACCAAACGGATGTTCAAGGATTTCGCCTTCGATCCCAAAGCCACCACGGTAGCCACTCCAGTTGGCCAGGCCTTTCGTGAGCGGCGGGGCGTTTGCCAGGATTTTGCCCACGTTCAGATTGCCTGCCTGCGGTCCTTGGGATTGCCCGCCCGCTATGCCAGCGGTTACCTCGAGACCCTGCCTCCCCCGGGCAAGCCCAAGCTGGCCGGTGCGGACGCCTCCCACGCCTGGATCCAAGTGTGGGCTGGGGCTCTCGGCTGGATTGACGCTGACCCCACCAACGGGCTGCTGCCCGGCGAACGCCACATCCTCGCGGCGGTAGGGCGTGACTATGGGGATGTGTCTCCTCTGCGCGGAGTCATCGTGGGAGGGGGCGGACACGAACTCAAGGTCGCGGTGGACGTGCTGCCCGCCAAGCCGGTCACCACCCCCTGAGCAGCCGCGCTCCCACGTCGAATCGAGCGCCACCTCTGGTTCGGAGGATGGTTTGGCGCAGCTCCGCGCCAAGCAGACCAGCGTCGCTGATTTGGGCGACGTGGCTGGCACAGCCGCTCAACAGCACCGCCAGCATGGCCGCCACCAAGCCGCCGCCACACAACCAGGGCACATTCAGCATGAGCCGAGTCTTGAGGCTGCCGTCCCGCACGGTCAAGCCCATTGCCCCGCTGAATCACGGGTACCGTACCTTGTCATCCATGCCCAGGAAGCGCAGCGTGCCGGAATCGCCGTAAGCGTAATACACCACCAGGGCGCGGATATTGCGCGCCGCGAGTTCGGCCAGTTGGGCAGGGTCGAGGCCCGGCTCCAGATGCGGGTCGAACACGAATTCCTCACAGAAGTTGTGGTGGCACGGATGGTAGGTTTGCGCGTAGTCGCCTTTGAGCACAATCGGCTCCTTGGTCAGCCCGGTGATCCGGGTCTCCACCCACGCCTGCACCGGCGCCGTGTAGCCTGCCACCGCCCCCGCAGGCGGGGGCGGCCAGTAGAACTGCGTCCGGATCACGATCCCCGCATTGGTCAACGACCGTTGCTGCAGCAGGCTCAACGCGCTCACCGGCTCGAACGGCGCCAGGTAGGCCACGTCATTCGTGGTCGTGTCACCGCCGCCAAAGGTGCTCAGGCTCGGCTGCGGGGTGGCATAGGTCACCGACAACTGAATCTGCCCGTCGCTCAGAAAGACCACCGGGCTCTGCGCCGGGTCCGCCAGCGAGGGCAGCCAAGTGTGCAGCGCGAAGGTCCGTTGCTGCGCCCCGGCGCCCACGGTCCACTGGTCCACGAGCAAATCGCCGTCGCGCCCGTGCTTGAAGTTTGGCAAGTCCGCCATCGGCGCGGTCAGGTTCGTTTCCGTCAGGCCCGCCAGGAAGCTCGCCTCGATCCGCCCGAACACCGTCCGGCTCAGGTTGGACGACACCAGCCGCGCGTTGACCGTGGGCAGGGTCCAGGACGATTTCAACCGGTGGAAGCCCAGCACATCTCCCAGTTCGCCCTGATGCAGCACGTACCGGTTGGTCTGGTTCAGCAGCCACGGCGTCACCTGTTTGCCGGTCGCCGGTTGCGGCACCTCGCGGATTTGCTTCAACCGCAGACTACCTTCAGGCGCCACCTTCTTGTACTCGAAATCGAGGGTCAGTTGTTTCCTTGCCGGAAAGTCCGCTTCGTAGGCACGCGCCGCTTTCTCCAGCAGTTGCGCCAGTTGCTGGTACTCGGTTTCCCAGGCCAGCACATGGTCGCCCAGCGGCACCAGGCTGGAGGGTGACCGGAAGTCCAGGTAGGCGCCGCCCGCGCCGTAGATACTCGCCACCACGGCCTCCGGCGCCACGTTAGATTCCGGGTTGGCCACGGACACCGCCCCCACCTGGCTCACCAGGGTGTAGGCAACCGAACGATCATCGGGCTGCGAGCCCTTGTAGATGCGCGCGGTGGCCACGCCGTTCGCCAACTCGAACTCGTCCGGGGTCGAATGATGCGCGAGGATGGCCATCCCCACCGTCGTTTCGTCCACCCGATGCCGGAGGCGCTCCAGGAACGCGTTGTCATTGTAGAAGCTGGCGTAGACCTTCCGCATCGCGCGGAACACGCCCCGCTCCCGCGCTTCCAACGGATCGCACGCGCAGGGGCCGTTCCCGTCAAGGTCCAGCTCATCCGCCAGACACCCGCTGAAGCTGTCATACAGGCCAGCCCCGCTGAACTGCTCCGTGTCCTCCACATTGGTGGAACTCCGGAACCGGATCTTCCGCTCCGGCGCGAAGCCCGCCTGCTGCAGGGCCGCCAGGATCGCCGTCCGTTGTTCCGGCGTGAAGTCCGCCACGTCCGTGAATTGGTCCCGCACCCACGCGAGGTCCGCCTTCAGTTGGGCCATGTCCGGCGGCCAGGTGTAGCCCCCGAGAGTCTCCGCCAGCGTCGCTCGCAACGTCTTTGCCGAGGGCAGCACTTGGTCCAGATAGGCGTCCCACAAGTCGAAGGTGAACGCGATCGCCGGGCTGGGGGAGTTGGTCGGCACCGCGCGGCGAAGGTAACCGAAATTCGACGCCTTGCCGCCCACGTTGATGACATCCGCCGGGCGCAGTGACCCGGTGTCGCGGGCAATCTCGCCATACGCCGCTTTGGGTTTCAACTGGATGGCTGGAGGCACTTTGAATGCCAGCAACTCCTCCCGCAGCGCCTCGCTCAACTGGCCATCGAGGCTCGCCGCCATCAATTCCGCGCCATTGTACTGCTGGATCGCCCGCAGCACGATCTCCTGCCCGTTCCAGGCGCGCAGGCGCTCGCGGGCGGCGGCCGATGCGAAGTAGACGAACGGGATCTCGAACGACTGCGCCAGAATCGCCACATGCGAGTTCGGCGTGGCGGGCGAGAGCGCAATAATCCCGGCCACCGGCGGCACCTCGGCCGGCACCGTCTCCGTCATCAGGATATCCGTGGGGCGCAAGCGCCCGTCCGTGTACCAGGCGTTGATCTCGGCGGCGGGGACGAGCACCAACCGCCCCAGCGCCCACCCGGGCGCGTAGCACGCGTCCGCCAGGGTCCAGCGCCCGGCCGAGCCGATCATGATCCCGCGCTTCTCGAAGTGCTCGCGGTTCTGCTCCGTGACCGCCGCTTGTTCGAAGGTGGGGAAGTAGAAGACTTGCGCGCCCGCCGGCAGCGGCAGCACCGCGCGGACCCGCGCAAACCAATCCGCCACCTGCGCGGGCGGGTAGGCATCGTATCCCGCGAACTGGATCGCCACCTCGCTCAGGTTGGTGGTCGGGGCGTAGAGCAGCGCTCCGAGCACCGCCTGCTGGTTTGTCGCGTGGAGCGTCGCCGCGTCGAACTGTTCCCGGCTCATCCCTTTGAACGGCCCCAGCCGCACCCTGGCAAAATCGTAGTGGAACGGGTACTTGCTGCTGTCCTGAAAATACACGCGATCCGGCTCGTTCAGCACCAGGGCGAACTTCACCCAGCGCGGCGCGATCTGGCCATAGCCGGGGGCGGGCGAGAGCAGCGCGTCATCCGGAAACGCCACCTGGTTCCGCCAGTCATCCGCGGTGGTGCGCGGCGCGATGACCGCGCGGTAGAATCTCGCTGCGTCCGTTGCATAGCTGAGGTCCGGATAGGCCTCGGCCCGGTCGTGAAACCGCCCCAACTCCCTCCACCCGCCCAGGTCGGACGACACCTCCAACCGGATCAGTTGGTTGGTCTTGCTGGTGATCGAGAGCCTTGGCCAAACCTGCGCGCCCGGGGGCGTCAGCGACAACCGGTTCAAATCCGCACCCGCCACGCCGGGGAGTGCCAGCAGACAGAAGATCCAGTGATGAACTCGCATGGGCGCAGTCTAACCTAAGTGACGGGTCAAAGCGAGCGGTGGTTTTCACGCTCGTCGTGGGGCGTTGCGTGGCTCAGGATGTTCCGCGTCCTCTTTGCATCGACGGATGCGCGTCAGGCGGGGGCAGTGGCGCAGGATGGATCTCTCGGCTATGGCGGAAGCCAAGTACAGGGTTACACCGAGGCACGTGTTCGAGGGGCGGAAACGCTACCATCGTCAGAGGCTCGACTATTGGCCGATGCTTGTCTTCAAGACGGCGGTCCTCTTGGTCCTCGTTGGGTTGGGCTTCCTCGCCTTCAAGGACGATTTGGACCGACTCAAGGGGTTCTACGCGTTCCTCGCGACGCTCGTCTGTCTGGACCGAGTCGCAGACCGCCTGCAGGCGTGGCGGCTGTTCCGTGACTTGCCCAACCGAAACCAGGAAGTCCGGCTGGATTTCGACGACTTGGGACTGCGCACGCGTACCCAGCGGGAGGAATCGGAGTTCCCCTGGTCGGCTTTCACGAAGGTCGTCTACTTCAAGGACGGCTTCCTCCTGTTCCGCAGCCGGACGGTGTGCTTCTGGATACCTGTGTCGGCATTCGGGGGAGCGTCCGCTCTCACCCAATGGGAGCGCTGCCTAACGGCGAAGATCCGGCGTCACCGGGTTGTCGGTCGAGCGGTGTCCCCTTTTGCGGTCCGGCGGAGGTGGTGGCAGGTGCCGGGTACCACCCTTACGCGCCGCTTGGCCACCCTCAGTTGGCTGGCACCCATTGCCGCCATGAATGCCTGTTCGCTGGGAATTGCGATTGGCCGAATCGCGCTTCGGCATTACTCAGGTGGCTTCCTGCTCGCCGCGGGCGTGCTCCTCGCGCTGGGGGCGGTCCTTGGTGGAGCGGCATTGGTTTTGAACCGGCGGCACAGGCTGCCAGATGCATGGGCACAAGCGGTCATCGGTATCTGCGTAAGCGTTCTGCTCGCAAGCGTTTGGCTGGTTACCCACAGAGTCGGGGTCGGGCAGGTTCAGGCAGAGGTGCTCCCTACCGCCCCGCATCCGCCCTCTTCGGTCGATGTCTCGGCGCAAACGCGTTTTGAGTGGGCGGCTGCCTTTCCGGTGTCTCCTCCGCATCCACCCTTCCACTGGTGCACCACCCGGGCGGTTGGCCCGTGCTTGGTGGTGGCGAGCCCGGCCTCCGTGAACGAACTTATAAGTGGCGGCCAAACCTCTCTTTATCTATGGGGGTTCGGCGGCAGTCGGAGGGTCTGTGACCTCGTTTTTTGGGAATGGTAATCACACCGCCCGGTTCGCGCAGCACCCGTGAATACTGAAGCGGCGAGGGTGCCTGACAACCACCCCTTCTGAACATCCCTCAATCCGGTCCACCCGGTCCACAGCGCATCGGTGTTCGCGAGCGCGCTTTGCCTATGTTGACGGCGAGAAACGCTCTCATCAGTGATTCAGGATGATGTGGAGGCGGCCCCCCGCTGTTTGCTCGTGACCAGTTCGACAAACGGCGAGGTTGGCAGCCTGCTCAACTGGGAACAGTCCTTCCTCCCCAGCGCGGCCATCGGGGTGGAGGTGCGGCGCGGTCTGCCTGGAGAGTCCAGGCCGAGAGGCAAACACGACGCCCCGGGCTACTTGGCTGCGGGGGCGTTGGTGCGGGCCACTGTGTTCGTCCCGGACAGTGCCGACAGAGTGTTGGTGCCGGTGACCGCCGGCTTGGCGGGGGCATTGGTGGAAACCTCCGGGGCCGGGAGATTCAGCCGGGTCCGCAGGGCTGCCGCCATGGCGGGAGTGAAACCGGCCTCCGGATCGAGGAGGCGTTGGACAACCTGGGCTTTAATCTCGTCGAGCGGCGGCAGGCCGACGCGCTGTTCCGACGAACCGCCCACAATCTTGCTCTGATAGCGGCTCCAGATATTGCGGGCCAGGGCGGCGTAGCCGTTGGCCTGGTCATCCTCGCCCAGCGCCAGATTGTAGAAGTGATTCACCAGCACGCCGCTGAGAATCGCGTTGATGCGGTCAGGACTCGTCTCGCCGATGTCCTCGGCGATTTTGCGCAAGGCAAACTCGTCCAGGCTCATGTTCTTCGGATAGTCCTGCGGGTACTTCTCCTTGATCACGTTATACCACTGGGCGGCCTCACGCAGGCGGCTGTGCGTGTAGAGGAAGTAGGTGGCGTCGATCAGGAAGTTCTTGTGCGCGCGGGAGATGTGATCGCGCATCTCGGCGTCCTCCGCCATCATCTGCTCGTAGGTGGCGTTGACCTTGGGAATGATGTCCAGGTTCGGACCGTACTCGTAGCGGCGCTCGACCGTGTTGTTGATCACCCGCCCCCGCTGGAAAGCCAGTTGCATGGACTGATAGATCACACGCCGCAACTGGATCAGGTCCTCCTTGGTCTTGGCTTCCCGGCGCCCCACCACGGCCCAGTAGATGCCGTGGGTTTCGGGCAGGCGCCAGTCGAGCGGGCCATACTCGTCGTCCACGGCCTTCATGATGGCGGGGTCCATCTTGTACTGCTCCCGGAGCCGTTTCACGCGGGCGGCCGCCTGCTCGTTGGGCGGGTGGATGAGCGCCTCGAAATCCGGCCGGCCGCCGCCCAGCACCTCGGTCATCTCGACCGCCCAGATGCCCTTGTAATAGAGGTGGGCGTCGTCGAGGTAGTGCCCCATCTTGTGCTGGAAGTGCCAGGCCAGTTCGCGATACAGCAGCACCTCGTGGGGGTTGTACTTCAGGCCTTCGTCCCGCAGCAGCTCGATGCCGCGCCGCACCCACATCCAGCGCTCCGCCGGGTTGGTGAACTTGATCGAGATGTTGTAGGACATGTTCCAAGCCTGCACCGTCCAGACGGTCTTGATGTACGGCTGAAGCTTGGTGATCCAGTCGGCCAGTTGGACCATCTCGAAGAACTTGTCCTGATCCTGCAGTTCCATCGCACGCACCCAGAGCGCGTTGGCGAGCAGGCCGCGAAAGCCGCCCAGAACCTGCGTGGTGATCACCAGCACGGGCGGGGCGTTCTTCAACGCTGTGATGCGGGTAAGCCCCAACTCGTCCCGCAGCCGGTTGAGCCCGCTCTGCGAGGCGTACGCCACCACCAGCAGGAGGCAGAGTCCCGCTGTCAGCGCGAGTTTGTAGAGGCGTGGCGAGTTCATGAGCGCGCTACGTCTTGCCTTGGGCCGTGGCCAGTTCCCGCCGTTCCAGCACCGCCATCCCCAGCGCGGCAAACACGCCGCCCATCAAGACGACGACCTGGGCGATGGCCCGCGCGAGTTGGCCCCAACTGACGCTCCGGCCCGTGCTAAGGGAACTCACCGGCGAGAAGTCCCGCACCAGGTTGACGGCGGTCAGCACGCTTTTGAAGCCGGCCACCGTGGCGTGGTCGAACCAGGTGGCCTGGTCCACGCGGCCGGTGTCGTGGTTGACCTCGCGGATCGTGCCCTCCTCGATGACCTGCTTCATGGTCCCGGTAGAGAAGGCGACGATGAGGAAACCGAGCGAGAAGAAGGCGGCCACGGGAAAAGCGAGGAAGCTGGCCGCCGCCAGCCCGATGGCCCCCAGCAGGGCCAGCCAGCAGAAGATGATGCCCACGCCGCGCAGGTAGTTCAGCCCGAACCCGCCCTCGCGGTAGAGCACTTCCAACCCGTCCTCGACGGGGAAAAGGAGCGTGGCGTCGTTCTCGTTCACGAAGTCGATGGAGAGCACCCCGCGATCATCCACCAGGTTGGGCGGCACGGTGAACTCCTGGAAGGACTCCGCCGTATGGCTGCGCAACGTGCGGGCCCGGCGGGTGCTGTCGGGCGGCCCCACCTCCCAATGGCCCGTGTAGGTGCGCGACGAATTCTGGTCTGAGGAAAAGAACTTCACGCGGACGAAGAGCGGCTGGTCACGGAGCGTGTCCTTGACCGCCCCCATGTCGATGGTCCAGCGACGGAAATAGCCGGAGGGGACGCTTTGCAGCTCGGCTTTGACCTGCTCCCGGAGGAGCCGCCGCACCTGGCTGCGGTCCATGGCGGCCACGTTGGGATTCTTGATGCGCTCGGTCAGGCGGCGTTCAACCTCCGCCTCCACTTCCGGCGGCGCTTCGCGGAACGATCCGCGGGCAACGAGGATCTCGTTTTGCAGCGCCTGTCGCTGCGCCTCCGGGAGGCTGCGCGCCCGCCACATCAACTGGCCGTAGACGATCACGGCGGCCAAGCCCAGCAGCAGCGCGTCCAGCAGCATTATGCCGACCCACTTTCCGAGCCAGATCTGCCACCGCGCGACGGGTTTGACGGCCACCACCTGGAGCTGGCACTCCTCGATGTCCCGCGCCAGCGTGCCGCAGGCGAGCCACAGGGTGGTCAAGCCCAGCAGGGCGGTGGCGAGGCCCAAGGTGTAAGTCAGGACGATTTGGGTCAACCCCTGCGCGGTGCCGTCATCTTTGATGACGGCGGGAAGCAGGAGCACCCCTCCCATCAGCAGCACCGCCAGCACCGGCACCAGGCGGAAGCGGAACGCCGCCTTGAACGTCAGCCGGGCTATGGCCATGATCGCCTGCACAGGTGGTCTCCAGTGAGAGTATCAGGACTTGCCCCCGAGCAGGTCCGAAAGCTTCCGGTTGGCCTCGTCGAGGTTGACGACGGGGGCCGTCGCCGGCGGAGGCGCGGCGGTGGGTGGTTCGTCCTTGCGCGCCAGGGAATCGAGTTTCGCCAAATCCACGGCCTCCACTGGCTGGACCACCACCGGTTCGCGCGGAGCGGCCTCCGGCTTGGCCGTGAGGCGGTCGAGCACCCGATCCGCCGCTGGCGCCGCTTCACCCTCGCCCCGCAAGTACGCGGCCACCCGGTGGCCGGACGTTGCGCCGCTGGTCGATTCGCTTTGCTTGGCGCGCTCGACGACGTTGAGGAAGTAACGTTCGAGGTTTTGCGTGGGGGTGTCCACGCGCACGCGGTCGGCGCCCACCTCCCGGCGGATAAGGTCCAGCGCCCGCTCGATGGTCTCGCGCGCCACCACGGGCGCCGTGATGCGCAGCTCGTCCGGCGTGGCCAGCAGGTCGCGCAACGCTCCCATGGCCTGGATGCGGCCGCCGTAGTAAATCACCACCCGGTCGCAAACGTCCTCGACGTCGGCCAGCAGGTGGCTGCTGAGGATGACCGTTTTGCCGCGCCGGGCCAGCGCCACAATGAGGTCCTTCACCTCCCGGCAGCCGATGGGGTCCAGGCCGGAGGTAGGCTCATCCAGGATCACCAGGTCCGGGTCGTTGATCAGGGCCTGGGCCAGGCCGATGCGGCGTTGCATGCCTTTCGAGAACTCGCCCACCGTACGACGCCGGACCTGCCCCAAACCGACCATCTCGAGCAACTGCTCGGTCCGCTGCCGACGATCCCGATCCTCCAAGTGGAAGAGATTGCCGAAAAAGTCGAGGGTCTCGCTCGAATTCAGGTAGCGATAGAGGTAGGACTCCTCGGGCAGATACCCGATCCGCGCCTTGGTAGCGACGTGCCGCGGGGATTGGTTGAAGACCTCAATATGCCCCTTGGTGGGGTGCAGCAGGCCCAGGAGCATCTTGACCGTGGTCGACTTGCCCGAACCGTTCGGCCCCAGCAGGCCGAAGACCTCGCCGCGCCGCACGTCAAAGTCCACGCTATCGACGGCCCGGGCTTTGGGACGGCCCCAGAAATCCTTGAAGACCTTGGTCAGTCCGCGGACGGAGACCACCGCCTCGGTGGTGCCCGAGGGTGGCGCGGAGGGCATGGATTCGTTCGCCGTGATTGCCATGTTCGGAGCCGGCTCCCGGTTGACCGGGGCCGGCGCAAACGCTTTATGTGCCGTAATCTGGAAAGGCTCTCAACCAAAAAAACGCGCTCGCACCTGTACGCCGACAGGGACGGTGTTAAGCCGGCAGGCGGAGCCCCCCGCCTGCCGGCCGAGCCCTGGGCAACCTTGGCCAGCGCGTCCTGCATCCACGCGCGGGCCGCTCCGCCGACTTTCGCCAGGCCGAGCCCGGTTACCCGAACCCTTCAGGGTGGCCGTGGCAATATAGGCGGGCTCAAGGGACGGCTAAATGTGCGTCTGCGCGCACAGCCGCCGCCTCAACGCGAGGCAGGAGGGCCGGGAACCGTCCGCCGGATTGCCCCAAGAACGGCCTCGGGGGGCCGCCGACGCCATCGGGCTTGCGGAAGGGGCGGGTTCGCGGTTCAATTTGTCCCGTGAAAGCGTGCCAACTCGTTGCTCATGGTGCTCCCGGCCGGTTTGAACTCCGCGACCTTCCGCCCCTCACGCCCGCGCCGGGCGAGGTGGTGGTTACGGTCAAAGCCTGCGGCCTGAACCGCCTCGACCTCTGGCTGGAGGAGGCCGGCCTGCCGGTGCCGGTCCAACTGCCCCGCACCCCCGGCTGTGAGATCGCCGGGGTGGTGGCCCGCGTTGGCACGGACGTGGAGGGGTGGAAGGAAGGTGACCCCGTAGCGGTGCAATCGAACCTGTTCTGCGGCGAGTGCGAGTTCTGTCTGCGCGGGGACGAGTCGATGTGCCTCAACGGCATGCTGCTGGGCATCCAACGCGACGGCGGCTTCGCCGAAGAGGTGGCCACCCCGGCCCGAGCGCTGGTGCGTTTGCCGGAGGGCCTCGGTTTCGCCCCTGCTGCGGGCTTGACGCTCGCGGGCAGCACGGCCATGCACATGCTGACCAATCGCACCCAGGTCAAGCCGGGCGACTGGGTGCTGGTGATGGGGGCCTCGAGCGGGGTGGGTTCGGCCGCCATTCAGATCGCCCGCCAACTCGGCGCGCAGGTCATCACCACCGCTTCCTCCCCCGAGAAGAAGGCCCTCGGCGAGCGCCTGGGCGCCCACTATGTCGTGGATAGCTCGGTCGATACCTGGTCCGCCGCCGTACGGAAGATCACCAACAAGCGGGGCGTGGACGTGGTGGTGGAGCACATTGGCGGCAAGGTGCTGGAGCAGGTCTTCACCTGTCTGGCGCGCGGCGGCACGGTGGTGACCTGCGGGGCGACCGCCGGACGCCAACCGGAGCTGAATCTCTGGCCGTTCTTCGTGAAACAGCAGAAGTTGGTGGGCAGCTATGGTCGCAACCGGGCGGACCTTCAGGCCGCGTTGGCATGGGCGGCGGAAGGCAAGCTCCAGCCTGCGATCGACCGCACGTATCCCCTCTCCGAAACGCCGGAGGCGTTTATGGCGCTACGCCGACGCACCGTGCTGGGCAAGGTCCTGGTGACGCCTTGATTCGCGGGATCAGCCTCGGGACGGCGTGGCAGCGGGTTTCGCGGGGACCCGTCAGCCGGCTTTTCCCGCCATTGACCCTCGGCGGCAGGCCTTGCTAGCTTCGCGGCCATGCGAATTCTTTCGGGCATCCAACCCTCGGGTTCCCTGCACATCGGGAACTACTTTGGGATGATGAAGCCGGCCATTGAGTTGCAGACTCAGGGCGAGGCTTTCTACTTCATCGCCAACTACCACTCGATGACCTCGTTGTTCGACGCCGAGCAGCGGCGAAGTAACACGCTGGACGTGGCGTTGGATTTCCTGGCCTGCGGCCTCGACCCGAAGCGCGCCGTCTTTTTCAAGCAATCCGATGTGCCGGAGGTGACCGAGTTGACGTGGCTGCTGACCTCCGTCACGCCCATGAGCCTGCTGGAGAAGTGCCACAGCTACAAAGACAAGCTGGCCAAGGGGATTTCGCCAAACCACGGCCTGTTCGCCTACCCGGTGCTCATGGCAGCGGACATCTTGATCTACGATTCCAACATCGTGCCCGTGGGCCGCGACCAGAAGCAGCACGTGGAGGTCACCCGCGACGTGGCGATCAAGTTCAACGAGCTTTACGGCCAAGTGTTTGTCATCCCCGAGCCGCAGATCCGCGACGAGGTGGCGGTGGTCCCCGGCACCGACGGCCAGAAGATGAGCAAGAGCTACGGCAACGCGGTGGACATCTTCGGGGACGAGAAGGCCATCCGCAAGAAGGTCATGTCCATCCTCATGGACAGCCGCACCCCGGCCGAGCCCAAGCCGGATGCCGACCAGAACATTGCGATCCAGTTGCTCAAGCTGGTGGCGCCGCCCGAGGTGGCCACCGACTACGAAAACCGGCTCCGGGCCGGCGGGTTGGGCTACGGCGACCTCAAGAAAGCCCTCTTCGAGCACTACTGGAACCACTTCGCGCCTGCCCGGGCTCGTCGGGCCGAGTTGGCCGCCAACCTGGATTACGTGCATCAGGTGCTGCGCGAGAGCGCCGCGAAAGCCAGGAACCTGGCCGCTCAAGTCCTCAGCCGCGCCAAGAAAGCCTCCGGCCTCGACTAAGTCGGCTTACCACTCCGAAAGTCCAGATTGGCCGGCAAGACGGGTCGTTCGGGGGGGGCCGTCTCTGCGGCCTCCCGAAGAACCAAGGCACCCTTCCCGAGCAGACCGGGATGGACCAACCGGTCAACTCTTGGTGCGCAGGTCCTTGAGCCAGCGTTTTAACTCGTTGTCAGGCAAGGGTAAACGGGGTGGACGCG
>CAYYMW010000012.1:0-42272 GCA_964472515.1 uncultured Verrucomicrobiota bacterium | reverse complement strand
CTTGAGGGCTCGGATGTGGCCGGTTCCGTCCTCACCGAGGACGGCTGCAGTTCGCGCATCCTGCATGGCAAGCTGCCGGCTGCCAGCCGGGTGTGGCGAATTGTTGACCGGAATCAGCTCCCGGAGGCCCTGCCTGTCGAGAATTACGATCTTCGTGATGGGATGCCAGCGCACTTGACCCGGGGGAGTCACCTCCGCCCAGACGCAACCCCCATGCCCAAAGATGATCCGGATCAACATCGTGCTGGGAGCGAGGTCGCGCAGAACGCGGGCCTGACGTTCAGCGCCGACATCGTCCGTTCCTGAAGGCGTTGGACGTGATGTGAACGGGTGTGAATGCGCGTCGACCAGGGCGGCGTGGGTGGCTGCTCGCACGACGCGCGGAACAACATGCTCCGCCTTAAGCGACACCCCCAACACGCTCTGATGCCGGTATTCGCTATCCCCTGGAAGATCCACGTTCTGGACAAGGAACTGGGTTTCAAGATCGGTCCTATTCGCACCGCAATAGCCAAACGCCATGCGCTCTGGATCAGACCGCGCGAAGTGTTGGAGCCACCGCTCCCAGTCCGCTTCCTTAACTGCCATTGAGTATGTCATACCTGCGTTAGTGTTCCGAATCTTCCCCTTGCGAAGGCCGGGGGAATCGGAGCGGTGTGTTGCCGCAGCCCGGGCAGTGGCTGTGCAAGCCGCTCCGATTCCGGCCAGCGCTCTAACTAACCACCACGTTCCCAGTCGGTCACGGCGCCGTACTCCGCGCCGTGATCGGTAGGGACCACCTCGTTGTCTCGGAGCACGTGGCCATCCTTGGTGTAGAGCTTCTCGTGCGGCGGCACGTCGGCCAACTCTTTCAGCTTAGACACCTGCGTTTCCGAGGCGGGGGTGACAACCGGCTTTCCGTTAACCACTGTCTTTCCCATAGTATTGGATCCTTTCTGTCTGGAGATCGCTTTGACGATCCTGCCCTGGGCAGCATCAGCGCCGCCCGCTAAAAGTCCTCCCCCACCCCGGCTTTGTATCCCGGGTTGAGAAAGAACAAATCCATGACGCGTAAGAGATCGAGGACGTTTTTCCCTGGCTGAACAGGGTCAGGGTGCAGGCACAAGTAGGCAAATCCATCGCCGTCGCGGCCGTGAAGGCGCGGCATGGCCACCCACCGCCGGCGGCTGGGGTCGAAGAGACGTGTGCCCGGGTTAATCCAGATATTTCGGTAGAAGACGAGGAGTTCACCCACTGGTTCATAGAGGTTCGGCGGCGCCTCGATCTTGATGTCCGTGCGTTCGACCGAACAATTTCGCGGCAGAGACACTTGGCGCAGGAAGATCATGTTCCCGCCATGATCGGTGGGCTTCCAGTCCACCGCGGTCCAAGCCGGCAGACGGCCAAAGCGCGGCCGTAGGCCTTCTTGCTGCAAAATCCTCAGGTCCTGGTTGTGGAGTCTGAAGTTCATTGGGCTGTATCTGTTGACTCTCGAATCTTCGATCTATGCGTGTTGGCTGCGCATCACGCCTCGCGGTTGACCCCGCGGATATCCCGAGGAGGGGGCATTATCTCTTCTTCCGGCAAGCGCTGAACCTCCAGCGGGCGGTGGAACACTGGCACGTCTGCCGCTCTGTTTTCGCCTATTGCTCCCAACTGCGCCCGCCTCCAGGTGGCTGGCTTGAATAGCCTTGCACGCCGCTTGGCGTCTTCCGGTACACTTTCGGGAGGCTCCGCCGGCGGGTGGGGGCCGAGCAAGGCAACGACGATGACTGCGCCGCCGGCGAAAAGCAGAATCCCGAGCACGATGCCAAGCAGGATATTCATCTGACTTACCCTTCCCCTTCACAGGGTGTGCGGGGCGCCAGACCGCAAACCGTCGCTGGCCCCGGGGCCGACGGCCCACCGCATGACTGCGGGCACCGAGTTCTGGAGCCACCAATCGAGTTCGTGGCGAAGCGTGGCCTCAGCCTCCGCGTCAACGAATGCTGAAACCCGCTGCTCGATGGCACTGCCGCCACTACCCCCGGCCCGAACCTTGGCCAGGCGCCCAAGGCTCTCGCGAATCGGTTCCGGGCCGTGGCCGAAATAGAAGCAAGTGTAGTGGCTCGTCACATCGACGGCGCGACGGTATCCTTCCACCCCGAGGAGGGCTTCCAAGTTCGCTCCCAGCGGCAGTGGTTGCTCGGTATTATCGGCGGAGACGAGGCACAGGCTGCCGTCGTGCCCGTTGAGCTCCAACCGACCGCACACCCACGCCTTAAAAACCAGGATGCGCGCTTCCAGGATGGACAGCCGGGCGCCTGGAAGGGGCAGTGATCGCTCACCCGCCACGACGTGGTATTTCTCAAACGGACTCGCGGCGGAGGCCCGAGCATACGCCTCGCGAGCCCGTGAAAAGTGGGCTAGATCGCTGAGCGGAAAGACCGCCCGGTACTGGACGAACGTAATCCGTTCCGGATCGCCGGTATTGACCGTTTGAAACGGCACTCCTCGCGGGTAGTCATACCTGCCAAGCACCTCCATCAGGTCGCCGACTCTGGCCTCGTCTATCCCCAGCAGACGCACCAAAAACAGCCCATTCTCCTGGTCGCATGAGTCCTTCAACTGGAGGTACTCGAAACTCTCATGGACCCGGCGGCGAAGAGCCGCGCCCAGCGTTACACGATCGGGAAACCGGCGAAGCAGTTCGGGGACCACGTGCAGAGCCTCCACACTACCCCGAAACGTTCTTTCGACCGCGCCCATGACCTCGTTGTGGAGTTGCTCTGGCACAGCAGCGACGGCCAGCGGATCTCCGAGCCGCAGGAGACGGGTGTGGACATCCGCCACCGCTTGATCCTCGCCGCCAGCAGGTAACAAGCGGGCATAGTAGCCCTCCAAATCCGCTCGCCCGCTGATGAGCGGCAGCCCAACAGGGCACGCGAAGTCCGGCCGGTGATCAGCCAACCGCTCGACTTCGGCGCGCGCCGCATCCCGCTCCGCGGTGGTGTTGTCGAGCGCCGCCTGCAACTCCGCGAGCCGGACTTTCAACGGTTCGATCAAGGCATGCAGCAGATTGATCGAGGATCGTTGTGCGGCAAGCCGCATCTCCGCGATGCGGCGCACCTCGAGACCGCGGCGGTATTCGTCAGCGTTTGCATCGATCAACGCGCGCTTCAGCCACCGGTACAGCGAAGTTTTGCGCCGAACCTGCGGGATATAGACCGCCTGGAAATGCTCGACGCGCTGCTGGCAATGGGCCAACTCCGCCTCAATCTGCACCAAGTCGTTGGTTGCCTCCACTGCCATGTTCTCGGCCACGCCGATTACCGCTTCGGCCCATTGCCTTGCAGGAGCCACGCCAGCCCGCCGGTCGCGAACCAGTTCGTCGGTCCGCTTCCGTGCGTTGGCGACGAACGATTGGTAGGCCGCACCGGCTCGGCTCGTAAGCGCCGCGTCCAAGTCACCTGCATGGTCGATGGAGAGTTGGTAGCGCTGCGGCGCCAGTTCGAGCAACTCCATCCCGCGCAACCCGGCTGTGTTGTTTCCGAACAACTGGCGAAAGCGCTCGACGGTGACGATTCCTTGCGAGCCGTCGCCCGGTTCCAATAAGTGGTCCGGGAGACGACGTACACCGCCGCCAACAACAACCTGTTGGCCCTCGAAGAAAGCTTGGACGTCCCGGGCCAACTCTTCTCCCGCAACCGGCGTTAACCCCGAGGACAGCACCTTTTCAGCCAGCTTATTCGTCGCGAAAGCCAACAACCGCTGGCGGTCGAGGTGGATGGTGGCGACGCCTGCGCTTCGGCCTGCCTTCGGCTCCCCGGTCATCGCCAACTGCTGAGCAGGAAGGACAAAGTCCGCTGTTAACGCCGCCAAGCGCGCTCCTACGTTTGTCATTGCCAACACGATCAGAAACTCGGTGACCTCGCCGTTGAAATTAGGAATGCTCAGCGCTTGCGGGTCCCCGGGCGCGTGATTGGTGTCTGACAGCAGGGTCGTCGGCATCGGCATCGTTCTTGCGATCTCGCCGTTGTGGTTCCCGTGCCCATGCTCGCGATGCCAGTGCGAGCGGGTCGCCTGCGCGGCGAGCTCCTTGAGAACGCCGTGGGTCAGTGCCAGCGTATTGTCCGGGTCTTTGGGTGCGTTGGTCCCCGGCACCAGCAGGATGCGCTGGAAGTCAACGGCGACTTGCATCTGCCTGGCTACTTCCACGACCAAGCGCGCGATCAGACCGTCTGACCCGCTACCAAAGCCGCCGAATGTTCCGTCCACGAGAATGAAGCCGATGGTCTCGTCCCGGGGCCGGGCGAGCACGCGGCGGCGCTGGAGAACCTGCTCAAAGCGCCGACGGACCTCTGGCTCGATCCTCCCCCTGTTCAATTCGGCGGCAAGCCACCCGTTCGTGCGTGCGCCTCCCGATGCGTTGCCAATTGTCCCCAGAGCGAGCACCGCCTCGCCGTTCAGGTATTCAAACCGGCCCCGATGAAGACCCTTCTTGATCTGATCGACCATGTCCGGCCCCGGCATAGGCGTGGGCACAAACTGGCCCACCTGCCACGACGGGACCAGGTTGGAAAGGGGGGCGTTCAGCGGGTAAGTGTTGGTTTGGTCAACGTCGAAGGCGATAACATGCAGTTCGTCTCGCGCGTGTTCGAGTTCCGCGATCATGCTGGCGCGGCTGGCGTTGGAGCATGCCGCCGCACGACGTTCAAGGTCCTTGATTCGCTCGGCGATTTTACGCTCGAACTCGAGCCCCACGGCGCCAGCGGCCGTGCCAAGGAGCACGATGATTTGTTCACGCATGTTGAATCTCCTTCGTTTCGATGATGTCGGCCTGAGGCACAACCCTCTGTTCGGGC
Source organism: uncultured Verrucomicrobiota bacterium (assembly GCA_964472515.1). Classification (GTDB taxonomy): domain Bacteria; phylum Verrucomicrobiota; class Verrucomicrobiia; order Limisphaerales; family J093; genus CAYYMW01. The sequence continues at coordinate 37,449 of CAYYMW010000012.1, read as the reverse complement.
TGGAGACGCTCGAACAGGGTGCTAACCGCATTCCGGCGGTCAGCCTCGGTGGTCGGGGTCAGTTCCCATTCGCGTGTCCCGATCCGGACATGGAATGGCCGGTCGCACCTGAGCAAAGACCCCTTCCTTGCCACCGGCTGCCCATCGCACAACGTGTTCACCGCAGCCTCCAGACGAAGGTTGGCAGGCCCCATCAGCGTAATTGTGAATAGTTCCGCGGCCTCGGCCCCAGCGATCGGTGCCACCACGCAGGTGCTCAAGCCGGGGTTGGTTCCAAAGGACACCGGGGCGTTGGGTGCCATCGGGATGGCCTCCTCTCGCCGCAGCACTCGCGGGCCTGCGTCGCCGTCGGCGGGATGCTCAGTTTCAGTCACCAGCAGGGCCGTCGGCACACCTTGAGCTCGATCACCTTCGAGCAGGGCCTCGAGTGCCGGGTCGGAGGCCGTTCGCCGAAACCACCACCACACTAGAATCAGCGCCGGGACCAGGAGCACACACGCAAGTGCAAATCCCCAGGCCCGCGGCACGCTAATAGCCCGAGTAGGAGCGTTGGCTCCGCTCCTCGGCACCGGAGGAGCATTGACCACCGGATTGAGCTGCCGTCCGGCCTGCGGCTCGATCGCCGGGGCCACCGCGGGCACGGGCGCTGGCACGGGCTTCCCGCCCCCGACGACGTTCGTCACCCCCGGGACCTCGGTGTTCGTGGTTCTCGGCTCGCCGGTATCGACAACAGCGCGTGGGCCCTCCCTGGCACCACGAAGCCGGAGGACTTCCCCTTGGAGCTGCTCCTTTTCCGCCCGCATACGGGCCAGGTCGACGCCGGCCTTTTCTTCCCTTGCTCGGGTGCTAGCCTCGGTCGAGGCATCAGGATAGACCGTCTGGCCGTCCGGCAAGACCACGCTACCATCGGGCCTGAGCCGGCATCCCGTGGCATTGTCCCCATTGACCAGGCCAGCCGCGACCAGGGCGAGAGGGAAAACCGCAAGGCGGCGGCACTCATCGAGAGCCAAGTTTGGTTCGGACATGCCCAACCGCATCCGGGTGCGGAAATTCTCGCGCTTGACCAGGAAAACCTGAAGCACAACGGCGGACGGGATACTAGCCGACTTGCAGCGGTCGCGGAGGCGGGCCGCCCGCTCCTGTGCGGTCCCCACCTGCTGGCGCAGAGCCGTGTGCGACGTGCCCAACCTGTTCTGCTCCTCGGCCTTGCTATAGGCCAGCGAACCCTTAAGCTGGCCCACCCGGCCAGAGTGCCCTTCAAGCGAAACGTCGGCCAAGTCGACTAAAAAAGTGGATCGCACCAACGCCTCCGCGGCTTCCCGCACCAACCCGGCCTCAAGCAAGCGGGTGGCAGCGTCGTTGCAGAGCTGGCCTTCGCTGCAGTAACGACGGGCAAGGTCCTGCTCAGCGCGCAACCGTTCTCGGGTGTAGGTGATCCCCGTTGAGCCTGCTGCGGCCGCGGTGCTCGCGATGAAGAGCATGAGGGCCAAAGCAACGCAAAGCAGCCCCCGTAGCAAGTTAATGTGTCTGGTGGATGGTCTCATGTGGTTCCTTTCCGTTTCTGGTTGGAGCTCATTCTGGCCCGCGTGTGCAGGCCCGGATCAGCGCGCTGACTAAACAAGCGTAAAGCGGCATCGTAAGGGCCAGCACGCCGCAGAATGCCACGGTATGGGGGTCTGGGCGGCACTTAACGACCTCAACCAAAGAGCGTTCGCAACTCCGGAGGGCCTCAGCCGCCCCGCTACTCCTCGGTCGAACAGCGCCGCCAGCCTGAGCGGTAGTTGCGGACCTGGTGGACACCGCGCCGTACCAGCTGTCGACCAGGGGGGCTAGCGGAGGAGTGGCGGCCCAGGCCGTTAAAGCGGCCAACGGGAGCGCCACAGCCAGAACAAGGACTGCCCGCCCGGCACGCTTGAAGACCAACGCCAGGAGCAGGAACGCCGTGACGCCCGCGACGGATCCCACGAGCACCGGGCTAGACCAAGCTTGACGTACCGCCACTGCTACCTTGGATGCCCTGGGAACAAACTCGCCATTCTCGAGCCTCCGGGCATCTGGTCCCGCCGCTGATGTGACCAACTCAACCCAGCCCCGCTCGGAAGGAACTCGCACTGTGCCGACGCGGAGCCGCTCCGCAAGCGATGGCTCGTCGACGGCCAACCGGGCGATCCGCATGCCGCCTTCGACTCGAACGTCCCGCACGTGGCCGCCTTGTTGATCGTCAATGAACACGGTCTGGCGGCGCGCGACTGACTCTTCTGGCCCGAATTCCGCCTGGAGTACCAGTTCCTTGCCGCAGCCAGCGGTGAACGTCAGCGAAGCAAGGACGCAAAGCGAGGCCCCGAAGATGCGCCGGACAAGGCCTACGCCCTTAGAGGGCTGCTGTGGCGAGGCTGCGGGAGCCCGCCGACCCGACGCCAAATGCTGGACGGGGATCGCCCAATCGACCTCGCCCCACGCCACGAGCGGGACTCGGAGGATCGATTGGCCGGAGGAAGGCGAGGCCTCCCGCTGGCGGTCCAACAGGTCCCACGCCTTCCGTCGTACGTTCTGGCCGTTGTTCCCTCCTGCTCCAGTTGGGCTCATATTTGAGTTGGTTCGTCTGACTTGCATGTCGAGAATCCGGGCTGGCTGAGTTGGTGCACGGGAACTAGCGGAAGCCCAAGGTGGCGCGGGATCGTCAAACGCGTCTCGGGCGTGATCTGGATGCGATGTTTCATCCTGTGCAAGCGACTCGCTGCTGCCATTTGTTTCAATTAAGCCCGATGCGGGGCTTCAACGGCGCTCTCCGCTCGAAGCATTCGAATTCGCCATCGTCGGCCCGCCGCGCCAACCCGGCCGAACCGGCCAGGCCAGCCTGCGGGGCTTCGGACCCGGCTCCTGCCGGCTTGCGGGCACTTGGCGCGCCTGGGGGCGGTGCCCCTGGCCTGAGGCCCCGGGCAGCGGCCCCCGCTTGGGTTGAACCTGCCACCGCTCTAGCTCAAACAGAAACTACACCGCATGTTGCGCCCCGTCAAGCGCGTTGCAGCATGTTGCAGCAACTTTGCAATGAAGCACACCGGGCGGGCCCCGCACATTCATGATAGCTGTTGCCAAAACGGTTGCGTGGGCTATGTTTGCTTGTTAAAGGGTTTGAATGACTAACGAACTGCTCTCAGGCATATTGGATAGGGAGTTCCGGCGGCTCGCCGAGGAACGGCGCGCTGAGGGGAACGCGCCGGATTTCGGGACTCTGGGCAAACAGGCGCAGTTCTTGGGGGTCAACAAGAGCACGCTAAGCCGCCTCCGAAATGGCAGGGTTCGGCTCAATCCTGGGCTAGCTCGGGGTTTTTCAGAAAAGCTCCGCCTGGATGCCGGCGAGCGGGAAAGCCTCCGTCGAGAACTTGAGGCTGCTGGAAGCCCGCAGGAAAATCCCGGACCGCTCAACATCGAAGAGCTGCTCCAAACGGGCGATGTGCATAGCGCCAAAGAGCTCTTCAAGCGGCTTGCAAACAATGGCTCCTTTGTCGGTGTTGAATATCGTGACCTGCCGAGAGCAGACCCCACCGGAAAATATCGCGTTTATGCCGAGTTCGCCGGCGAAGCTATTGCGCAAGGGTTGTCATTTGCGATGTTCCAACCTTTTGGAGACGCGGATAGGACGAAAGAAGACTCACAAGTCGCTTCAGAGGAGAACGCAGAAACGCACAACTACCACCATACGAAGCTTGTACGAGACTACATTTGGAATCTGCGAAAGAAGGTTCGGGAGGTTTATCTGGCAATGCTAAAAGCTGCGCTAAAGAGCGCCCAGTCCTCTAAACCCGACGGAGTCAAGCTAACCTATGCGGAAAAACTCAAAGTTGCCGCAAAGTTGGTGCTTTACGAGCGGGGAACGGACGAACACGACAAGTTTCGATACAATTTTTGCTCGGGTATTCAATCGCGATTGTTTTACGCGGAAATTCAACAAGCCGAAACCGTTGAGAGAGAAGTTTGGGAGTGGGTAGCCGCGCCGTCCCGCGATTTCTTTGTTCCACGAGATGAATCCACCATGCCGCGCGATGTGATCGCTGAACAATTGTTCCCGGTGCTTCACTTTTGGCGAGACAACAACAACCGCCTCCCGCGAACGCCACAGGAAATAGCAGAGACCATTGCCAAATACAATCCACGCCTGGAGGCCAATTTGCCCAAATGGATATGGAAGGTTTACATGCCCCCACAAGGGGACCTAGATGCAGTCTTAAACTGCTAACCCCCAGCGAATGAACGCACTCATTTCAAGTATTCCGAAAGAGTTTGATCTGCCCGCTGCTCACGGCTTCACAATGAGGGGTTGGGATTTTACCTCGACCGAGGTAGCCGAGGCAATTCGCGGGTATCGCATGCTGAACCCGGCGATGGAACTAGGCACGAACATCTGCCCGTGGAACTGCGATTTTTGTTTTACTGAAAGTCCTACCAATCCAGACGGTCGCAAGCAGCACCTAATGGACGAATTGCCCATTGCCCGTCGGCTTCGCCTCATTGATGAAGCCGCCGACTTGGGATCCAGGAGCATCAATTTCGTTGGGGCTGGCGAGCCGACCATTGACCCCGATATTTGGCAACTTCTTGAACGGATGCAGCAGCGACGCATCACCCCAATTGTTTACACGGAAGGGTCGCTAAAACTCAAATCGAGCGGTTTCGCACAAAAGCTTTCTGACTTGGGCGCAACGGTCGTCCTCAAAGTTAACAGTCTGAACAATGCCGAATATCAAGACCGCGTGCTTCGTGGTATCCGTCCCAAGGCCGGCATTCCAACACACAGCTACACCGCAGATCGGCAGAAAGCTCTCGAAACAATGATGGACATTGGCTTTAATCTGCCTGTGCCAACGCGCCTGGCCTTCGACTGCATTATCTGCCGCGAAAATGCAGATGAGATTGAGGAGATTCATCGTTTCGCTCGTTTGAATAACATCTTCGTTCTATTTGTGAATTATCTACCATCGGGACGAACGAAGGATGGGCATACCTCGGCGATTTCCTGGGAAGAACAACACAGAATCTTCAAACGGCTGGCAGAAATTGACGCAAAGGAATTCGGACTTCAGCACGCGGCGTACTTCCCATATGCCGGAGGTGTGCCTTGCTCGATTCGCGGACTCGGTTTGTTCGTCACAATACGCGGAGAGGTTTTCGACTGCCCCGGCGAATCTATCAAACTGGGCAACGTAAGAGATGAGACACTGGCCGCGGTTTGGCAAAAGGCGCGATCAATCACCGAGGGATTTGATGGCGGATGCTTTCCGCGTCAGCAATTTTGGAAACGCATTGCCTCCTCTGGAGGAGCAGATTGCAACCTTCGCACACCTGCCGTGCCTGGATAAACCAGAACAACGTGACAAAAACAAGCGAATAATGACTAACGCATGAGCACGATGAAGTTTCGGCTATTCGTAAGACTGTTGGCAGCATTGACGATCACGGTCTTGATTGGCTGCGAACGCAAAGCAGATCAACAGCCCGCACCCAACAATTCGAAGCCAGCGTCGCAACACCAAATCCCTATTGTCGGAGTGGCGAATTATGGAGCGCACCCTATTCTCGATGTAATCGTCGTCGCTTTCAAAGAGCGAATCAAGGAACGCGGTTATGAAGACGGCAAAAACATTCGGGTTCTCTGGAAGAGTCTGGAGGGCGACGTAAATTTGGCGCCATCGGTGGCGGCTTCCCTCCTAAATTCGGATTGCGACGTGATTGTGTCCATCACAACGCCGGTCAGCCAGGCGGTCGCCAAGACAGCGCGCGGGAAAGTGCCCGTTGTTTTTTGTGGCGTCACGGACCCAATATCAGCGGGACTGGTCGGATCGTGGGAAAACAAGGCCGGCTCTGGCATCACCGGCACATCGGATCGTTGGCCTTACGCTGAGCAATTGGATTTGATCAAGACACTGGTGCCCGCCGCAAAAAGAATCGGTTTCCCGTACAATTCAGGCGAGGCCAATTCCCAATACGCCCTTGCCCAGGTGAAACCATTGGCGGAACAACGCGGCCTGGCTCTCGTGCCCATGGTTGCGACGAATCCAGGCGAAGTTCGACGCGCGGCGGAGGCCCTCGCCGAACAGGGTGTGGACGTCATTTACGTGTCTTCCGACAACACCGTCATGGCGGGTTTCGAGGCCGTCCTGAAGGTCTCCCATGAGAGAAGGCTGCCCGTCGTGGTTGGGGAAAGTGCCAACGTCGAACGAGGTGGTCTCGCGACATTCTCAGTGGACTACAAGCAACTGGGATACGCGACGGCCGATCTTGTGATCCGGGTGCTCAACGGTGAAGAACCAGGGAGTATCCCTGTGGCTACTTTCAAAGGAGAACAGATATACCTGAACTCGGACGCGGCGAGCAAGATGGGCGTGGTTTTTCCGCCAGATTTAATCAAGAAGGCAGTTAAGATATATGGCCAGAAATAGCCCTCACGATTTCTCGGGGTGGAGACCACCATCGGATTGAGCCAATGAACTACGATTGGCTATTTTCGATCTTGGGGGTACTGGATTCCGGCACGCTTCAAGGTTTGGTCCTCTTCGGTTTGGCCCTCAGTGTGGTCTTGTCGCTGTTGACGCTCAACTATCCTGACCTTTCAATCGAAGGCACCTTCCCTTTGGGGGCCGCCATTGCCGCCGTGATGCTCAAGAACTACGATTCCCCACTGCTTGTCCTTGCTATTGCCGCAATGGCGGGTGCTGTCGGCGGTTTGATGACGGGCACGTTCCACGTAAGGTTTGGAATGAGCAAACTGCTGAGTGGGATATGCACGGCGGCGATCCTGTACACGGCGAACATGTGGATCATGGGGAATCGCGGAAATCTTCCGGTCATGGACACCCCAACACTATTGAGTTGTGCGGAAACTCTGGACTCCTCGTTGAAGCAGGGCCTCTATCCCGCGGGGCGCACCTTTTTTCATCCGACGGCGATTCTGGTCTGCCTCGCCATAGCTGTGTTGATGAAAATGGGTGTTGATTTTCTTCTGTCGTCTGAGTTTGGAGTCGCTCTACGAAGCGTGGGTCAAAGCGAAATGGGCGCGCGATACCACGGGCGCAACCCGTCACATTACAAACTCGCCGGATTGGCCATTGCTAATGCCGTCGCGGCCATTTCAGGCGCGTTGGCGTCTCAACACCAAGGGTTCGCCGATGTGCAGATGGGCGTCGGCAGCTTGGTACTGGCTTTGGCAGCCGTAATCTTGGGGCAGGAGATTTGCTCACGCCTTGGGATCAGTGTCTCGTCTCCAAAGACGATTACACGAGCCGCCTTACTTGGGGTTGTGATCTATCAGATCATTTTTGCAGTCATCCTGCGAACGGGCGCGCCGCCCACAGCGCTGAAACTCTGCGCTGGGCTTTCCTTGGTAGTTGTCGTCGCACTTCGCCAGCGCCATAAGGAGGTCAAGTTCGCATGGTAGAATCCACGCCCATAATTCAGATCCGTGACTTGCGGAAATCGTTTTTTTCCGATGACGGCAATTGCGTGGAGGCGCTTCGAGGGGTGACGCTTGACATTGCGACCGGGGAGTTCGTTGCATTCATGGGACCAAACGGGGCGGCGAAAACAACACTGTTGCGATGCATCATGGGCGAACTATCTGCCGATGGGAAGATCATTGTGAACGGCACGAGGAGGGACGCCCAGCAAATCGGGACGATCAGAAGCATTGCCTACGTTCCCCAGAATTGCAGTGCGCTGGCGTTTCCTGAAATGACAATCGAAGAGCACCTTTTGGTGGCCGAACAGAGAAACAGCCCAGCAAGATTCTGGCGACGCGGCATCACTCGCGATCGACGGAAGCGGTATGCTGAGTTTTTGTTGCGTTACGACGTGGCAACCTTGGCGGATCGGCTTGGCCAGCCCCTTCGTTCGTTCTCCGGTGGGTGGCAGCAGGTTTTCGTGATCTTGATGGTAGTGGCGACGCTTGAGCTTGGAACGGCCAATGGATCCGAACGGATTCTTATCCTCGACGAACCCGTGTCGAGCCTCGACGCCGCGAATACCGAACGATGCGTGAATTTGATTCGACGATTGCATCATGAGGGCTACACCATTTTGCTCGCGACCCACGACCTCCACCTTGCGTTGAGCGTCTCGCAACGGCTTTGCATCATGCGCCAAGGCGTCGTTGTCGAGGACTTGACAACATGCGAAGCAAGACGACGAGGCATCTCAACGGTTATCGAGATGTTGCACGGCGAATCGGCCGCTCTGCGTGACGGTGTTAGAGGAGGAGCAGCCGATTGCCACGGTTCAGCATGGATGAAAACGCCTACATGATCGCTTGACATTCCTCTAGGTTGAAGCAACCTAGGAGTTATGCCTCTAGCATCGGTAATACAAGCGGTGTTGTAGACGATCTCATAGAATTGTTCCTCTCTGAGGTAGTGCGGGGTTAACCACCTGACCGTGAACTTGGATTGCGTCGCGTGCGTGAACAAAGTGCATTCAACGATTTATCAACTCCTGCACGAGCACGGCTCCGCGGGCCAAGTCCGCGGCTCTGAGTTCGACGACCGTCCAACGCAGCGAGCCATCCCGAAGTCGGTTGCGGATGATGCGGTCTCGACGAAGGCGAGTACCGACGTGAAAGGCGGCGCCGTCAACGTAGATCGCAAGGCGTCGGGACGGCACCGCGAAATCAGCGATTGAGATCGGTTGCTCGGCCTCGCTGGGGGCGACAGGCACTTGGCGGTCGGGATGGAAGCCGTGTTGCTCGAAGAGGCGAAGGAAGCGAAGTTCGAGGGGTGAACCGACGCCGGCCGCGAATGCCTCAAGCCACGGTCGCGGGTCATTGCTGTCGCCGACTTCGAGAGGCACAGGTTCGGAAGGAGATTCGGCCAGCTGTTCCAAGTCACCGATGATTGACGGCCAGCACAGCTTGTCGTGGTGCCGTTGGTTCTGGTAGGACTTCAAGCAACGATAGCACGCTGTTTCGCAGTCCGGATGATTCAAGTGCTCGATCGCACGGCGTGCGATTAGATGGAACTCCCTGGCAATGCGTGCGATGTAGCCGCTGCCGCCGACGCTGGGATCCACGAACGTCAGTGACACCCTTTGGCAGGAACCGGCATCCTGAGTGGTTTGCCAGGGCCCTTCAGGCTCGAATTCGATTTCACTGCCTTCGAGAAGGAGGTGTTGACGGATGCCGATGCGAAGCGCAGCGCCGAGTGAGTGAGTCCATTCTTCCAGAGCAGCCGAAGCGAAGGCTTCGGGAATGAACGCAATCAGGCGTAGGACTTCCGCTGCTACACTGGTGACAATTCCGGCGGGTTGCGGCGGTTGGCCGGCCCGGACGCAGGATGCTGTGTGGCCGAAGGGGGCGCGAGCGTTGCCCGTCCTGGCGCGACGGCGACTTCCGGGCTTTTCCGGCGGTGGCGACGTCAATTGCCGGCCGCAGGTGCCACATAAGGCGAATCCCCGGGCCTGGCCGTGGAGCACTACTCCCGACTCCCGCTCGGCTTCAGTGGGTTCCAGCCCTTCGTTGAGCCAGCGGACCTCCTCGTTGCGACTGAGCACGAGCTGCCAGCCGGGTCCTACCGACCAGCGCTCGAACACCTCGCCATTCCATTGAGGGTAGAAAGCCACGAGATTGCGCGCGGCAATTCGATCTTCTTCATCGAGGACAGGAGCTTCATTTCGTTGGGCAAGAAAGCCGCCGTACTCGAAGGCAGGGTAGGATTGGCCGGGTTCGGCGAGTTGGCACCGGGGGCAGCGCGCATGCTCGATAGAGTACCTGAGCGCGCAGCGGCGGCAGAGGCGATAACTCCAAGGGGTGTCGCCTCGGGGATTCCACGGTGAGCTGACGTCGAGACCGATGACCTTCCAGCGCCGGGCCCGGGCATAGACCGGGGCATCGGGCATGAATTGGTAGATGCCGAAACGTCGAGCCGCAGATACGGGGGTCTCCTCGTTGGCATCTCCCCAGAGCCTGACCGACGCGGGCTCTGACGGGAACTCGTAGCCTGGTAAAATGCCAAATTCAGCAAATCGGCGGGGCGGATATCCAGCCGAGGCGTCGTCGGCTTCCGGCCGCGCATCACGTTGGTGGACGGGGATGCCCAGTAGCCGAGCAACGAGATCTGCTGCTCGCACGCCAGGCTGCCGTCCCTGAAGCGTTTCGTAGAACCGTTCGAGAGCAGCCCGGAGTTCTTGGACTTGTCGGGCGGTGCGCATCATCACGTCTTTGATGCGCTCCGGGAGTCGAGTGAGGTGCACGCGAAGCGCCTCTTCGCTCAAGCCGCATTCCAAGAGCACATTCTCGCCCCAGGCCTGTCGGGCCAGCTGCAATGCATGGTCGGTCTGAGCCTGAACGGCCGTGGTCAGCGCGTTCAAGGATTCCGGTTTCACTTCGCCTTGTTCGCTAATATACTCAACCATCCTGCCGGCGAGGCCGGGGTCGGCAGCTCCAAAGGCAATGGCAGCGAGGTGGCGAAGGAGGACGTCGCGGTTTCCGAGGGAGATCGCCGGTGCCGGGATTTCCCCTGAGATCATCTCCTCAGGATGGTCGAAGAAATACTGATCGTGCGGGGTGCTGCGTGCGTACCCAACCACAAGACCCACGCGCGTTCGCCGACCCGCGCGCCCTCCGCGCTGTGCGTAGTTGTCCGGGCGAGGGGGCACGTTTCGAAGGACTACGGCGTCGAGTCCACCGACGTCGATGCCCATTTCCATCGTCGGCGAGCAAGCCAGGACGTTCAGAGGGGCTTCCCCTGCGCTTGCCTTGAACCGGTTTTCCAAGTCCACTCGCCGGTCGTTGGTGACCTGGGCCGTGTGTTCGTCGGCCACCAAGGGCCGAAACTGAGGCTGCCTCATGCGGCGCACGGTGCGGTGCTGCGCCACTTCATCATCCGACCAAGTCGTGGCACTACCGTGGCATCGAGGGCAGGGTGCCCCCGCTTGTGCCCCGGCCAGCGGCCAAGAGCAGACACTGCAGCGGAAGCGACGGGTGCCGGCGGGAAGCCAGAGGCGAAGCACCTCAGCGTTCAATTGGCAGACTCGGGCTCGATCACGGTGGCCAAACACGTCAGAAGTAGTAACGAAACCACCGCGCTGGAGGAATTGCAGCAAAGCAAGACCGTCGTCAGCGGTGATGGGTGGTGCGCCAAAGCGGGCCAGCAAGCCATCCACGAGGCGCTGGAAACTGGGCACACGGCCGCCAGCGCCGGGAGCCCGCCAAGCGCTGCGGACGGTTATACCGCTGGGGGCGGCGGCGTTATCCCCGTAGGGAAGCGGGTTCCCGGCGACATCCACGGGAAGCCCTTTTGGCTGCGCCACCTTGCGTTCCCAATCCGCCCGGGCGATGAACTCCGGGCAGGCGGGGTGGCGAGGATGATAGCGTAGCATTTCCCGGGAAACCATGCTGCGCACCCGCATCTCGTCCAAGAAGCAACGGCAAAGATGACCCAGTTGCGTGGGCGTGATGCCCCACCGTGCGCACAGCGTCCCTCCGCGATCACGGACCTCTTCTTCCAAGCCGTCGTAGCCGATCGCGAGAACGCCAAGATTGACCAAGGTGCCACGGAAGAAAGGGGTGACGGCGATTTCGTCGAGCAACGGCGCTTCTTCCCAACCGCGGACCCGCAGGCGTTCGTCCTCGGTCAGACGGCGTTGAGGGTCCTCGGGAGCGTGGGGATTGTCGCCCTCGCGGACACCAGCTTCGCCCAGCAGTTCCACAGCCCGTTGAACGCCGATGACGCCGTTGGTCTCCAGGACTTGGTAGAGGCGGCGGCGCATCCGATCGTAGCGGCTCGCGAAAATGATGAAGCGGGCCTGATGGGCGGCGTCCTGCCGACTGTCGCTGAAAATGAGCAGGCGCTCCTTGCCGTCGTGACCCGGACGGTAGGCGTTGGCCTCTGCGAGCGCCTCAACCAGACCTTCCCCCAATACCTTGATGGCGGCGGACGTTCCGAGGGCGACGGGCGTGATGACGTTCCGAGTGCCAGCGGTGCCGCCACAGCAAAGGCAACGCGAGCGGCCTTGTACCATCCTCACCTGAAACGGGAAATCGCTGGCGGTCTGACTGAATGTAGTAGTGCGCGGATCGAAAGAGCCGGAATAGACGGGCTGTCCGCGCACTCGTTCAATGCGTGGCTTGCTACCACGCCGTCGGGGTGGATTCTCTTCGTCCGCTTCCTCGTTTTCGTCTTCGGGCACATTGTCCGCCTCTTGGCGGACGGCATCATACAGCATCCATTCCTGGCCCGGAGCGTCCTCCGCGTAGGGTCGCAGCTGTCCCGAAGCCGGATCCCCGCTCAGGCGGAGATAATCGGCCCCACAGTTACGGCAAAGGAACAGCGGAGCGGTGGTGCGACCACAACCGCACGCCGGCTGCCCCATCGGGTAGATGCGGCCGCAAGCGGGGTCGATGCAGCGAACGAACTTCCAGCCGCCGCGGATGAGCCGGTGGGCCCGCAGACGCAAGCCGCCTGACATATCGTCCGGCAACGCCGATCCCGCGAGCAGCACCGCCTCCACCTCCCGCGTAAGGGCTTCGGCATTGGCGCCCTGACGCTCGGTTACTTCGGTGAGAAGCCGCTGGACCATTTGAGCGGCGGACATCGGTTTCGCGACGAGCCATTGATTCAGCAGCCAGAGCAAGCGGCAATGGCGGGCGGCCAGGGCAAGGTCCCCAGTAGGCGCAATGCCAGCAGAGGCGCAAAGTGCCCGTTCGACCGAGTCCGCCTTGGTCACGTCAACGGGCTCGGGGTTGGGCACTGTGGCGGCAAAGCGTGCCCCCGCCGGAATGTTGATTTGTTCCAGCACTTCGCTGACCACGCGGATCGTGTTAACGGTCTCGCCGGTCAACCGGCTGAAGAACTCCTGCACCGCTGCGTCGCGTCGTTGGCGTCGTTCGTCGGCGGACTGATTGGGATCACCGAGGCTCTTGATGGTGGCCGACGTGCCAACCGTCAGGAGCGTTGGATAACGCGAGGTGCGTTGCTCAGCGGGAACATCCGGCGACCAGTCCTGGCGGGCCTGGGCGAGGTGCGCACGGACGCGTCGCAGCAAAAGTGCGATGTTGCTGCCCAGCACACCGCGATAGGTATGCACCTCGTCGAGAACCAGAAATCGGCAACGATGGTTGGCAAAGAGGTCATCTCGATCCGCTGGACGAATCAGCAGATACTCCAACATCATGTAGTTGGTGAGCAGAATCCGGGGCGGGTTCTTGCGCATCCGTTCGCGTTCGGTCTGGCTCGTGCCACGGTCGTACTTTCGCACGTCCACTTCGTCAGCCACGCCCGCGGCCTCCAAGTACTCCTTGATGCGTTTCTCCTGGTCGTTGGCCAGGGCATTCATGGGATAAACCAGAATCGCCGTCAGCCCGGAGCGCTTGAAGCGGTGCGCGTCGTCCATGGCGTTCTGGATGACGGGCAACAGGAAGCACTCCGTCTTGCCCGAGCCAGTACCCGTCGTCACCACCAACGGAGAAGCTGCTGGGCCAAGCAGGTGGTTGATTGCCTCCGATTGATGCAGGTAGGCCCGGTCGTTGCGCGAGCGCGCGGTCATGACGCGGGCCAGGGCTGGATCGAGCGGCAGACGATTCCACGCCTCCCCGGCACAAAAAGGTCGGTGAGCCTGGTAGAACGGTTCCTGAGCGAGAAAAAGCGGCCGATCCAGTTCCACTTCCAGCGCCTCGCGCAACGACCGATCACGCGCGCGGAATTCGGACTGCAGGTAATCACGGTACTCCTCGATGACGTGGTCGAGGGCGATGATCGGGTTCAAGCTCATGTGGCTACCGGGATGCGGGTGCGTATCGCGATCTCGATTGGAGTGTAGAGGTCCACGCCGGTCGCGGACGTCTTGAGGGAAACCACCAGCGTATAACGAAGCCGCCGGTTATATTGCTTCAGATGCTTCCGCAGGCGCCACCAACCGTTGGTGGGGAAGACCGCAATTCGGTTCTTGCGAGCCAGGTCAACTCCAGTGCCCGCCCAAACGTCGGAGTGCAGCGAACCCCGGTGCCTCAGCTTCGCGCCAAGCAGCCACTCGGTCGAATCCGACTCGGCGCGCGACCCAAGCTCTTCTTGATCCCGCGCCTCCGCGTTGATTCTTGCTCGGAATTCCGCTTCGCTCTCCGTAGCCCGGCCCACCTCAAACCGCAGGTTGCACGAGGCATAGCGGTAGCTGCTGGTCGGTATCCGGGGCCCTGGATTCGGCTCGATGAAGTAGGAGAGCGTCACCCTCATCTCGACTTTCCCTTCCCCCAGGCTCTCCAAGGCGATGCGGGGCCACGGGAGGTCGTGAAAGCGCATTTCGTTGGTCTTGACGCTGCCTTCCTCCAGCATGAACGGCTGGAATTCATCCTGGCACACCAACGTCACGGCGCTCCTCGCACTTCGCAAAGCCGCAGGCAAATTGGGAACGCCGAAGCCGTAAGTCCTCACAATGCGCTGCCAATCGCGCTTCAGGATCGCCGCAGGTGGGTTGTGCCCCAGCATCTCCGGGGTCCAATCAGCGGAGTGGACCAACAAAGCCCGGATCGTCTCGGGCCACAATGCGGGATACTCCGCCTGGATCAACGCCGCATAGCGGGCCGCCTGGACCGCGGCGGCGCTGGTGTCCCCCGTGGTGGTGAGCAGGCGGCTTCCCCATTTCGCGTTGGTGGTCAGCAATTGAACGTCCCCATGCCGATCCACTGCGCCGGTTTGGGGCTCCACGATCCGGTTGCCCGCCTCCATGACAACGTCAGGCTTGATGGGCCAGTCGTGGTCCCAGGTCAACGAGGTTGAACTCGCCGGAGAAAGCCCGCCAAGCTTCGCCAAAGGGTGCCAGGCGGCATATGCCGGATCGCTGATCACCGCCTTGTCGGTGAATCCTCCCACGCTGACGCCATTCCACGCTTGGTTCGGGTCATGCGTCTGTTCGGTCTCGTTCAGGGACGGATACTCGCTTGGCTGCTGGATGTCCACATTGCCCGCGCTGATGAAGATGAGCCGCCGAGGCGTGTCTTCTTCACTGTAGCCTGAGCTCAACTCGTCCACCGCGGCAGACCACGACGTCGGACGGCCGCAGTCCGAAGTACTGGCGTCCGTTACCTGCATGGAGAAAACGCGGGGCCGCCGAGGAGCGGCAATCTCGATTCGGCTCACCGACTGCCGGGTGACGTGGCCATAAAGGTGCGGCTCATGGGGCGCGGCGAAGTTGACCATCTTCACCGATTCGACCCAGTGCGTGGGTTGGATTGGGCCGGTGCCGAGAAATATCCCGGTCAGCTCGCCGAAGGCGGCGAGGCCCGCCATCATCGATCCATGAGGCCTGCCCAGATCGTCTGCGGCGCCCCAGGCGGGGTCGTAGGTCTGGACTCCGTCGCTCGGGATCACCGGCTGCAGCAACGGATGCCCGTGGTTGACACCGGTATCCAGCAAGCAGACGGCGTTGGCCAGCGGCGAAGGTGGGGACATCCTGCGGCACGCATCCTCCACCCATTCCTTCTGTTCCGCCGCATCCATGGCGGCGAAATGCTCGGCTGGAACTTGGGGAGACCGCAGCTCGGTGAGGCAATTCAGCAGGTCCAGCGATCGGCTCAGTTGCTCCCGCTGCGCACGGATCAGCACCACCGTATTTTCTGGCAGAGTCACCAACTCGTCGGTGACCTCGATGCCCAGTTGCCCCGCCAACTCCCTGAAGCGCGCGCGAACCTCCTCGCGTTGGTCGCCATCCGGCCCCGTGTGGAGCCAGGCCTCCCACCAAGCGTCGGCCCCTGCAGCAGGCATCGCCTTAGTCTCGGTCCAGAAGGCCTCCAAGGCCGCTTCCCGGATTTCGGCAATGGAATCGATCAGCTCCTGGTGCTTGGGCGTGCCTGACGGGCTTTGTTTGGAGCGATACGAATCGACGAGCCGCTGCAGCGTGTCCAGTTTGCCGTACGGCACTCGCACGGTGGCCATTTCCACAGGCTCCGAGCGCCCATCGGCAAGGCTGACCTGCATGGTTCGCAGGTTGAGCAATTGAATGCCAGACCGACGACGTTCCAGTGACTTGGCTCTCAGTTCAAAGCCCGGATCGCTGGCAAATTCGATCACCAGCCCAAAGTCCGTGGTCAACCCGGCCGCCAAGCGGTCCTGTTGAATCTGCCGCCCCCGTTGTCGTATCCGGTCAAGTTCCTGCGCCAGCTTCGCCGCGTGCGTGTGGCGGTCGCGGAGTGGAGTGGGGAAATCCGGGCCACTGCCTGGTCGGGGTCTCGTGAAACTCTCGCCCGCTACCCTTCCCTCAACGATCAGATGTTTTAACCGCTCCCCTTGTGGTTCAGGCATGGTTCGCCCCTATCTCCCGCGGCCCAGGAAACTCCGGCGTTCGTGCAGGGATCGTAGGAGGTGTTCGGTGCGGAGTTCATCCCGCTTGCGCAGGAGGCACTCCTTCATGGCTTCGTCGCAAGCCCTGACCACCTCCCCAAAGCTCACTCCGCCCGCCTCCGCGGCCACCTGCGCGTAATCGACCCGCACCGTTCCGGGCATCGTGGCCAACCGGCGCCGAAGCGTCGCCTCCACGAGCGGCGCATCCGGCAGTTGGAACTCGATCAAATCGTCGAAACGACGAAACAGGGCCACATCGAGATTGCGACCCAGATTGGTCGCGGCCACCACCAGGCTGGTTCCCGTGTAGTGCTCGATGAACATCAGAAAGCTGTTTAGCACCCGCCGGATCTCCCCTACATCCGTGCCGTGGCCACGGTCGGTGCCGATGGAATCGAACTCGTCGAACAGATAGACCGCCCGGGTCCGTTCCATGGCGTCAAAGATCAGCCGCAACTTCGCCGTGGTCTCACCCATGTACTTGGTGATCAACCCGTCCAGACGCACCACGAAGAGGGGAATGCCCAACTCTCCCGCCAACGCGGAGGCGGTCATCGTCTTCCCGCAGCCGGGGGGGCCGGTCAGGAGCAGGCGTTGGCGTGGCTGAAGGTTGTGGCCTTTGAGCAACCCCATCTGGCGCTGCTCGTCGAGAATTCGCTGGAGGCGCTCCTGGAGGGCTGGCGGCAAAATCATGTCCGTCAGCCGTGTGGTGGGATACGACACCGCCAGCAGATCGGCCAGTTCCCCCTGCGGTTTCGAGAAGCTCACGACCGCCGCGCTGCCCGCCGCGGCTGCCGCGCGGGTCCTCACCCGGTCAACCAAGTCCCGCAGCTCCGCCGCGAACTCGGCGTGGCCTTTCCGCGCCTCGTTGGCCGCCACTTGCAGCGCGACGGAATAAAACCGTTCGTCGTCACCTTCGAAGTGACTCTTCACCAACGCTTTGACTTGATCGGCTGTGGCCATGTCTATCGTGCGTCAAGGTACCTCGTTCCAGCCACTTCTGCCAAGCGAGAACGCAGAACGATGGGACCTATCCGCAAGCGGGTCAGCGCGGCGGGCAGAGCGGTCTTGGCTTGGAGTTTTCAGTGAACATCAATTGCCACTCAAAATACTCAGCCTGAACGAAGACGCGGGAGAACCAACCAGGTCCCCAGAATGGCGCAAGTCGCTCGAAGACGGTCTCGGCTCTCCGCGACAGTTGCTGCTCGTCAGTGCCAAGCCGATCCCAGAGGACCAGCCAGTCCTCATCACCGTGACAGAATACGTCCCCAGTAAGCTTCGCGGTCTTGTCCCGCACTTCTGAGCAGAACCTCTCAACCCAGATCCGATCCTCTTCCTCAAGGGTGGGACTGCCAAGGCCCAACGGATGAACAAGGAATCCCGTCCCCAGCACTTCGTTGCGAGCCATCCTTGGATCGTTCTGGCGCAAAAACGGACCCACCATCAAGGTCGGGTTGATTGGGGTGGCCAACTCTTCCCAAAAGGCCTCTTCCAACCACCCTTTCCGGTCTCGCGGCGCTTCCAGGCGAGGGAAGCCCTCCACCCTGATCACTTCCGGGCGAGGAAACGCGTCGGTTAACGCTGGCTCTCCCTCAATCGGTGGACCATCGATGATGGAGTTGAGGGCGGCGACGAGGAGCGCTTTGACGCTATCGGGCACCCTTTCCTGTGCGTTCCACCTCGAGAGCCAGGCGCGGCAGTCGGGCGTCAGGCGGCCAGCGAGGTACATGTACCAGGTGTCATGGCCTGACTTGAGCTTCCGCGCCAGCGCCTCCGTCTCGCAGAGGTCGGTGGCGTCGAAATGCAACGGGGGGTCTGGGATCTGCATCTGAAGTGCCCGCGCGTGTTCCAGGTTGGTCGTCGTGACCTTCGCCATCTCCACCGCGATGCGTTGGCGGCCCGATTCCAGGTGGAAGTCAGGCACACTGTACTCTCCGGTGTGGCGTGCCCTGAGCGGGTACTCGACTAATCCGGTAAGCCCGAGCGATTCGAGCAAGAGCGTCATTTGCAGCAACTCCTCCGCGACCGTGCGCTTCGCGCATCTCGGATATGACCGATGGGCCATGGCCAGTTCGTCAGGGGTGGTGGCTGTGAACTCCCAGCTCATGACCCGCTATCGACTCGGCCTTCCGCGCCTCTTGGTTACCGGCTGCTCATTGAAGAGGGCCCCGCTGCCGGGCGGGGCGGAGGTGGTTTGGAAATCGAAAAGCTCGCCGTGGCGGTAGGCGGGAGCGTCTTCCTTCAGGGTGATGGGTTGCGGGATGGGCAGGTCAATCACCGGTTGGGGGAGGTTTTCGTTCAGGGGGATGTCCCAGTAGGGGTCGTGCTTGCGGGTAAAGGCTTCCAGGCCAATGGATTGAAGTTCGTCGAAGGCGGCTAGGCATTGGCGCGGAGCATCCTTGTAGCTGGAGTGGCTGAAGGTGCTCAGGACGTGGGCGTATTGGTCGCGGGTGAGGCCGTAGGCATGGGCCGCCACGGCGTCAATGGCGGCGCGGACGGCCCAGCGGCAGTCGTCGCCTGACAGCACGGGCCAGGTGAATGCTGCGCCCGCCTCCCGCCACGCCTCGCCCAACTGCTCCCGCCACAACGGCGCGTAGCCGGCGTGATTGCATGTCAGGCGAAGAGCGGAATGGGCGAGAAATAGATGAATTCCATTCTGCTCTGGAACACCAAGCGGTGCGAGGACATATCGATTTACGTGTGTGCCCGCCTGTTGCCTGACCTGAAAGTCGAATGAACAGGAGTTGAGGAGGGCGAGCGTAGCAAGGGCCTTGAAACTGGGCCTGTCCTCTGGAGCGGTCTCGCCAACCAAACCGTTCGTGAAGCCAACAAGTGCTGGGAGCAGCGCCGCAATCAAAGTGCGTTCATTGGTGGAGGCTGCCACGTAGCGGAAAGCGACGCGGAAATGTCGTAGGCTAAGTGCCCAGTGAGCACTTGTAGTCAACCTTTCTAGTTGCCCCACATCGCCGACTTGATGCTCCGTCTGGTCTGTGAACTGGTGGGCATTCTTTCCGTCAAGTAGCGGAATCAATGGGGGCAGTTTACCCCGAGTGTCGCAAACCCAACGTGAATAAAGAAACTCAGGTGGTGCTTCCCGAGCTACATCAGGCCGTCGATGGCACTCGATTCCGTTTGAGAACGCCATGCCGACTCCTCGAATGAAATCACCCCAAGTCGACACGCTGTTGATCTTCACCGTCTTAACTAGCTCAAATCCAAACCGGCTTCTGGCCTCTATGAAGACTCTGTGCTGACCAAACAGTCTTGCGGCTTCGAGATGGGTGATGTTTAGCAATGCCTCGTCATGTTCGTTTAGCCTGAAAAGCCATGAATCATCGTGACGGTAAAACGCGCACTTGAATTGACGTGTCGGCCCTGGGCTAGAGGCGACCACCAATGCAAATTTAAATCGTGAATCGATTTCAAATAGCTTTCGGCGATTCTCGAACGAATAGCAGCACCGAAGAGCCAATTCATCCAAGTAAAGGCTTCTGATTCCCGTCGCGCCCTCGTTCCCATGAAATGCGGAAGGGAGGACAAATCCGAGATTCCCGCTTGGGGCGATGACTTGTGCGGTTCGCTCGGCAAACAGTCGCCACAAGTCAGGCCGACCGGTGGTTTGGGAATTTCCAACCGATGCGGATTGGTATGAGAACAAGAGGCCGTGAAGGCGCGTCAGCCCGCAAATATCTCCAAGATACTCACCCCATCTCGCTGCCATGAGTGGGTTTTGCTTGAGATGGTTGACCAGTTCCTTTCGTTGTCGGTGATCACGAGAGGCCACCGCTTCGATTTCATAGAACGCCCAGAACTCATCCTCGGCGATTTCCAGTTGATCCCAAGGCGGATTGCCCAAGTCGGCATCGAAGCCGGCACGATTGACCAGGTTAGCGTCCGGGTAGAACACCTCGGGGAATGCGAGGTCGAACGACAAGGCTGGAATTGCAGAGTGGCGAACAGCGAACGGTGGACAGAGAACGGCACCACAGATGGTTTGCCAATCGGCCTCGGCGGGTAGGCCGAGGCCTTTGGCGACCATGCGCAGCAGCGGCGCGGTGAGCAGCGAAGGGTGAATGGTGAGCGGTGAGGAGGGGGCTGAAGTTCCCTGTTCGCGGTTCGCCGTTTCACCGATTGCCTGGGCGAGGGCGGCGTAGGCGGTGTCGTCGCAACCTTCAGCGCCTAGCATCACGCCACCGCTCCAAGCGGCGGCGAGGATTTTGAAGGGCGCGAGGTCACGATCCAGCCGGGTCTTGGCGGCCTGCTTGGCGGCGATGTCGGCCACCGTCACGCCGACGGTGGCTTCCAGGGCGCGGACATGCTGAAGGGCGTCGCCCAACGCGGCGGTGAGTTTGGCGCTGAGCCCTTGAGTAAACAGGTCGTTGAGCGGTTGCTGGGAGCCAGGGTACTTAAGGAGGTGCTCGAAGAAGGGGCCGGTGAGCGAGTCGCCCACGACCAGGCGGTGATCGAGGAAGGTGAGCGGCAGACCTTCGGCGTGGCATTCGATCCACAGGGCCAACTTGGCGAGTTCGACGGCGAGGGGGTTCTTGTCCACGCCGTAAAGGCAGTGGACGGCGACCATGCGACGGCAGAGGGCCAGGGCCTTGTTGTGCGAGACGCCGCCGGCCGTGCCCTCGACGGAGCGGCTGGGCAGGTAGCGGAGCAGTTCATCATCCGGGTCGGGCAGATCCACCACGCGCTGCCGGAGCGCGGCGGCACGGGCTTCCTGTTCGGCAGCCTGGTCCGGGTGACCGGACTTCCGATACGCTTCCGCCAGCTTTTCGGCGGCGGCGGCGAGTTCATCGCAGCGGCGCGCGGCGTCGTAGAGGGCTTCGCCCAGGAAGCGGCAGCTCTCGACCAGGAAATGGCCGCTGCCCATCGCCTTGTCGATGACCTTGAGCTTGAGGATGGCGCAGGGGTCGGGGAGGGAGTCAACGGCGGCTGCCCGATCCGCTAGACCTGAAGCACCAGTCTCCGGCCGGATAGCCAAATCTCCGGGTCCCTGTACGACTGGATTGTCCTGCGATTCGCCATCCGCCTTTCCACTGCTGGCCGTTCGCAGTTCGCCGTTCACCGCTCTTTCCACCAGCGGGCCGAGCGTCTCTTTGACAAGGAAGCGGACGAACGAGTGCGGCGTGTAGAACGAACCGGTGGCCTTGCGGCCCAGGCCAACCCGCAGATAGAAGCGTCCGGGCGGGATTTCCTCGATCCATTCGACTTTCGTCTTCTTGGCGCTGGCGGCACTCGTCTCCTCCTCTTCCTCGGGTTCGTCGTCGTTCGTGGTATCCCCGGCTTCGGCAGGCGTGAGCCCCCTCGCGCCGGCTGCTACCGGCTTATACTTCTCGCCTTGGGCGGCGGGCACCACCACTTCGAGCTTGGCGCGACGCAGGCGACACATAGTCTCTGCGGCGATGCCGGGCTCAAGTTCCAACAGAGCTTCATAGACGCGCCCGAGATCTTCCACGTCGAGCGGGCCGTAATGGACCCGCTCCCGGGCGGTGGCGCCGCGTCCGGCGCGGGTCCAAAGGAGATTGTCGAGCAGGCGGGCGACGGCCGCTTCGGTCCAATGCAGCCGGCCCAGGAGCGGGGTGGAGGCGGGGGCGAAGAGGGCACCGGCCATTGGGCGGACGTTGAGCTCGGTGCATTGGAGGCCGTCCGACAACATGCGGAACAAGGCGCGGAGGCCGTCTTGCAGCAGGCGGCCGGTTTGTGCGCCGTGGTCGAGCACGCGCCGAACGATGGGCGCGAGCGCCACGCTGGGGGAGAAGGTGTTGCGCCAGAGGCTGGTGGAGGCGAAGCTGAAACTGCGGGCCGGGTCGTCGGTGGATTCCAGCTTGAGGATGAACAGGAGGCGATAAACGGTGATGAGGCCTTCGTGCCACAGAGCACGCGCAAGCTCGTGCTTGGAGTGAACGGCAAACGGTGAGCGGCGAACGGTCATGCCGTCCGCTGCTTGATGCTGCGTTCCAGCGCCAGGACTTGGCGTCCCAAGCTGTGGCAATCCGCCAGGATGGGGACTACCGCCGAGTTCGGGAGCAGGTGAAGGTCCACGGTGAGCGTCAACTGGGTCACCGTTCACCAGTTCTGCGAGAATGGACCGGTTCTCGGGATGATCGAGGATTTCCTGAATGAATTCGCGGATGGCATGGCGGGCCTGTTCGCGCAGGTCCTTGGTGACCTTGGCCTGCTGCAGGCGGGCCTTGTCGATGAGTTCAGGCAGGGCTTTGACGCCAGCGGGCGACGCGAGCGCGAGAAGCAACCGGACGGAATCCGGGAGCTCGCGGCTGCGTTTCCAGTGCGGATCGATGCTGATGGCAACCTGGGAATCGACTCGCGCCGGGTCAGAAATGATGAGGCGCAGTTCGAGGCCGTTGGTCAGGATCCCAAGGCGCTCACCCGTGGTGAGCAACACGCGCTGGGCGATACGGGTATGGCTGAAACGGTAGGCGAGGCCGCGCCGGGCCGGGGCATCCAGATCGGCATCCAGGTCCACACACCAGACCCGAAGCCGGGACGCGCCATCTTCAGTGACGAGCAAAGTGCCGCCGTCCTCGTCGCCTTCGCGCGTCTGGACGGCCTCGACCGCTTCGATGCGGGCGTAGCCGAGTTGGGCGAGGAGCGGCTCGATGACGTGGTTCTGGACGCGCAGGCCACCGCCGTGGGCGACGAGATTCCGGAGCTTGCGACGGACGAACTGCCAATGCTCGTGCAGGGCACGGGCCTCCGGGCCGCTGGCCTTGGGCAGCAGCGAGAGGCGGTTGAGTTCCGCCTCCAGATTGAACTTCACGAACGGCTCTGGCAGCGCCGGGCCGGTGAACGCGCAATCGGCTGTAAGGTCGAGCGGCATTAAGAACAATGCATTGTGGAGAGTGCGGGTTGCAGAGTGATGTTAAGCAGCCGGTTCATTCTGGTTCCTCCTCGGGTGGGGTGGCGCTGGGGGTGATCGCCGGTGGAGTGGCGGGCGCCGGGACTGTGAATGTGGCGGCAATCTGCTGCCACCAGGCGGGCGGGTCGCATTTGATTTTGAGCTGCTGAGTGATTTGGGGAAGGTGCCTGAGTTGGTATACGGCGCGCGGTCCGAGAGGGGTGGCGATGGCGGCATTCCAGATTGCGTCGAACACCACTTGGTCGGAAAGCAGTGCTTGCATAGCTTTGGGATCTCCGGGCCCATGACCCGCTCGGCTGAGGACAAACCAATGGAGGAGTTCGTAGGCATTCGACTGGATAGAGCGGCTTGAAGGCGCCTCAGCGAGGATCTGGAGGAACTCATCGCGCAAGTGGCCCCAGAGTGGGCCATTCGCTTCCCAGAAGATACACCCTGCTTCGAAGGTGTTCTCCTCCTTGCGGACGAGGCGCTCGACAAATCCCGATTCTCGGAAGCTGACCATAAGCTGGCGAGCGAATTTCGGCAGCGCAACGCCGCAGAGCTTCTTGTGGAGGCCAGCGGCCGGTTGGTTGTCGAAGTTTCGGAGTCGGATGCCAGCGTAGGGGCTAAGGAGTCGGATGAGCGGCATAACGTCCGGGCTCCACCGGCTGAAGAGGTCCAGTATGAGGGCCTCGTTACGCGGCCAGAACTGTGAGTGGACCGGCATGGCAGACCCGGCGAGAGATACGATTTTGTCCACCAGGGTTTCGAGCTCGGCAGCGCCGATTCGGTTCGTCGCCTGGTTGATAGCACCCAGCTCAAAGACAAGGGACTGCAGCAGGGCAAGAAGGGATTCAGCCTGCCTTACCAGGTTTACGTTGTCCTCCTCGGCAAAGACGTTGTCCGCTCGACGGAGCACTTCAGCGTAGCGTTGAACCGCGGCCCGAAGAATCTCACGGTACGCATCGTCCTCCGCACGCTGAACCTTGGAGGCGTGTTGGGCGATCCAGTCATTGACTGCGACGGAAACGGGATTGGCCTCCCACTGCTGCAGGAAGGAATCGAACTCTCTCCACGTCACGGCGGCGGGGGCTTCGGCGATGTTGAACTGATAGGAGACTGACTCACCTTGCAGACCGGTGAACAGGTTCACCTTGGAAGCGAGCGCGGAAAGGGCCGCCTCGATTTCGGTTTGATCTGCCGACGTCAGGGCTAGGTTGAGTCGTTGGCTCGTCTTCTTGACGTGCTCTGCGATGGCTTCACGCATCGTTTCATCCTCGCTCTCATCCCTCAGGGCGAGGCTAATGACACCGATGCTGTCCCAGAAAGCTGGGGCGTTTAGCAGCTCGCAGGCGATGCGCGGGTGACGAATCTTGAGGTTGGTGGCGGCTAAAATCGCAGACCAGTGAAGCTCGTAATCGTGGTGGCGCTGGATCTGGGGCTTGAGCAGCGCGAGAAGCCGGATAAACTGGCGGACGGTGCGTGGGTTCGGAGGCAGAGAGGCAACCGCGTCGCGGATTGCAGCCTCTGGGACAAAGTCACAGGAGCGCCGGGTTTCGCTGAGGGCCAGTTCGGTGAGGGCCTCCTTGGTGGCGGGAGGCAGCCAGCGGGGGTAATCAATGATCTTGTCGAGGAATTTTAGACCCGCTCCGAAACCGGGATGATATTTGCCGAGCACTTCTCCGACGACGATGGGGTCGAAGGCGCAAACGAAGGAAAAAGCAGGGATGTCCATGAGCTCCTTGAGGGCGAACAGGATCTCGGGGACCAGTTCGGGAGCGGTACGGTCGAGGTCGTCAATCAGGATGATGATTCTGCGGTCACCAAGGACGGATTGCAACGAGGCGAGGTCTTGGGGACTGAAAGCGAAGTGCCTTTTTAGAAGGTCGAGGCCTGCGTTGATGGCCTTTCCGACATCAAACGCTTCCAGGACCGTGCCGATGACTTTCTTCATCGCGCCCAATTCGGATTTGAACTGCACGTCGTCCGCTCCCGGTATCTGCCCGAGCTTTGCCTCCAATGTCCGATAAACGGTGAGTACGAACGCTTGCCAGAGTCCCGCCTTGTTCGAATACTCCCATGGGTCGAACCAGATGACGATATGGCCCGCGGGGCTGGCGATGGAGTCGACAAACCTGAGGACGGAAGTTTTGCCGGTGCCCCACTCACCATAGATGCCGACGCGGACGGACCAAGCCTTGGGACCGGTCGCGGCAATCCCGACAATCTCACGAGCCAGCGGCCACCGATTCAGGTGGTCATCCTGGCGGCTGACGACCGGGCTATCGAAGCCGCGGGCGGCGGTGGGGTTGTCGTTCTTGGGGGTGCTCATTTCTTGGTGCGCGGCAGGATCATCAACATGCCGAGCGGGGTGACTTCGGGATCGCGAACCGCGTCGCGCGCGTCGAGATCGTCCCGACGCTGCTTGAACAGCGCGAGGACGGTTTGTGCCTCGTGCCGTGAGGCGATCGGTTGCGCACTGTCACTGGCGAAGCCAGCCAGACGCTCCAGCGGATCGGTCAGGGAAGGCCAGGAAGACGCTGGACCAGGACCCGCGACCGGCGCACGGCGCGCAGCAGGGTTTAGCGTTGCGGCCGGTGGACCGCCGTTCACAAAGAGGTCAGTCTGCACGGCGAGTTGGCCGCGTTCGGCGATGATTTCGCGGGAGCGGGAGGCGAGCCAATCCAGCAGGCGCTCGCGGTCGCGCCGGAGCTCGTTGCGGCGGCGGTGAAGGATGTCGGTGGCAACGGGCTGGAAATGCTCACGAGCACTGGCGAGGGCCGTGGCCCCGGCGTCCTGTGCCCACGGCGCGAAGTGGTGCTTCCAGACGTCGCGGGTGTTGATGGCATCGGCCGGGTCGGCGAGCGCCAGCCAGCGTTCGCTGTTGGAAAGGAATTCCGTAACACCCGGCGGCCGCACGAGCAGGGCGAGAACCTGCTCGAACTCGCGCCCGGCCCGGCTGTGGATGCGGCCAAGGAACGTGAACAGGAGGGTCGGCTCGGATACGTTACCGGCAACGGCGCTGATTCGCTGGTCAACCGAGGCAGCCGTACCGCCCAGCGCAAGGTGGCGCACGCGGTCGAGGGCCCGGCGAACCAGGGGGTGGGCGCGGCCAAGGAACCCAACTTCGCGTTTCTGTTCGTCCTGGGTGATCTCCAGTTTGGTCGTGAGACGGGCGGTGCGGGTGTCGGCGTCAATGCCGGGGGTGCCGGCGAGGCCAGGCATCCAGGTGGACGGGAGTGTCAGCTCGGTGATGTCCGGGGCGGCCTCCCGGACGTTGCCGCCTTCGAGGAGGACGGCGTCGCGAACAAAGCGGGCAAGGTCAACGCTGTTCAAGGCTGCGCCGCGCTGGCGAGCACGGTCGGCCTCGACGAAGAGCGAGGCTTCGGCATTGAGGCCGTCCGCACCCAGCCAGGTGTTGGCCGTGGCGGCGCGCTCGAAGCCCTGAAGGCTGCGGTCGATTTCCTCCAACAGCTCCCGCGTGGCGACATCGGCGCCGGTGTTCTCGTGGCCAGCGACGAGATCGAAAACGGGTTCATCGCGCTGGAAGAGGGCGGCTTCCTCCTCCACCAAGCCGGTGAGCAACCGTTCGGCCGTGGCCTCCGCCGAGGCCGTGACGCCCAGCGTGTTGGGCACGAACGTGAGCAATTTGCGCTGACGCTCATACTTGGCGATCAACCGAAGCAAGATGCGCTGCTCAAAGGTGCCACACAAGAATAGGTAGCGAACGATGGGCGTTTTATCTTGTCCGAAGCGGTCGATGCGGCCATTGCGCTGCTCAAGACGGTTGGGATTGAACGGGAGCTCCAGATGCAGGAGGTGGTGGCAGCGTTGGTGGAGGTTCAAACCCTCGGCGGCGGCGTCCGTGCTGACCAGAATCAAGTTCTCCTCGGTGCGGAAGCGATCGGTCACGCGGGCGCGAGTCTTTTCGTCATCCTCGCCGCTCATCGTGAGCACCGGGCCGACCTCCGCAGCCTGCAGCGCGCCCACCAGAGCCGCCTGGCTGTCCGTGTATTCGGTGTAGATCAGGACGCTCGCACGCGGTTCGGCGGTGCGGATAGTCCGCACCTCCGCGACGACCGTGGACAACTTGGGATCTTGGGCCTCGGCGGCCTCGGCAATGTGGATCAGGTCATCGAGCGCGTCGGCCATGTTCGCATAACGGCGAAGATGGCGGGCCTCGGCATTCACTTCGTGTTGCAGGGCAAAGAGCTGTTGAGCCAGGTCTTCCACCTCCAGGGTCTGCTGTTCCAGTTCCTGCTCAACACCGACGGTGCCGAAGCGTTCCAGGGTGCGATTGAGGTCGCGCAGCGTGCGCAGGCGTTGCTTACGGCTCTCCTGGGTTTCCGCCGTTTCCGTTTGGATGGCGCGAAAGCGGTCGCGGACGGCTGCGAGCGTCGCCTTGCAGGCGGCGACGGTGGATACGCTGCGTTTGAGGAGCGAGATGAAGGAGAGCACGTCGCTGTAGCGGCGGTTGCGCAGGGCTTTGCGGAGCTCCGGCGCGATGAGCGCAAGCAGCTTCTGATGGAGCTCGATGAAGCGGTCGTGTGTGCCGCCGCGCGTCCGCACAGGGCAGGGCTCGACGCTGCGCTCCTTGAAACGAGGTTGGCCGCTCTCGGTGAGAATGTGTTTCTTGAGCCGCCGGACCACGTGCTGGCGATAGCGGTCACCCCGAAGCACGCCCCGCCCGTCGACGAGCGAGGGGTCAAGGAGTTCGCATAAGGAGGCGAAGGAGCGGTCGTTGCCGTCGTGCGGTGTCGCGGTCGCGAGGATCAGCGTGTCCGAGCGCCGGGCGAGTACTTCGGCGAGCCGGCGGCGGAGCGAGGCGTCGCGGTCATCGCCGCCCACCTCCATGCAATGGTGGGCTTCGTCGATCACGACGACGTCGTAGGACGAGCGTTCCAGGTCTTCGAGGACTTTTTCCTGCTTGAGGAAGTCGATCGAGGCGAGCCCGAGGGGAATGTGGTCGAAGGGGATCGCGCCCAGTTCGGTACTGCGCCGCACCTCCTCCAATGCCTGCCGGTCGATGATGCGGAACCGCAGGCCAAAGCGGTGGGACATTTCCATCTCCCACTGGTCGAGCAATGGGCCGGACGGCGACACGATGAGGATACGGTGGGCGATGCGGCGTGCAATCAGCTCGGTGAGCAGCAAACCAGCCTGAATGGTCTTGCCGAGGCCAACGCCGTCCGCAAGAAGGAGGCGAACGCGGGACATGCGGATGGCGCGCAACACCGGCACCAACTGGTAGGGCTCGAGCCGAAGCCGGCCAGGCTGAACAGCGCTCAGGGCCTCCATGCCAAAGGCCTGTTCGAGCAGGAAGGCTTGGTGGTAGGCCAGCCAGTTAGGGAGCGGCGCGGGCTGCTCGGGACGGAACTCGCGGGCAACCGGCGTGATTTCATCGAAGGGATCGAGCAGGTCAATCTCCTGCCCGGCGAAAGCGCCTTCGATGCCGCGCAAGCGATGAAGGACTTGCGGACCCAGATTTTGGGTAAAAACCACCTCCCACCGCAGCCCGCGAGCGGTGACCTCGGTGCCTGGGAGCAGGGTATCCATGGACAACGCGGCCGAGTTTGTCAAAGTGGCGCGTAGAATCAATCAAAACTGCTGGGTGCTGTTTTGAGGCATCGGGCGCTTGGAGAGGGCGTCTGATGTCGATGCCGAGCACCCACGAACAAGCCGGCCTGAACGCACGGAATGCCAAGGAAACGTGATCTTCCAAATGTGCGTCGCCGAAGCCTGGTTACCAGACTCCCCCCTGGCTCGCCCGCCGCACCGGACCAGCAATCGGCTTCCGTGGTCCGATATGACGAGGTGCGGGCAGACTCAGGGGGATGATGCATGGCTTGATTGGCGTCATTCCAATCTCAGGGAGCAGGCTACTGCTGCGCCGGAGTTGGCGTTGGGGCCGACAGCCCGACGGTCTTGTTCAGGTCCAACTGAACCCAGTGGGGGCTCTTGTGGCGGTTACGACCGTCGCCTCCCTCGTTGCCACGGCTGGCACCCAGCGCGAACTCGCCCACATGGCGTTGGCCCTGGTAGAACACCACCACCTGCCCGTGGACATGCGCCGTGTTGCCGGCATAGTAATTCACCCAGGCAGTGACCTGGCGGAGGTCCACCGGAGCCTTCAGCTCCACATACTCGTAATCCAACTGGTCATTGCGGTTGCGGTAGTCGTGGAAGTAGCGCCCCTCCTTCGAACTGGTGTTGCGGTAAAACAACTCCTTCGCGTTGGGGCCGGGCTTCACGTACAAGTCGCAGTCGACACCCGCAGCGCTCCACATGATTCCGATTCCGACCTTGTCCGGCAGCGGGTTGACCGGAAAGGCCGCTGCCACTGCCTGGTTGGTCACCGGAGGAGAAGCCGGAGAGGGCTGATTCGTTGCCGGAGGCGGAACGGGAACCGCTTGGGCGGGCGCCGGGGTCACGGGAGCCGGAGTTTGCTGCACCGGAAGCGAAGGGGCGGGCAAAGGCGCGCTCGCCACCGCCGGCACCGGGTTGGTCGCCCCCAGCCAGACCGGGATCGAGCGCGGCAGGACACGGCGCATCTCGACCTTGGCGTCCCCCACGTCCAATTGGGCCTCCAGACAGGGAGCCTGGACATGCTGGGCGGCGCGCTGGAAGGCCAGGCCCAGGTCCGGGGCAAAGGTGACCAGAACCCCTTGCTGCGAATGGACGAACAGCGACCAGAAGCGCTTGAGACGCTCGCGGTGTACGTCGTTCACAAAACACTCGCGCAGGTACCCGTAGTGGACCGTAACCCCGGCGAGAGCGTGCGGCTTATTCGCGGTGCCGAAGACGGAGTCCTGTTGGCCGGCCGCCACACAGCCGTCCGAAGGATACGCCTCGTTCATGTTCCACGAGGGATTCTCGGGGTCCATGTAGAACGGCGAGGCCAGCAGGAGAATGCGCGCCGGTTCGCCGGGTTTGCGCAACTGCGCCCCCGCGAGGGCCAGGAAGGCCGGCGCGTCGATCACCCCGGCCATCTCCGGGGAGGGCGAAGCCGAAGCCGACAGGAAACGCTGCAGGGCGGCGATCTCGCCCTTCAGGTGCTGGACGCGGGCGCGGGGATTGTGGGCGAAGAGCCCGCCGGACGGCACCACGATGCGGGTGACCGGCTGCTGGTGGAGAGCGTCATAGACCGTGAGTTCGTCCCCGGGCGAGGCCCCTTCCAGAACGAAGAGCAGGAGCTGCTTGACCACCACCTCGCGGTCCGGGGGGGTGTAATGCGGCGAAAGGCCGATGATATACGGGGCGCCCCAGCCCACGGCATGGGCGAGCGCGAGAGTGGCGAGGAGGGCCAGGTTACGCAGGTAGTTTTTCATGGTTTTGAGGGAGTTGAGGGTTTGAGGGGTTAGGCTTCGAACAGACCTTTCAGATGCTGGTTGTGGCTGGCGGAGGCTTGGGCCAGATGGAACAGGCCGACGGCCTCCTCGATAAAGCGTTGGCGGGCCTCGTCGAGGGCGGTCAGCTTGCCGTGGATTTTGGCATGAAGCCCTTGTTGCTCGTACTGGCGGTGGTGCCAGTGATCGAGATCGGCTTGGGTCTTCACATAGGCGGGATTGTCCAGGCGGGCCGAAGGCTGGTGCTTCTCGACAATCGCCTCGACCGTGAGCCAGCAACCGGCGGCCAGGAACGATTCGGCGAGCATGGAGACGATGATGAAGCTCAGGCCGACCCCGGGGTTGGCCGAGCCCTGGCCCGCGCTCAGGTTATTGATAATGTCGCCAACGCTCTGGGTCATCGCGGGGAAGGTCTGGGCGAAGAGCGCGACCCAGCGCACCCCGAGGAGCAGCCCAACGATCCAGATCGCGACCGTGTAGTACTTCTGGTGCTGGCGTTGGGCGAGGAAGTGGCGCAACGCCTTGAGGCCGAACGCCAGACCGATGGGAACCGTGCTGAAGAGATAGGCCCGCCAGGGAGACTCGAACCCGGGCACCCCGGAGGCCAGCAACACCTGGGCGTTGGTGTTCAGACCGACCAACAGGAGCACCAAGGAGCAGAAGAGGAAGAAGATCACCTGGCAAACCACCAGCCGGGTCTTGGGGAGGGTCGGCTCGCACCGTTCGTGGTAGCGGTCGGTGTTGTCGTTGATCGCCGATAGTTCGGTGAGCTGGCGGGCGATGCCTTCGCCCTCGGCGGCGACGCGGACGCGCAACTGCTCGCAACGGGCCAGGAGTTCGGCGTTGCGTTCCAGAAACAGCTTCAGATGGTAGTTGCGGACCTCGGACTCGCCGTGGGCGCCCTTGGTGGCGGCCAGGCTCTGGATGTAAGTCTTGTTGACTTCCGGGAGGACCACAGGGGCTTCGGCGAGAGCGTGGACATCCTTGGCCGAGACGCTACCGCCCAGGGGAACACTCGGAGGATGAAGGGTGCCGTTGGGCTTCTGGGGGGGCTTCGATGGTTTGTTGGGGGTGTTCATGGAGTTGCCTTTCGCTTTAGGAGTTGGGATGACGGAACGATGTATGAGAAGTTGAGTTCGGTTCAGGTCTGGCCGGTCTCCGATTCGTCCGGGGTCGAATCCACGGAGGGTGAGGCGGACTGGGGGGTGCGGTCGCCGAACAACTGGCAGACCGACTCGTGACTGTACAGCGCGACGTTCACACCGGCATGGACGCGGCGGAGCAGGCCGCGGGCTTCGAGATTGGCCAGGGACCGGTAGCAAAGACCGGTCGCCGCGATCAATTCGCGGCGGGACCAGACAAGCTTGAGACGGCTGCCGGGACGGGGCGGAGGTTGATGGGTGCGTTTCATGGGTGGTGGGGATAAGGGTTAAGCGTCAGTTTCGGTTCAGCGGTTCAGGGTCGGAAAGAACTCCTCGACCGGGCTGGCGAGGAAAGCATCGATGGTCTGGCAGAGGACAGGTGCGGACTGGCCGGGGAGCTGATGACGCCGCAGCAGGGCCCCGACTTGCGCCGCCAACCGAGCGTGGGCGCACACGACGACCACCCGGTGGCAGCCTTGCGCCAGATCCCGTTCCAGGTTGCGGCGGACATTGCGGAGCGAGCGCTCGAACTCGAACGCCACCGCCCAGCCCTGGTGCTGGGCCACCACATCGCTGCCCCCGTGCTCGGCCAGGACCGGCAGGCAACCGGCGGCGAGCAACCGGGCGACAGCCAGGGCTTTCCAGGCGCGGTGTTGGGCGGTCTCGTGACCGCGATGGAGGTTAAGCGGCTTCATGGAGAAAGCGCTCGCCCAACGGCGTGAGGGCCAGGACTTCCCGGGGGCGGCCGGAGGCGGTCTTCTGGCGGTGGCTGACGATCAGACCCATGGTGAG
The DNA here is from genome assembly GCA_964472515.1 of uncultured Verrucomicrobiota bacterium. GTDB lineage: Bacteria > Verrucomicrobiota > Verrucomicrobiia > Limisphaerales > J093 > CAYYMW01. The sequence goes on along the minus strand of CAYYMW010000012.1, from coordinate 4,994 downwards.
CAATTGTTCCTTCACCCGATGGCCCCGTCCGGCGCTCCAACCCAGCGTGCGGTAGTGATCCGTGACACTGGCCTGCGGGGCGGTTTGGATGTCCTGCAGCAGGAGCCGGTGCTCGGCGAAGAAGCGCTGCTTCAGAGCGGGATCGAGCGGCACTTCAGCCGGCACAGCCTCGGGCTCGGGCGGTTTCGGCTCCCCCAGCCACTCACGGCAGTCGATGACCGGGTCTTTGTCCGGCAGGGGCGAGTAGATCGTCTCGGCCTGCAACTGGGCCAACTCGGCGGCCATATGCGAAGCAACAGCTTCATCACTGGGATAGGGACCAAGCTCATAGGCCGGCACGCGCACCAGGACCGCGCGGCGGAACCCCTCCGACAACACATAGGCCGTCCCGGTGGGGAGTTTCTGGAGAGTGGCCACCTCGCTCTCGGGCAGGCCGAGCATCCGCTGCATCTCCTGGGCGTCCCGCAGGTTGGGGGACTGGAAGCAGGCGAGGGTGCGGGCGTTGGCCTTGAGGCTGGGGTCGATTTCGGAGACCAACTGTACCCCGGCCAGAATGCCGGTCCCCGTCGAGCGCAACTGGGTGATGGCCCGCTTGGCGGCGGAGATGTAGCCCGAACCGGCGTCCTGGCTCAGTTCCTTGCCGAACTCCATCGTCGCCTCGTCGCTGAGATAGATCCGGTTAAGCATGGTGGCCCTCGCTGGTGGTTTCGAGTTGGCGTCGCAGGAGCCGGACGGCGGAGAGAAAGGTGTGCAGCCTGGGCGGCAGACCCTGGTACTCGTAGACGATGAGCCGGTAGCGGCCTTGGATATCCGGAGCTTGGCGAATGCGGGCGGTCGGTCCCAACACGGAGGCGAGATTGCCCAAGGCTTGCGCGGCCGTGACGAGCTTAGGCTTGCTCTCCCGGGCGGCCAACCGGGTGAGGATGGCCTGGAAGTCGGCCAGGCTCGGATAGGGGTCGCCCGGCCGGCGTCCGGCCGCGACGCGGGAGAGGATGGCCGGCAGCTCGGTCCAGGTCTCGGGCCGGAGGCTGTAGGCACGGGCAAATTCGGCCGCCCAGCCGGACCAATAGATTTCCGGCGTTCCCACCGGGGCGAGCATGTTCCAAGGCTCCTGATCCGGACGGAAGATCGCCACCTGCGGATGGACATTAAGGAGACGACGGCCCTCCCCCTTATGGTCAACAAACTCGATGAGGCGGACGCGATTCATCAGCTGCGACACGACCCATGCCAGGAAAGTGGTTTTGCCCGAGCCGCTCGATCCCTGCACGAGGAGGTGGCGAACCAGGAGGCTGGCGTCGATCAGCACGGGGCGTTGGAACTCGACCTCCAGACCGAGGCTGATGCCCCGACCTGGTGCCACCGGGGCATGCACCGGCTGGGATGCCTCCCAGACGCTCTGGGCGAGTTCCCGGGCGGCCAGCCGGTTCTCCAGCCGGGCCTGGAACCGCAGGGCTTCACTCCCGCCGCGCAGGGGCGACAGACTCCAGGCCCATTCCATCTGGGCCAGCGGGTCGCGCACCAGACCCGTGGCCTTGAGGCGTTGCCAGTGCTCCATGGCCTTGGCGAAGCGGTCGGGTTTCTCGGGGTTATTCATGTTATGGAATCTCCTTTCAGGCTTGGTCTGCCGCCGACCAGGTATCGAACTGCTCCCACGCCAGCAGGCGGCAATGGTGGCAGAGCACCCGCCCGGAGGGAGGGAAGACTTGGGCATGGCGGCGGCAGAGCGCGCCTCCGCACTGGGCGCAGGCGCTCATCACCGCGTCGAAGCCGCCACAGTCGAGGCAGCGCACCTTGATGGCGTCCGGGCTAACCACCTGGCCGGAGCAGGTCACGACCAGGGTCCGCTCACGGGTACTGCGCAGGGTGCCGCCTTCGCGAAACCACGCCTCCTTCTCTTGGAGCACGACGCCCTCGCCGTTGACGGGACGGTAGGCGAGTTGCTCCTCCGCCGCGTGCCGGGGCGCATAGAGTTCCTGGTAGGCGTGCTCGGCGGCGGAACGGGGCGGTTCGGGACCAGCCATCGGCTCGCTCTCCGGTTGGGTCGCTTCCGGACTTGCAGCGGGAGCCGGGGAGTCGTCGGGCCAGAGCTGCTGGCGAACCCGGGAGTAGAAGGAGCGGAGCGTACTCATGGTCAGAAGGCAGAGCGGAGGAGGTTCAGCAAGAAGAGAACGATCAGAACACCGTACCCGAGAGTGCGGAGTTTGCGCTGCGGCCCGAGGGCGGGCACCAGCAAACGGGGCAACACGGCGGGGAGGATGATCAACAGGGCCAAACAGAGGGCGAGCACCCAGGCCTTGAGCAGGTCGCTCGCGAGATGCACTCGCTGAACCGGCAGGGAAGCGGCCAGCAGCAAACCGATCAGGAGGCCCAGACCCTGGATGGCCACGGAACGGTTGCCCTTGATAAAGGCGACGTGGCAGAGGAGCGTGGGCAGCCCGAAGAGCAGCGTGGCCCGCATGAGGAAGGCCGCCCAGGCCGGGTCCAAGCGCCCGGCCCAAGCGATGAGGCTGGTGGTAAGGTGGGTGAGGATGTCCATGACAGTAGTCGGTTGTGAGTCGATATGAGGTTGGGTTGGAAAGACTAGCCGCGGCCCCAGCAGGTGATGATCGTGGGATAGCCATTCACCTTCGTGGGGACGTGGTGGAATTCGCGGCATTGAATCGAGGCAAGGGCCTCGCCCATGCCGTCGAAGACCCGGTGAATGCGCCTGCCATTGGAGGTGGTGATGAAAACATGCGTGCCGTCGGCCCGGCTGCGCACACTGATTGTGACGGGTTTGGCAGGATTCATGGTGGTTCTGGATTGGAGGTGTTTGACGGTGCGTTGACGGGCAGGCACAGAAGGCGTGAGCACCCTCGCTTCCCACCCGTCTGGCGATGACTGAATTGCGTTCATCATTCGCAAGCACGATAGGCGACGACGGCTAGGTGTTTCTATGGCTGCGGCAGTGAAATGTAGGTGAAATGGGGAAAGTGCGTCGCGAGGCCATGGCACAGGGTGATTCCGGCGAAAGGTTTATGCACCTGGACCCCTTTGAGGTAGTAACATGGTCAGAATCGACGCCTTGGATGAGAGCAGCTACCTCCTGCTCACCGATGTCTTCCTGCCGGAACAGGAGGCGCTTCAACGCGGGCTTCCGCAGTGTCCGGAGCCGTACGCGGGAACGCGGTATGACTTCGCGTCCCGGGAGCAGGCCACCGCGTGGGTGCTGTCGGCGTATGCGCGCCGCCTAGTGGCCTTGTCGCGCGAACGGGAATTTGGCGATCGGCGGACCACCGCCTTCACCCTGCCTTTCGAAACCTGGATTCTGCACCCGCCTTCCCACGAGGGGGCGGCGTTGGCGGAGGGTTTTGCTGCGGAGCCACCCCACACCGATTACCGCTTGGTGATTCATCGATCTCCTCGCTACACCGACGGGGTTCCCGCACCGGTGCCTTGGCGGAACATGCACAGCTATCATGCCAACGGGCACCGCTCGCCGGAACGATTGGGCTTTCGCCACAAGCAGGATGCCGGTGGCCGTCTCAAACGGGCCGCCCGGCCCTTTCTAGAAACACTGCTGGCGGCCTGCCAAGGCGGGCAGGCAGAGGTCCTCAAGCTCGTCGAAGCGTGTGGGCACCCTTACGCTCATTCTGACGGTCTACCACGTCGGTGATCAGGGCGCTCTCCCGTAGATCCGGACGGCGCCTCACCCAGAGAAAGGACCAACCCTCTTTGGGAACCCGATAAGTGTGGGCCACCCCTTCCGCGAGCACCTTGCCGCGCAAGCGAAGGCCGACGAGCTTTCCCAACGCCATCTTGTACTGGTAGACGCGCCGGTAGTCGTCGCTGGCGACGAACCCGAACCACTCGCCAATCTCCCGGTAGCGCACCTCGCCGCCGACATGAGTCAGGGCCAGCCAGAGCATCCCGCGCTGCATGCGTCGGATGGGAAGAATGGGCTTCTTCGATACCCGCACCAACCCGCGAATATGCAGCGTGAGTTCCAGCTCGTCGATGACCAGCGAATAGGCCCCGCCATCCAGCGCCCTGGCGACGCGGGAAGCGGCTTGCTGCAGCGCCACCCGCTCGGGCGACGACAAGACCCCATCCCCCAAGGACTGCACCACTGCGGTAGGATGATCTGACTCCGAGACCCGACGCGAGCCAAGCAGCTGTTCAAGCGAGCCTGGATCCAACGCCTCGAACGACCGCAAGAGACGGGGCGCAAGCTCGGTGGCCAGCTGGTCCACCAACGGCTTGGGCGCCCCGCAGGCCTGGCCGTTTCGCCGCAGGATCTCCTCCAGCACCTCTTGGCCGGGGCAGAAGCCGCGCGTCCGGAGCTCAACCAGAAGGGCGTAGGTGGCGAGGACCACAAAGGGGGACATCAGCGGAGCGGCCTCCTCGCCGTTAAAGCCAAGCCCGGCGGCCGAGTCCAAACGCGCGGCACCCTCACCCACGAGGTCAGCCAGCTCCATGCCCGCAGCCGTTTCGAGCAGACACCGCCACCGGGCTTCAAAGGCCGGGACCTCGGCGGGATACCACTGGCGTACAAAGCCGCCGACCGTCTGCTCCACCGTTTGGCACCACAGCGCAGGCAGGATTCTCATAGTTTCAAGCTTCTCTTGCGCAATTACCCAACCCTTTGCGCGCCGGATCGGAAACGGCCGGGGATACGGGATGCAGGCCCGCCGGCGGCACTGGGGACGCGACAGGAGCGAGAGAAGCGAGCGCCGAGCGGACGGTGTCGCGCAGTTGCGCCACGGCTTCCTGATTCGGCCAGGCAGACCCATAAACCAGCCGCGCCACGGCGATGATCGCGAGGATGTCATCCGTAGCGGCGAAGGGCGGTATGTGCCGGACTCCGGAGAGCGCGGCTGGAAGCCAGTAAGCCGCAAGCGCAGCTCGGGCGGAGGTGCCCTCGACACGCAGTGCCGTCAGGACGTCAGCCAGGGCCGCGTGATCGCTAGCCCTCTTGTAGCCGGCTTCCCATGCGGCCACGGCCTTATCTC